>CAZBOX010000008.1:0-55117 GCA_964493595.1 uncultured Candidatus Obscuribacterales bacterium | reverse complement strand
CACCTTAGACAGTCAGATAGCTTGTCTCAGCATCCTCCATTTCTTCCTTCTTCTCGTAAAAACCCAGTCAGCTTAATTCCAGTCGATTTTCGATTCTTTTCCTGCGCCTCAACGCGCTGGGGGAGAAACCAAATTTGTCTGGAGTTGTTTGCGCGAGTGATATCGATTCGTACGAATCTGGAGGTTCTTATGAAACGCAAACTCCCACGTGTCATTGCGCACCGCGGTGGCAGAAAGTGGGGACCGGAAAATACACTTTCTGTTTTCAGAAAGTGTGTCGATGCCGGGTTCTACGGTGTCGAGCTCGATGTCCATCGAGCCAAAACAGGAGAACTGGTTGTCCTGCATTTCGACGACCTGACCAAAACCACGAGTGGCAAAGGTCTGGTCAAGGACAAGACCCTGACGCAGCTGAAGAAGCTCAGCGCGGGGGCCTGGTTTTCCGCTGAGTTTGCCGGCGAGCGAATTCCGACTTTGCAAGAAGTTTTGGAGCTCATCGATGGTCAGCTCATGATCAATGTCGAGGTGAAAAACGCGCCTGATGCCTATGCCGGCGTCGAAGACGATCTGATCGCTTTGCTCGATGCCTATGGGCACGACGACAAGATCATCGTCAGTTCGTTCGATCATGCCTTTCTCAAGCGCTTCAGAGCGAAGACAACGACCTACAAGACGGGGTTGCTGATAAACGGCTTGCTGCTCGACCTGCCTGCTTACGCGCAGGAGGTGGGCACTAAGGCCTGGCATCCGCAATTCGTCAATCTGCGCGCCGACCAGGTCAAACTGGCAAAGCGCGCCGGAATCGAGGTGAATGTCTGGACACTCAACGAAGTCTCGGAATGGACGGCGGCGGTCAAGATGGGTGTCGACGGTATCGTCACAGACGACCCGGAAGGGCTGCAGTCCTTTCTCGATAAACTTCGCAAGACGTAAGACTGAAAAGCCTTTGAGGACGCGCGAGCCTGAGTGGCTGTGAAGGGGTTCATGGCATGAAAAGTGCCGGGAGCCTCTTCTATCGGCTCAGGCGACAGGATTATTCACCGCTGCCACGGCAAAACGAAGAAAAGGCAAAGGTTAGCTGGCGCTCCGCTCTTCTGCGAGTAAACTCGCTAGAAATCAGTCGGGGAGCTTTACCAATGCCGATGCCAGCCAAAGCGGTACTCCTGGTCCATGGGGGAGCCGGTGTCATAAACCCGGACTCCATGAGCGCAGCGCTGGAGGCGAGATACAAGAACAAACTCGGCGATGCCTTAGTCGCCGGGCACAAAGTTTTGAAAGGCGGAGGAACCAGCCTTGATGCGGTTGTTGCCGCGGTAAAGGTGCTGGAAGACTCGCCGCTTTTCAATGCCGGCAAAGGTGCCGTCCTGACAAGGGACAAACGCATCGAGCTCGATGCTGCCATCATGGATGGTGCGAGCTTGCAGGCCGGTGCGGTTGGCGCCATCACTAACGTGAAAAATCCAATCACCGCCGCTCGTGCGGTCATGGAGCACACAGAGCACGTCATGCTCATCGGCAAAGGCGCCGATGTGTTTCTGCGCAGTATCGCCAAGAAAATCGGATTGACACTTGTCGAGCCCGATTACTTCGTAACGACGCGCCGCCTCGAGCAACTCGAAGATGCCCTGGCGAGAGAAGTGGAACGGTTTGACTCCGGCTCTCGCTCGCATAAAGGCTTGAAGCTTCGCAAGAGGCGACGGGCCGTGGGGTTTGACGAGAATAAATTCGGCACGGTCGGAGCGGTCGCTCTCGATGCAGCCGGAAATCTTGCCGCCGCCACCTCCACAGGTGGTATCACGGCAAAGCGTTACGGCCGAATAGGAGACTCACCTCTGATCGGCTCTGGGACTTACGCAGACAACAACACATGCGCTGTATCGTGCACAGGGCACGGCGAGTATTTCATTCGGCATGTCGCGTCTTATGACGTGTGTGCCCGCATGAAATACCTCGGCGAGCCCGTTGCAAAAGCAGTGCAGAAAGTAATTGCGTCGCTGGGCAAAGCAGGCGGGGACGGGGGCATGATTGCTCTCGACCGCAAGGGCAATGCCGTCATGTCGTTCAATACATCCGGCATGTTCAGAGGCGCCATCACTGAAGACGGTGAAGTCAGCGTAGCCATATATTGCGACTAAGCGCCCCTATCGTAATCAGGGGTCGCTCGACTTGCGCGCCGGGCTAGGGGCTTCCTGCCTCGGCGTATTCTGAAGTTTGCGGCATGTCTGCCGCCGCTCGCCGGCACTTCTCGAGAGAGGTGCTGTTTTTGCGTGCGGCTGTTTCGCCGTGCCGGTGCTTCAGAGGACGTGGGGAAGCCATTTCAATCCGCGGCGTTCGCTTCGTGCGATCTGCTGCAATTTAAAAACGGAGACTGGTTATGAATCAGACCAAGACTTCAATGTGGCGAAAGATTTTCGCCCTCTGCGCACCGTATTGGTTCGCGAACGACAAGCAGGCGGTTCCGCTGCCGTTTGTCGGTTCTGTCAATGTGCCGGCCAAGTGGGTGGGGCGCTCGCTGCTCCTGCTCCTGCTCGCCGGACTCGTCAGCATCAACATGCTCAACGTGAATCTCAACTTCGCGTGGGGCGACATCATGAACTATCTGCAGGACTTCGCCGCCAATCAGGCGACCGATCCTGCCAAGGCCCAGGCGGCCAAGGATGGTTTCATGGCGGCGATTTTCGGCATCGGTAAGGTCTTCCTCATCGGTACCTTCATCGTCGTCGCGTATCGCTGGATCCGGGCCAAGCTGGCGCTTTCGTGGCGCACCTGGATGACCAACGACTTCATGAAGCGGTACCTGAACTCCGACGGCGCTCACTACCGGGTCGGCAACAACGTCAACATCGACAACCCTGACGAACGTATTCATCAGGACATCGATGCGGTCGTCTCGCAGACTCTCGGTCTGGCGCTGACCTTCATCGACTCCGTGGTGACTCTGATCTCGTTCGCGGCTGTCCTCTGGGCCATCTCGCAGAGCCTGACCTACATCGTGGTCGGTTACTCTCTGGTCGGCTCGCTGCTCATCCTGCTGTTCGGTCGCCGCCTGGTCGCGCTGAACTTCATGCAGCTGAAGCTGGAAGCGGACTTCCGCTATTCGCTCATCCACGTTCGCAACCACACCGAAGCGATTCGCTTCTACCGTGGTGAAGACCGCGAGCTGGGCACCGTGAAGGGCCGCTTCAGTCAGGCTGTGGAAAACAACCACAAGCTGATCAACTGGACCGCCAACGTCGGCTTCTTCCAGACTGCCTTCGACTACTTCGTCACCATCATCCCGTACCTGATCATCGCGCCGCTCTTCTTCGCCGGCGCCGCCAAGCTGGGCACGTTCCAGCAGGCGTCGATGGCGTTCGGCCAGATTCTCGGTTCGCTCGCCGTCGTGGTCACCTCCTTCCAGTCGCTCGCTCAGTACGCTGCCAACGTCAATCGTCTGGGTGGCTTCGACGAAGCTCTGAAGGAGAAGCACAACGCTGCCGGCAAGCCGACCATCAAGACGGTCGTGGCGCCGCGCATCGAGATGAAGGACATGACCCTTCAGACTCCGGACTACGCGCGCACCCTCATCACCGGGCTCAACCTGGCGGTGAAGGAAGGCACGGGCGTTATCGTCATGGGTCGCTCCGGCGTCGGTAAGAGCTCGCTTTTGCGCGGTCTTGCCGGTCTGTGGGACAGCGGTACCGGTGTCATCGTTCACCCCGAGCTGGGCGACATGATGTTCCTGCCGCAGACTCCCTACATGCTGCTCGGCTCTCTGCGTGAGCAGTTCACCTACCCGCGCTCCAACGCCACCGACGCAGAGATTGCGGAGATGGCTGTGCGCGTCGGTCTGCCGGAGAATTTCATCGCCCTCAAGGGCGGTCTCGATGCCGAGGCCAAGGGCCTGTCGCTGGGCGAACAGCAGCGTGTCGCCTTCGCGCGACTGCTTCTGGCGCGTCCGCGTTACGCCATCCTCGACGAGGCCACCAGTGCCCTCGATATCCCGCTGGAGGAGCGCCTCTACACGCTGCTGCGCGAATCGGGCGTTACCTTCATCAGCGTCGGTCACCGTCCTTCGGTGATCCGCTTCCATGACGGCGTTCTCACCCTCACCGGTGACGGCGGCTGGAAGATGGAGCCGGTCACCAAGGAATTCATCGACGAGCACGCGAAGTAATTCGCTGCTCTCGTTGTAATCCCGTCCAGCCCTGAAATTGCCTGCCTGGCTCTCTGAGTCAGGCAGGCGTTTCAGCCTCTTCACCAAAAAACCACTCTCGACCGCAAGGTCTACAAAGTCCCGATAAGGAACTTCCCTCATGAACAGAGGAAGGCGAGAGAAAACCCTCACCGTCTCGAAGATTCTTCAGCTGCTCAAGCCCGCAGGCAGCAATCCTCGTCTGGTCGTCTTTGCCGGCTTGCCCGCCTCGGGCAAGAGCACTTTCAGCGATGGGCTCGTCGAAGCCGGTGCCACGCGCATCAGTCTCGATGAGATTCGCAAGGAAATCTACGGCGACGCCAACATCATCGGTGACTGGAAGGTCACCCGCAAGCGTTTCGACGAGCTCTACGGCGCTGCTCTTGCGGCGCAGAAGAACATCGTCCTCGACAACACTCACTTCATGCGCAAGCAGCGTGAGCGCGTTATCGAGATGGCAAAGGCCGCCGGCTACGTGGATATCCACGTTGTCGTCATGGACGTGTCGCTCGAGGAATGCCTCAGGCGAAACGCCAAACGCGAGCGTGTAGTCAAAGAGGAAGTCATCCGCGACATGCACAACTGGCTGTACGGATCACAGTTCCCCGATGACAGCGAAGGGCAGGTGACTGTGCTTGCTCCCACTGATGTGCGGACCAAGTACAAGGTGTCGGGATATGTTGCTTCGGCTGCGTAACGGCATCTTCGGGTTTTAGAGAAGCGCCCAGGGAAAGCAATTTCCCCGGGCGTTTTCTTTTTTTGAGTGAAGAAAACGACAAAGTATAGTATGCTTGCGAGCAGTTTCGAAGTCCATAAATTGCATCTATCTTTTCTTGCTTTTCTTGACGAAAATAACTACGCGCAATTCGTTGGGCTGCAGTTCAAGCTCCAGATCTTTTGCCGCAACGAATTCGGTTAGCGGTTGTGAATCGGTCCGTAATTTTTCAATTTGCGCTTTTGTAGGATAAGTTGGAGAGCCCATGTTTTGCCAGTTTCTATAGGATGACCCGTGAGTTTTGTTGATCGTGTGGCAAGTCCCTTTTGCGTACGAGTCGGCATCCTTAATCAGGAATTGGAAGCGCCGAGTTTTTCCTTCGTTCTTTTCGCCTGCATAATTCCACACTGCCAGAATCAGCTGGCCATCGTCCATCTGCGTGGCCAGTACGGGAGCAGTTTCCGGCTCGACAGGCAATCGTTTGTCTGCCAATCTCTTCAATAGATTGAACGCCTGGAAAGATGCTTTTGGAATTCCATTCGGTGCGATCAGCCCAAATCCACCATAGAAAGGCTTTTTGCAAACCCCCTGTTCTTCGAAAACATCCGAGAAAGTCCAGTAGGCGATTTCGTCTGCCAGTCCTGCGCTCAGCTTTATGTGATTAGCGAGCCAGGGCGCCATCATCTCAGAGTCTGTGACTTCAGGATGGTTGGCGAAACTGGCGTTATACTCGCTCCATATGATCGGCAGGTTGGGCTTCGAAGACCGTTTTACTTGATCGTAGACCTTTTTCATTGCTGCCGCGACCATCTCGTCTCGCCCGAGGGGACGGTCTTCTCCAAGCGCATCTTTGGCGCTGTCGTCTCCGTAAACATGGGTGGTGACAAAGTCCACAGGTGTTCTATTCTTCGCGCAATAGTCAATGAAGCGGTCTACCCATGCTGCCTGGGCTGTGGCTGGACCGCCTACTTTCAGGAGTGGATGAACGTCCTTCAGTGTTCGCGCAGTTGCGTCATAGAGTTCGAAGTATGTATCTTCTTTGGGCTCACCGCCCCAGAAATCAATGTTTGGTTCGTTCCAAACCTCGAAGTACCAGTTTGATACTTCGCTGATCCCATAACGCTCCACGAGGTGTTCGGCAAACGCAGCAATCAGCTCTTTCCAGCGTTTCATGTCCTTGGGCGGAGCCACGTTTTGTTTGTACCAGAATGAATGCAGCATCTCTCTGGATGCTAATTTCTTCGGCATGAAACTGAGCTCAACGAAAGGGCGCACTTTTTGTGCGAGCAAGCCATCATAAATCTGATCGACATAGGAAAAGTTGTAGACGGGCTTCCCATCCGGGGTTTCATCGTACACACCTACTTCATCGTGAAAAATCCCATGAAAACGAACGTAGCGTATGTCGAAACTGTCTTTGCAAATTTTGAGGTCCTGGCGATAACTGTCGCGCAAACTGAGTATGGCGCGCCCGGAGCCCAGGATATGTTCCCAGAAGTGTGGGAATGGCGATGCCTGGGCGTTTGTATCGACGGTTACTATTTCCGTTTTGGTCGTTTTTGTCTCTGCATTGTTTGCGTTACTCCTTGCCTGGGCAAGAGAACAGGGGCCGGTCAGCAGGAGGACCAGGCACAGCAGAGCAAATGCTCCTTTGTCAGGGCGTTTTGAGAGATCGGATGAGTTGGACATCAATTGCTCGCGTATCCATATGTTGTTTGTTCTATTCTTCCACTGCCTGTGTAAATCGCATTAGCTCGTGCGAGGTTTGTCCAGACCGATCCGGGCAATGACATGTGAAAGCCCCTATCGATAAGGAGTTTCGCGGACTGTACTCGAACTTAGCGGTGGTTAACCTTCCCATCTTGTATTTGCTTAGCAAAGCCAAAGGTTTCTTATTGCAATTCACAGTGGGTCGATTCTTCTCAAAAAAGTGGATGGGTTATTTGAGATCCGCCAGCGGCCAGGGTCTTAAAACGTCATGTAGAAAGGTTACACGCTAAGCTGATTTCATCACTTTATGTAAACGCTTGCCAAGTGGCGGGCTTTTTTGCCAGTTTGAGTTGCAACTTCATCCTTCACCTTCGATATTTCGCGCGCCACTCACAAAGCACACACAGACACCCACAGCGGCTATCTGTCTTCCATCTTCTTGATGGGGCTCGAGTGCGTCTTCGCGAAAAAGAGGTCGGGATCGAGGTTTTCTTCAACCACCGTAGAAGGACACAGCTATGCTGAGTTTCGGATTTGGGGTCTTCAAGATCCTCTACGCCATCGGCGCCATCGCGTTCGGTGTGGACATCTACCAATGGCTCACGAAGCGCGGTCAGCCCGCCATGCGCGCTCTGATCAACACGGTCATCGCCGTCGCCGTCCTCGTCGCCATCGTCGAGCTGCCTTTCGCGTTCATCATGACGATCCCGTACGTGCCGTACGTGGTCGCCGGTCTCTCGTTCATCCTCATCGGCCGCGCGGTGTACAAGTTGCTCCGCTGGAACAACAGCACCGATTCCGCGACCGACCCGACCAAGAAGAGCTGACGCCGAAGGCGGTGGCTCATAGCTGATATCCACCGCTTAGGTGCCTGAAGTAAAGCTCGATTCGTCGAACCTCGTTGCTGGGTTCGGCATCAAACACCCTGGATAAGAAGACTGGCGATGCGTTCGCAGCTTCCTCCAGGTTCGTGAAACCAGAATCAGAAGGATATCCAACATGCCGTCATTCCTCGACCGCCTCCGTTCCGGCGCCTCCTCCATCAACGCCGACCTGACCCGCCGCGTCGGCCGCTTCAAGAACAGCACCTTCCTGCAGGCCGCCATGGCCGCCGCCGCCCTGATCGTCGCCGCCGACGGCAAGGTCCAGGACTCCGAGGTGGAAGCCACCTCCGAGTTCATCAACTCGCATCCGGCGCTCGCCTGTTTCGAGCCCGGCGAGAAGGCCACGCTGTTCCAGAACTACGTCGTGAAGGCCCAGGGCGCCATGACGAAGATCGAGCTGAACGGCCTGATCGCGAAGGCCAAGGGCAACAACGAGATGGCCACCACGCTCATGGAGCTGGTGCTCGCTCTCGCCGCCTCGGACGGTGATTTCGCCGACTCCGAGAAGGCGGTTGCTCGCAAGATCGCGACCAACCTCGGCCTGAACCCCGCGGACTACGTCTGATCGCGGCAACGCGACTGACAGAGGAAACGGTGGGAGCATCCGCTCCCGCCGTTGTGGCTTCGGTGTTCTAGCCGAGCGGAGGTCCGGCGCAGATGCACAATCCCGTGCATCTGAACGGAAACGCAAAGGCAAAGATGACCAAGCAAGAAATCATGGATGAAGAAGCGCTCCTAAAAGAGCGCTACGGCAACCTCCTGGAAGAGGTGGCCGCCATCATGTTCCGGCATGACACCGAGGGGCTGGCCAAAATGGGCTGTCCCGAAGATGAATACATGCCGGAGGCGCGCCGCGTCCTCAAGGAACTGGCGACAGTGAAGAGCGCTGATGACATGCGCAACCTGGTCAGCCGCGTGTTCGCTGAGATGTTCGAACAGGCACTGGATGCCACGAACGAACAGCTCATCGCACTGGCTGATGAGGTGTACGCGCACGTGACCAGCAGCATCGCAAGCTGAAGCTATCGGAAGGCTGTGTCGCAGCATCTCCTGCTGGCGCCGCAGCCTTCTGATTTTTTTGCTGGCTAATACTATAGAAAGTAGCAAGCGATTCGCGTCTTAGATCTCGGCGATTAGCCTGTTGCTCCACTATTGCAGACAGCTCTATGCTTGCAGCTTCTTAGTTTTGACGACGCTCTCGTACAGTGATGAGGTCAGCCTCTGGCCTTGCTTGATTGCTTCATCCATTTCAGCAGGAGTGAAGACGCCTTTGCCTTCCAGGACAACGCCATCTTTCATGAACCGCGCATAACGGTTGCCGTCGCGCATCGTGGTGCTGGCCAATTCTGTAAGAACAGGTGTCTCATGGGTGACTGCAAAACCGCGGATGGCGCCTCTGCCTTCTAGCTGGGCAAGCGAATGTACGCCCACTTCCGAAGAAGTGAATTTAGCAGCGTCTCCATATTTATTGACTGCGTGGAAAACATTCGGATTGAGCAGATCGTTTGTCGCGACAACCGTTCTGTCAGCCTGCATAAAAAGTTGGCCGCTGCCGTGAATCGAATCACCGCCCGGTCTCAACCAACCATGCATCTTGGCCAGGGCACCGGCATCAGCTACTTCATGATTGCGGGAGAGAAATTTGGCGTAGGGCGCAAGATGTACTTCGCCTGTCAATCCAGTCTTCGCAACTTCCATTCCGCGACCGACCATTGCCAGGGCTTGTCTGTTGAAACCATATTTTTGACCGATTGCCCCGGCGGCAAAGAGAGCGCCTCCGAGCACCACGTCACCGGCTGAAAGTCCGGATGATGCCTCTAGCTGAGCAACCTCTTGAGCTTGTTGACCTTTGGCACCGGCAATTTGCGTCGGGTCGCCGGCCACGCTCGCTGACTCTAAAAGCGTTGCTGATGGATCTTTTGTGGCGAGGTTTTCATTCCCCTGCTCATCTTCAACCCTTGCAGCTGCAGCGCCATCACTGTTCTGGAGAGCTGCGGACTTGCCGGCGGTTTGCACCGGCTCAAAAGATTCGACCATGTCATTGCTCCTTGGGGTGACGAGACACAAACATCTCGCTTGAAGGTGGGGAAGCCCTGTGTGAGCGTGTTTCTATGAAAATTTCTTATGAGGAAGTTCGGTAATTGTGCCATCGTAATCTCACGCCGTCATTGGGGAAATTACGTAGTGTTTGATTAAATGCAAGCACTATAAAAGGTAG
The DNA here is from genome assembly GCA_964493595.1 of uncultured Candidatus Obscuribacterales bacterium. Lineage (GTDB taxonomy): Bacteria > Cyanobacteriota > Vampirovibrionia > Obscuribacterales > Obscuribacteraceae > QKMZ01. The sequence goes on along the minus strand of CAZBOX010000008.1, from coordinate 45,416 downwards.
TATAAAACAGAAAAAACAAAGGAGAGCGAGGTTTGAAGCCCCGCTCGCCTATGTTTGTTATTTCTTCGACGAGCGGTCCTCGTCGTCTTTGTTCTTCGGCTTTCTATTCGGGTCGAAGAACCTGATCATGCGCCACATTTCGACGCCAAATCCCACACCGCCTAAAAGCAGCATGAATGTCATCGACCACAATCCGCCGCCCAGAAGCTTTCCGAGCCAGTTACCGAGATATCCGAAGATCAGTGTCGAAATCACCAGCGTGTAGGCAAACTGGGAACCGACCAGGAGCTTGTTTCGCTCCTTGCGCTCTTCTTCGGGATTCGGCTTCTCGGGCTTGGGAGGCTGATTGCCTGTATTCTGCAATTCCTGCAGATCAGGGAGATCCTTTAGCTCCTCCGGCAGTTCGGGGTCGGGTTTTTCATTCTTGTTATCGTCCGCCATGGCGGCTCCCTTTTCCAAAATTGGGCTGCGAAGAACCTCTGCCGGTGACGCTAAGCGCCGCCGGATACAAGGCTCTCCGCAGCGGTGGATTTAGAGATTTGGTACGTAATCAGCTCTGGGCGTCAGCCGCGAACTGCTTGCGCGCTGCTTCGATGGACTCGGTGCGCGCAGCCTCGGCCGGTTGCAGAACGTCCATAAGGCGCTGTTTGGCAGCAGCCGTGTCAGCGATGAAACGCTGCACCGCTGTCTGCACGACTTCGTCGTGGTCTGCCTGGGTGATTTCGCCGGCAAGCAGCTTGTTGGCTGCGTCGATGCGAGCACTCTCCAGGCGAGCCTGGTCGGGTTCGATGTCGTTTTCAAAGCGCTCTGTGGCTGGGCCGGCCTTGGCGAAAAACGCCACGTCTGCGGCTTCGACGGCATTGGCGAAGTCTGCTTCTTTGGTGGTGGCAGCTGCGGAGTCGCCGGCGGTGTCGCCTGGAGCCGGGCACTGCTCGGTCAGGCTGCGCTCGTAGAGCGACTGGAACAACTGTCGGAATTCGGGGTAGGGGCGCGCACCCGCCTGGCGGCTCAACTCTTTGCCGCAGTGGTAGGTGACGACGAGGGGGACGCTGCGTCCACCCATCTCGAAAAAGCGCTCCTGATGGTCGGCGACGTTGACGGTCACGACTTTGACCTTGCCGTCGTATTCCTCGCCGAGTTTGTCGAGGAAAGGTTTGATCATGCGGCAGGGACCGCATGTGGGCGAATAGAAGTCGACGACGACAGGAATCTGCGATTCCAGGACCTCGCTTTGGTAGGTCGCGTCAGTCGCTTCTACAAGCTTTCCATGCGAGCCTGAGTTAGATTGACCGGACATTGATTTTTCCTCTCGAGTTTGCGGAATATTTCCGAGTCTGCTTAATGAAAAAACGCATGCATGGTCGCCGGGCAACCATGCATGCCGAGAGCGGCAAACCGGAAGTCTGCCGTGGCCGGAATTAGATGTCTTCCGACCGGAAGTTCTTGTGACCGGGCGGAACCGGATCCGGTTCGCGGCCTGGTGGCACCACGGGCGGTAGCGTACCGGGATTGGGACCGGTGCCCGGAGGCGGAGGTGGGTTGCCGCCGGGCTCGAAGATGGGCTGCACAGGCGGCGTCGGCACGATCGGCGCCGGCGGCGAGTAGGGGGGGCGGGGCGGCCTCGGCGTGTGCGTGTTGTCGATGTTGGCAGCAGTAGCAGTCAGTTTCTGCGCTTCGGCATTGAGCTCGACGTTCCAGCCGGAACCTTCGAACCGCCCGATGACGGCGTTCACCACTTCCAGGCTGATGCCGGCGCAGGGAACCTCGATAGGGGCTTCATTGGCTTCGGGAGCCGATTCGATTGCTTCCACGACGGCAAAATAGAGAGCGTTGACAGCCCCCCTCATCGCGCGGCGCTTCTGATCATTGTGGCCATTGGGCCTCTTGTGGTCGGACATAGTGTTCTCCTTGCAGTACCCTCACTGTGAGGGCAGTGTGTGCGAATCGCCATAACCGGTCAGGCAATTGCACAAGTTTGCTGATACATTGCGCGCGCGAACACCGGTTTGACCAATGCTGTCCGCACACGCCTGCTGCGATATCAAAGGCAGTTCAGGGAACCCTGTCGAAAAGCTGCTTCAGTCGAAAACGACTGGAGAAGCCATCGACTGGCGAATATTGCGCTCCGGCGTCGGCACCCATGGTGCGCATTTCTTTCGGCGCCGGAGTGATGAGTACTCCCGAGGGTGTGCCGTGTACTCCGAGAATACTCTCCGCGTCGGGAACGTCCTCAACAAACACGCGCAAGAATTTGATTCTGCCGCGATATTCGGAGGCCAGTTCGGCGACGACCTTGTGATTCTCTGTACACTCTGCCGAGCTGCGGCTCAACACCTCGACGTAGATCGCCGTCTTGGGATCGGCGATTTCGCTGGTGAGTTCTTGCCTTCCGACAGTCGTAATGTCGACGTCTGAATGAAAGTTCTCGACCAGCCATGACAGTGGCACCAGTACCAATGCCATCAAAACCAGGGCAAGCAAATACTGCTTTCTGGATAGCATAAGCATTTCCTTCTCTTCCGCTCTGCGCACGCATGCTGCAAAACCGATTTGATATGCGACGCATATCGTGTCGATCGTGCTGACAAATCGGCAAAGTTGCGGAGTTCGAGTCAGGGTCTGAGTCTTCGCGCTGCGCGTTTATAGCAGGCGCCGGTAGCGGTCACAATTCGATCACCTTCGATTTGGTGACGGAGACATGAGCGCTATGCGTGAAAGGGTTGCGGGGTTAGGTTTAGAAGCTGTTTTTGACAGAAATGAACGCGTGGAAGATCGAGTGGAGCCTATTAAACATAAGCTGTGGAAAGCGAGCGAAATAAATAACAACTTCACACAAAAGCGGCTTCTTGAGGAAGTTTTAAACGCTGTGTTGTCAGTAGTTCTTATCCATGTGCGCAGAATCGCGCAACGATTCGTTTTTTCTTAACAGGCTCTGCGCGAGGGTTTCGTTATTTATTAATGGTGCTATTTCTTGATCGGCATCACGCGCAGGTTGTGGATGCCGCATCCGGCTGCTGCGTCCATGACTGCAACAACGTATTTTTGTCTGGCATCGCCTTCTGCTGTAAGCATGAGCGGAATGTCTGTTTTTCCTGCTTTTGCTTGCTCTGCTTTGATTGAAACTGCAACACCTTGGGAATCAGGCGGATTGGCAGGAACGTTATTGACGCGAATTTGACCGGCGGCTGTAACTTCGACATTGATCTTCGGACCTTTGTCGTCATCTTTTGCTTTCGAGGGGCCGGCGCTGGGCGGATCGACTTTCAAAACAGTCTGATTGACGAGTGGTGCAATCAGGATCATGATTACCAGCAACACGAGAAACACGTCGGTAAGCGGAGTTACGTTGATTTCTGTGAATGATTCACCGGCGCGACCACCGATTGCCATGTGAATTGCCTCCTTACCGGGCGTCGTCTACTTCTCTGGACCAGGATTCCAGTCTAAACACATATAGTACCTGCATCCGCCGACCTGTGCCACATGGTAAACCCTGACCTTCATACATCACTTTGTCCGCCTGCTAGCACAACTGCGCTAGATCCCGATTTTACTGGCTTTGCGGGCTCCAGGATTAGTTTTCTATTCGCCTGCGCGAGCGTAGCGATATAAGCCCTAGCTAAGACTATGCATCCATGAGCCTCTACGGCTTTCAGTCACTTGTCTTTGTCAAGTGGTTCTTGTTAGGTTGAAATCCCATTTCTTTCAATTTCACAGGAGCTGAAAACACAGAACAAGCGCGATAGAAGAGCCTCAAGGTCTTTCATTGTTTCGCCTGATGGGGGCGAATTCGATGCACCGGATTGTGTATCTGCGCAAACACGCTGTGGATTTCTCCTCGATTGGTTCAGAGCGCTTGCTGCTGGATTAGTCAGAGCACGGGCGACTACGCCAGGAACTAGGAGTTACTATGACCAGAATGAATAAAATCAACGGGCTCTGGGTTCCCCAGAATGCCAATGTCGTTAACCACACGCACCTCGACTGCGTACTGCGCCACCGGGACGTGGTGCGGCTTGCAGCAAAGGCAGGGTTCGAAACCTTCGCCGAGCCGTTTCCGGCACTGACCCAGCAGCTTTGGCGCACGGCCGAGCTTCTCGGGAAGACCGGAGCCGTGACGGATCGCGCCCTGATTGCTCGGTTGCAGCGCCGCGCCGTTTCCGCCTACCGTGAAGACTGCTTCGCGCGTGCCGGCGACCTGACGGCGTATGTGGCTGCCATCGCCAATCAGCTCGTTCCGCTCATGCAGACGGTCGAGAACATCAAGCTCTTCACCGAGCACTACATCGAAGACCTGATCGCCGACCACACCATCGGCGCCCAGATTCGCTTCGCTCCGCACCTGCACATCGCCGGCGGCCTTTCGCTCGAGGCTGTTGTCGAAGCGGTTGCGGAAGTGACTGCCAGCGCTCCCATCCCGATCAAGCTCATTCTCTGCGCCCTGCGTGGTCCGGATGGTGAAGCGAAGCGGAAGGAAGCGAAAGAAGTCGCTGACCTCTGCATCAAGTACAGCGCTAACGTCGGCGCCATGGACCTTGCCGGTGCCGAAGCCCTCTGGGGCGGCGTTCCGCAGTGGTGGTGGGTGGAAGCCCTCCGCGCTCGCGAAGCGTCCGGCGGCGATTGCGGCATCACGCTGCATCTCGGAGAAGTCCAGCCGGCCACGCCGGAGGAAATCCAGCTGCTGAAGGACAACGACGTCTTCGTCGTCGGTCACTTCCTGCACAACGATGACCCCGACCTGTACCAGGAATGCTGCCCGCACTCCAACCTGACGCTCAACGCTCATCCGAGCCTGGCGACCGGTCAGTTCCGCTGCCACTCCGTGGGGCGCAAGCTGAAGGAGAAGCAGCATGTCATGCTCTCGACTGACGGCACGACCCTGATCAAGACCAGCATGCGCATGCAGATGGCCCTTGGCCGTCGCTCGTTCGGCTGGACTGACAAGGACCTGCATCAGCTGAGCCTGAACGCCATCAACGGCGGCTTCTACAACGAGTCTGACAAGCGCAACATGCGCAAGCAGCTCAAGCTCGCCTACGGCGGCAAGTAAGCGTCCTACCTGTCGCGGTGGGCAGTTCATTAGCAACTTCCGGTCGGGAGCTTTTGATGAACTGTCCATTTGCCATTTTGGGCAAGCATGCTCTCGGGCATGTCGCGACAGCATTCACAACGCCACGCATGCAAATGCGACATCAATGCGTTGCCGCCACCAGTGGTGCGAAGGCGGCAGCGCATTTCGGCTAAGGCGGTGGTCCGATACCGCTGCCATGGATTTCTCCTGATGCCCACTGCATCAGAAGACAATTAACGGAGAAGAAAGTATGAAGTTGGTCAACAGCCTGGAGATTCTGGGCAACCCCAATCGCGTCGACCAGCAGGTCGCCTGTCCCGGTTGCAGCGCGCGAGCGATGCTTTTCGAAGACGGCTCGATCATGTGCATTGCCGAAGGCGGCAAGTGCTGGGCGCCGGAGCCGACTGACGGCGAGAAGTGGCAGATGCGCCAGCAGTACGACGAGAAGAACGGCATCACCCCGTCCGATCGTCTGACCATTCCGGCGCAGCTGCAGCGCGAACTCGACGAAGGTCGCAAGGGCTAGTCTTTGATTTGACTTATCTCTCCACCAAAGACCTGAGCATGGATCGCTCAGGACGCAACAGCGTCCTACAGTTTCAATCAGCCTTTCGAGAGTGTTTTTGAAAGTCTGTTGAGCCTGAGAAGCCTGCCCGGTTTCCGGTAGATGGAGGTCAAATCAGTTTTCGAGAACGGCGGGTGCAATCGCCTGATTCCCCGCCGTTCTCATTTTTTGTCCGGTTAAAACTATAGCACGTAGTATGCTGCAAAGCCTGTCGAATCAGTCTGATGTTCAATATTTGCGGACAGCGCCACCATCTATGGTGACAGTTGTGCCGGTGATAAATTCTGCTCTTGGTGATGACAGAAATGCGACGAGCGCACCGAGATCCTCAGGCTTTCCAAATCGTTTTACCGGCGAGTATTTCTTCCAGTCTTCCAACACTTCTGCTCTTGTCGTATTCTGTGCGTTGGCATACTGCAAGGCCAGGTTTTCCACGAGGGGTGTTTCAAAATACCCGGGACAGATGACGTTGACCGTCACTCCGTCTTCAGCTACCTCTGTGGCAATGCATTTTGCCATTGCGTTCAAGCCTGTTCTGAGCGTGCTTTGAACGACCGAGGAGCTCTCCGCTTCCAATCCGAAAATAGAGCCGATGAAAATAATGCGTCCAAATTTCTTCTGTTTCATAGCCGGTAGTACCAGCCTGCTCAGAACAATGGGTGGACGAAGGACGAGTTGCTCTCCCAGTTGCCATTGCTCGTCCGTGGCTTGAGAAAAAGGATAGGTCGGAGGGTGTCCCGTGCTAACCACGAGAATATCGATGCCGTTCAGAAACGCTCGAGCTTCGTCAAAAACGCGCTGTAAATCGTCCTTGTCTGTCAGGTCGGCACTTATGCCCAGGGCTTTTGTACCGGTTGCTTCGGAAATTTGCCAAGCGGCATTTTTCACCTTTTCCATATCGCGTGAGCATATGGCTATTGAAGCGCCCTCTTCAGCCAGGGCTTGTGCACAAGCGAAGCCCAGCCCATAGCTTGCGCCTGTGACCAGGGCTGTTTTTCCTTGCAATTTCAGATCCAATTTCGCATTGTCCTTCGAGCAGTCGACGCTAAGTTTAGCGCATGGTGGAAGTCGGTTTCTCATGCCACCGAAAGGATGCACGATCTGAGTTACTTCACTTTTGAAAACACGCCCAATTTTCTTGTTTTGCATCGTTGATGCGGTAAATCCATGCATCTAAGCTGGAAGCGTATTCGTATTTTTCATTCACGCAAAGAGAGCGCTTTTCCCGCATCAGAGTTGAGCAACTGCACGAGAAGAATCTGTTTCCACCGAGTTTTTCCTCGGTAGTAGAAACATCGTCTGCTTCGCTCTTTGTGCAAGTAAGCGGATTTGTAAACCCACTTATGTTCTCTATCTGCTTAGCAAATCTCTCAGCGTGTGCGGAATTACGAGAAACGCTATTTATCACCGTCGAAAGTGCAAAACCGCTTTCGGCACAAATCATCCAGTTTATGTTTTCAAAAGCAATCGAACAGATCATCCCACAAGGAGAAATTCGTCGTTATTCCTGCGGCGGCGTGCACAATGACGTGCTTGCGGAAATTTTCGGCGAGTGGCCGGGCGCAGAGACGGAAAAAGACGACGATCCCAGACGCGCAAAAGCATTTGCTGTCGTAAGGCAAATTTTGCACTTCTATTACCATGAGCACGTTTTCGACCGTTTCATTTTCGAAGGATATGTAGACGGTCTGACGCACATGGACCGCTTGCTTTCTTTCTATTCCTATGAGAACGCTGTTAGGAAAGCGCATTTGCTCGTTCACGAAAGACTCAGCCCGCTGAATCACATTGAGGCGGTCTTCTTCGCGACGAGCTCGCCGAGCGACCGCGAGCGCACGCGTCTCAACCAGCATGGACAGATAGTTTCCGAAAACGAATCGTATGTCTACGCTCTGCGTGAAGGATTGAAATACGGTCTTTTACTTGCTCTGGCGCAAACGAGCGAGGGACTTCAACAGCCGCAAGTCGCTAAGTTCTATAGCGCAGACCTGGACTTTATGCTGAGCGAACAGCCCAGGATGAGTGTGAAACATCTCGATCGCTTGAATGTGAAAGCATGCGATATAAGTGCTCACGGATTGTCGCATGTGGTTGAATTCGTCCGGGTTATCTCCATGGTAGAAGTTTGGAAACGTACTGACAAATCGCTCTATGACCACATCAGCGATCCGTTTTGCAATCGTTTCAAACGCATCCTGGCAGACAGTGACTTGCAAGCGCTTTTCGTGAAGGCTCTGCGTGCAAATAAGCAGATGTTCCATCTCTTGCGTCTGGGATGTGGAATTGAAGCGTGTCTGCCTGCGGTTGGAAATTTCGTTTTCTGCCTGGATGTTCCGCCGCACCAGGTTCCGTCCTGCCACATCGCATCAGTTCTGAATCCGCTGGAGAGCGTGGCGGAGAGCAAGAAAGTGTGGATGAGATAGATTTGCGGCGCTAAGAAAAGACAACAAAAAAGGCACCATAAACGGTGCCCTTTTTTTTTGTTGTGATGCTGTACTAAGCAACGTAGTATAGGCTCATTGTTTAGCTGATAGCTTTCGGTTTTCTGGTGATTATGACCCAGAGAGTTCCAAGCAAAAAAAGTATTCCAAACGGATTATGGAAGACTGCTGCAATCGAGAAAACAGCCGTAGCCAGCGTCAGAAAGAGGATTCCGAATAATCCGTAGCAAAAGAAGATGAATAGCTCACAGGACATTGCTAGAAGATTGACGCTTAAGGCAGGCAAAAAGCTGTGCAAAAGCCCCACCAAAAACGAAACGGCAATGAGAACTGCGCCGAGAATTACAATCTTTCGTTGCCGATTCTGCATAAAAATCCTGGGAGGAGGTGTTTCCATCCTGAAGGAGCAATCAGCATCATGATAAGTTCCCAGCCTCGTTCTAAACGTTATCTTTGCAACATTTAAAGCGCTCAAGCCGTGTCGAAAGTAATAGAAATAGGAAATCTACTTGAGACTGATTCTCATCAGAGTATAATCTCCGTCTGCTGAAAGAGAGCCAGCGCCGACCTCGCAAGAAGGAGAGTTTCCCGTGACCGCCATTTCCACATGGATGAAAGAAGAAAAACGCGATCTCGAGATGAACGAGTATCACGAGCAGTACTGGAACAGCTTCATCAAGCGCATTTCGCCAAAGGATGAGATTAAGGGCAAAACGGTTCTCGACTTTGGCTGCGGCTGCGGCGGCTTTCTGCGCTTGCTCCATGATCAGCGACAGTTTAAAGAAGGCGTCGGCATCGACATTGCGGAAAAGTCGTTGGAAACAGCCAGATCACTGGTTGGCAAACGCCCAATCGAGTATTTGCTGGCAAAAGACGCAGAAAAGTTCAAAGGAAAAGTTGATTTCGCTTTCAGTTACGAAGTCATCTATCTGATGCAAGACCTCGCCGAACACGCCGATTTTATGTCCGGATTCTTGAAGCCAGGTGGCGTCTATTACGCTGCAACCGGCTGCCACACAGGCAATCCGCAGTGGGAAGACTGGAAGAAGATTATTCTAGGCGAGTCCGTCCTGCCTCTAATAGATTATGCTCCCGATGATTTCGTTGATGCGTTCAAAGCCAAAGGCTATAAAGTTGGCGTCTGCCGTTTGGACCACAGAGACTTCGTTTCGGTAGTCCACAAAGACTATTTCCCGACTGTTGAAGATGCGCTCAGATACTACGCTGACGATATTCAGGTCTTTCGTTTTGAAAAGGTCTAGGCGATTGAATCACTGAGTCAATCTCATATATTGATTTAGAAAACGTTGTTGGCGCCCACTTTCTGAGCGGGCGCTAATTTTTGTTTTTTCAATAGGGTGAATATGTGTTCTCGTTCATATTGTTGAGCGTCTTCATGATCCCTAAAGGATCTGTTTCCCACGGGCGCTGTGTTTCCGGACGCTTGGCGGCAGAAAATTGCAATAACCTAACGATTGCGAAACTTTGCAGGAATAGGGCGCAAAATTTTGCTGGGACTTATTTGACGTTTCAAACGTTCCAACCACAAATCCATCCCAACAATTTTAGGAGAGCCGTTAATGATGGGAGTGTTCCACGATCTCGATGTATACGGTCATGAACAAGTCGTTTTCTTCCAAGATAAGGAATCTGGACTGAAGGCAATTATCGGTGTCCATAGCACCGTTCTCGGTCCTTCCCTCGGCGGTTGCCGTATGTGGAAATACTCCGACGAAGCTGCTGCTCTTCGTGACGTTTTGCGCCTCTCGCGCGGTATGACCTACAAAGCTGCTGTTGCTGATTTGAAACTCGGCGGTGGTAAGGCAGTTGTTATTGCCGATGCACGCACCGAAAAGACCCCGGAGCTTCTTGCCGCTTTCGGCAGGGCTGTGGAATCGGTCGCCGGCCGCTATATCACCGCAGAAGATGTTGGCATGTCCGTTAAAGACATCGACTACATCCGCAATTTCACTAAGTACGCTGTGGGCGGCAGCAATGAAGGCGGCTCGGGCGATCCTTCCGTGATGACTGCATTCGGCTGCTTCCAGGGCATCAAAGCCGCTCTCAAGCATGCCGGACTGGGCGAAAAGCTTGAAGGCGTCAAGGTTGCCGTACAGGGCGTTGGCAATGTCGGCTACCACCTCTGCAGCTACCTCTCTGCTGCCGGTGCCAAGCTCATCATCACCGATATCTATCCGAATCAAGTAGAGAAAGTTGTTCAAGAGTTCGATGCAACTGTTGTAACCCCTGATCAAATCTACGCTGTGGATGCCGACATCTTCGCTCCGTGCGCACTGGGCGCTATCTTGAATGAGCGCACAATTCCGCAGCTGAAGTGCAAAATCGTTGCCGGCTCTGCCAACAACCAGCTGGAGAACGACAATGACGGTAAGGCCTTGGCAGATAAGGGCATCATCTACTGCCCCGACTATGCCATCAATGCCGGCGGCTTGATCAACGTTGCTGCTGAAATCGACGGATACAACAAAGAACTCGTTCTCAACAAAGTCAGCAAGATCTACGACACCATCGATTTGATCTTGACCCGCTCGGAGAGCGAAGGCGTTCTTCCGCAAGAAGCCGCAGCTCAAATCGCAGAGCAAAGGCTGCAGCAAGCAGCCTTCATAAAAAAGGCTGAAAGAGCAATTGGTGAAGACTTTCTGAGCTCGACTCTGAGCCCTGAAACCGCCGGCGCCAAAACTCGCTAAGAGCTGGTCTTTCGCTTGACCTACAACACTGTCTATGCCGACATCCATTGCCCTTTTTGTAATGAAAAGGTGACTTCTGGTGTCGGCTTCAGGCTTGGTTGTTTAGAGAACAAAAACTACAAATTGGGCGACAGGCTCAAGTGGGATGGTTCGCCTTGCCGCCCGGAGAAACGGCCGCCTGACGGCAGCATTCAATCTGTCGGTTATTTCAATTGCGATTACGTCAAGTGCAAGACCTGGTCTGATTGCTTCCCTGAAGTACAAACTGCGCTTGTCACGGTAACGAATGACGTGATCGAGAAAGTGGAAGTTTACAAAGGGCCCTTAAGCGGCGAGCAATTTGAGATTATTAAGCCGGCTAAGGGCGGAGCAAAGAAAACTACCTCCAAGCCCAAAAAGAAATAGCCGTCCCTTGAATTGAGGTGCGCCTGATGCAAGCACGTGAGTTCTTGATGATTCCTGGCCCGACTCCGGTTCCGGACAGGGTTTTGGAAGCCGTCGCCAGACATCCGATCGGTCATAGAACGCCGGAATTTTCCAAGCTTTTGCGAGGAGCGGTAGATGATCTGAAGTGGCTGGGAGAAACCAAGAAAGATCCGTTTGTCATCACGTCGTCCGGCACCGGTGCGATGGAGGCGGCCATTGCTAATACTGTGAATGCCGGAGACGAAGTGCTTTCATTGATCGTAGGCGTTTTCGGTGAGCGCTGGGCGAAGCTTTGCGAAGCATACGGAGCTAAAGTCGAGCGCGTTATCTCGGCTGCAGGGCAACCTGTAGACCTGGTTTTGCTGGCTGACAAACTGAAAAAAGACAAAGAAAGAAGAATCAAAGTCGTCACCGTCACGCACAACGAAACTTCCACTGGCGTGATCAATGATCTCAAAGCAATCGCAAAACTGGTGCGCGATCACGGAGCGCTCATCGTTGTTGATGCAGTGACAAGTTTTGGTGCGGTAAATTTGCCGATTGATGAATGGCAGGTGGATGTGCTGGTCACCGGCAGCCAGAAGGCTCTCATGCTGCCGCCGGGACTGGGAATAATCTTCTTTTCGGAGCGGGCGACAAAGGTCAGCGAGAGCTGCAAATCGCCGCGCTTCTATTTCGACTTGCGCAAATACAAGAAAAGTTTGGAGCAGGATACTACTCCTTATACGCCCAATGTTTCTCTTATTGCCGGGCTCAGAGAGTCACTCTTGATGATGCGTGAAGACGGCACGGAAAAGATTTTCGCTCGCCATCTGCGTCTCAGAGAAGCTTTGCGATCTGGCGTAAGAGCGCTTGGCCTCAAGCTCTTTGTTGAGGATGAAAGTGCCTCGCCGACGATCACTGCCATTCTTCCTCCCGATGGAATTTCAGTTGCTGATATTCGAAAAGGGCTAAAAGAGGAGTTTCGTATTCTTGTTGCTGATGGTCAGGAAGACTTGAAAGGCAAGATCTTTCGCATCGGACACATGGGTTATGTTTTTGAAAGAGACATCCTCATGACCCTGGCAGCGCTCGAGTCGGTGCTTCGCAAACTGGGACACGAAGTAGCGCCGGGCAAGGCGGTTGAGGCTGCTTCGAGTGCATTTGCTGTGCGGTAAATACTAATGAGATCGGTGAAATTCCGATCACAAATCGTTAGAGCCGCATAACTTAATGTGCAAAGAGACCTTCTTTTTGTTATTAGATCACTTGATATATGGTGATCTGGCACACAGCCGCCCAATTCATGGATTCAAGCGGCTGATCTGGAGGAGCAATGACTCTCCAATCCAAGAAATTAATCGGCGGCAAGTTGAAGAAGTGCGCTGTCTTTTGTGCGGCAGCGACCATTTTAGTTGCGTCCGCAGCCCCAGCTCATGCGTATTACAACTACGCTTACGGACTGGGCAATTTGCTCTGGCCGGTAAGAGCGCTGGTTTATCCTCTCGCAATAACGCCCTGGAGTTATCGCAGTCCCGCTTATATGGCGTCAACCGCTATACAAGCGGCGGCACGCAGTTCTTATCGAGTAGTTCCGCAGCAAGGAATTTACGGCAGTAGCCTCAATTACACCGAAGCACAGGTTGCGACGCAGAGTCCGACCCTTATGAAAGTGCCGCAAGGTCCTTCGGATCAAATCAATTACGCTCGCTGGGTCAAGCCGACGGATCTCGCAGATAGAGAGCTTCTTGCGCGCGCGCCCGGTGCTCCGCCACTGCAGGCGGTGCAAGGCGATGCGAATGCGCAGGGAAATTACTCGCAAGTGGCTACAACAGGTACTGTTGGTCCTGCAGGTGGAGAGCCTCCTATCGGTGTTCCCGTCACTTATGGCAATCAAAATGCATTCCAGGCTGTAGACCCCAACACTAACGAGCCACTGCCGGCGCCACCACTGGCTAAGCAAAAGAAGTCGAAGAGTTCGAAGCAGTCAAATTCTGCGGCCTTTCAGCAGTCTGCTATGCCGATGAATATGACGCCGCCCGGCAATGTTTCCAATGTTCCACAACACCTTTCGTCTCCGTTGGCTGCTCACTTTATCGAAACTGTAAATAGCCGTTTTGATGGCGATATATCCAAGGCGCTCAAACACAGTGAGACGCGTAATCTTGCTGAGGCCATGGGCCTGGTCGATAGAAAGAATTTCTCAGTAAGCAGCTTGAATCAGGCGAGAATCGATGCGATTTCGCATATCTTCAAGGATTCGTCCTTAGACCCTGGCAGCAAGCTGGATGCGATGAAAATACTTTTGCGCGCATCATCAGCGCCTGCAACTGCTCAAGCTGAAGATCGCTCGTTTTAAGATATTCGTATTCAAGTGCCTTCTTTGATTATCGATGGTCTGGCTTCAGACCAACTGATTCTGATTGTCAGGTGGTTTGCTAACCGCGCTATATAAAACAGAATTTGTTTGGTGTGGAAAGCTGATGAACACTGGCTCTTTGCTACTCTTGCGCATTTAAATTGCAGGTTTCAAGCGGGTAACATCAGGTTCTAAATCTTTCCCTCTACTTTTTCGGCTCTAACCCCTCACGCCCCTAACTCAGCTACTGTGCCTTTTTTCTTTCCCTTGTGCGCGCAAGAGGAAAGGATCTGGCTTGCAGCATTGAGCAGTTTGCGTGTGTTTTTCAGATTGGCAATCAACAAACATCCAGCTTTTAGCCGGATCTAGACAAGGACATATGCCATGGGCTCTCACAGAGATGTGTACCCCGATGTTCCTGCGCTCAGGTCACGGCTTAAGGAAAAGCGTGACTTTCGGATTCGTCTTCGCGATCGCGGTGCATTCGCCACCATCGTTTCACCCCACGGAGGCTATATCGAAGAAGGAACATCGGCGATTGCTCGCGCTTGCGCCGGACCCGACTTCAACTTCTTCGACTTCCAGGGATTGCGAACTGAAAATCCGAGCGAGCTTCACGTCACCTCTACCCACTTCCGCGACCCTGACCTTATGAAGATACTTGATGCATCCGAGGTTGCGGTTTCGATTCACGGAATGGGAGATGAGGATGACATCACAATCTGGTTGGGCGGTCTGAACAAAGAGCTGAAGGCAAACATGCTTTCGGCTCTGCGTGAGCAGGGTTTTCTAGTTAACCCAGACAGCCCCAGGCACCGCGGCGAAAGCAAACTGAATTTCGTCAACATGGCCAGGCAGAAAGGCGTTCAAATCGAATTGCCGAATAATCTGCTCAAGTCGATGTTTGCCGGAACTCCTCGATTTGCTCGCAGTGGACGCCATGTCAAAACAACGCCGGTTTTCGACAGGTTCGTCAAAGCCGTGCGAAAGGTTCTGCACGCGGAGAAGCGCAGACAGCAGAAGCTGCAGACACCGGCATCGCCAGGCACGAGTGAATAGCTGGAACGTGCTACATAAGCCGTTCCAGCTTATTCATTTCTGGGTGCTTTCAATTTTTTTCTTGGTAAAACTATAATAGATAGTATAAAATGAAAAAGAAATTGAATTCTGAATAAATGGCTGATTGGTAGGAGATCTTCGCTGCCATCAGCCATTTATTCATTCAGGGTTCGGCGGAAACTGCTAGACGAGCATGCCACCACAGACGATGCAAGCCAGTCCTGCCAGTCGCATCCAACTCAGTTTTTCTTTCAGTACGAAAATGGCGATTATGTACATCACAAGCGGATATGTGCTTGTGATGGTTACGACATAACCGGCTGGTGCCATGCTCAATGCCATCAGGTAGGACCAGCCGCCGATCGCCAGCGCCAATTCGGAGAGTCCTGTATAAGTCCAGAGGTGCTTATTTTTCAAAGCCGGCTTGTAGCCTCGCCAGATGAAGAATGTCAGCACTGGACCGAGCAAGAGCAGTGTGGTGATTGTTTCGGCGAGATAGACTTCCAGCGGTTTGCCGTGCTCCAGCGACAGTTTTTCGAGAATGCCCTTGCATCCCCAGAGCAAATTGACGAGAAGCAAGGTGACGATTACCGGCATGCCGGTAAAGTAGCCACTGTCTTTCGCCCTTTCCTTTTTCTTGGCGGCGTCTTTTTCATCGGGCGGCAAGGCGGTAGACGGTTGCCAGAGCATCGGACTCAAATTGTCCGTAAGTCCGATTACGACGATGCCCAGTGCAATGAAAACAGCCCCAATCGCTCGCGTTGTGGAAAAGGCTTCGCCCATGATGAGCAATCCCAGTACCTGCGTGACAAGCGGATATGCAGCGGTCATTCCCAGTACGACGGATGAGTCCGCTCGTTTCATCGAGTCTAGATAGAGCGCCATTCCCAGAGAAGAAATCACAGAGGAGGCGGATGCGTAGATGATGAGACTGCTGCTCAGATGCCATTGACCGTAATTCCAGGTGAGCAGAAAGAGAACCAGTGGAATTTGAGGTATGGCCAGAATCGCAGTTACCAGAAAGACGTCTTTAGGCTCGGCGCGAGCCAGAGCCAGTTTGTCAAAGATGCCCCATAACCCCCACGCAACGATCGTCAGCGCGATTTGCAGCGTGAGCACTTCTGCGGTCGAGAAAGCCATGTGAGTGGCTCCATTGTTGAGTCTCAAATGCCGTTCCGAAAGGCTGTGCGAATCCACACGTCCAGCGTATGGACGGATTGCTCTGCCTGATTTGAATTCTTCGGAAGGAGGTGGGTTGCCTTATGGCAAATTTGAGAGGAAGTTGGAGCCTGAAATATAGTTTTTTGCCGGCGGGCTGGTCTAGGATCTAACCGAAAAAACAGACTTGTCAGTAGCCTTTTGAGCTACTGCTTTGCATTTTCATGGCTAGCCAGGCTCACGCGAGAAACTGCCAGATTCATAGAGGAACTTGAGCTAGATAACGATTGTTCGGCGACTGGGCCAGCCTGCTCCGACAAATTTGCAAGGTGTGACTACATCGACACGATGCGGAGACATATCGTCCGTTTCGGTGAATTCCAGCCGCGATTTCATGCGCTTTTTCGATACAGCCTGTGCATCGAGGCAATTGTTTATCTGGTTGATCAATTGTGGCACTTGCGGCGCTCCCACACGGCTGGCGGCGCGTTTAAACTCGGCTACGAAGCGGTCGATCATGCCGACTGTAATTAAATCGGCCAGCACTTCAGGATCGCAGTTGATATTGTTTTTGGGAGCGTTCATAGAACATATAGTATGCCCGTGCAGGATCGCCGTCCACCGTGATTTTACGAGGCTTAGCGATTGCCGCAATCACGCGTGTTTTCCTGCGCGCCCGGGAAATAGACGCTTTTGAGTGTCAGTCCCTCGAAATAGGGGCGGCAAAAATTAGGGGTTTTCCTTAGGAAACTCGGGCATGCAAAGCCGTGCCCGTGAGTCTTATTGGACTTTACGGAATGTCGTGACGACACGCTTGGGGCGTGCAGGTTTTGTTTTTTATTCGGCTTGGTGACTAGACGGGGGTGTCTGTCATCCAGCCCCAGAAGCGGCACCACCAGCTCGAGCGAACCATCTCGAGCTTTTCGTTGACCACTTTCAGTTCTAAGTGAGTTTCGGCAAGATGCAATTCGCGTTCGATCAGTAGAGTTCTCAAATCGAGTGATTCTTGTTCGAGTTCCGGCACTCTATTAGCAATCGCTTCCACCATTGAAAGAATGCTTGTTTGCTCTTCCAGATGTTCGACTTTGCTTTCCAGGTAGCCGATGCGATGCATTGCCGCTGCCAGTCTGTCGTTGGCAAACTCCAGGCTGGCGAGCACATTGGCCATGTTGCTCTGAGAGAGGTCTTGCTCATTCAGAATCTGGATCACCTTTTCATCTTCCTGTTCGAGAATTTGAAAGAAGGCGTCCTGGATTTCTGTTTCCCTCGCTTGGGCTAGCATGGGTGCCAGCGCTTGGGCGGGGTTGTGCATATACTTTAGCCCTTTCTAGCTATGTTTTTGGATTCTCAATCGGACCGTGTGTGTGTGGTTGAGCATTTGAAATACTTCATCTGCATCGACATTATGCTCCTACCGGCGGTGCCTGTCTAGTGGCACGCGTGATACCACTTGCGATGGCGAGGGTGCTTTTTCCTCTTGACTATTATCTTTTATCGTAGGAATTCATAAAAGAGGAAAGGGCGTGGAGATTAGCGGTTGTCCGCTTCATCAACACGCCTTTCCTGTTGTTATCCGCTAACGGTCAGGTCAGCGGGTGAGATAACGACGCACCAGATCGGCGACGGTGCCGACCTTGTCTTCGCGGTTCATGTAGTGACTGACCAGCAGCAGCGCTTGCGTGTCGCTGGGCTGGGCGGTCATCTCGGCAAGCAGCTTCTCGATTCGCGGGCATCCTTCGCACAGGGCCTTCAGGCGTTCGCCGGTGTAGCCAGGGAAGGAACCGATCAGCCAGGCGATCTGGTCCACATCCATGGCTGAGCCGTTGGTGTCCGCGTCTTTCAGGGCCTGCTTCAAGCGCTCTTCGATCATGGTTTGAATCCTCGTGACGGTTGATACCGTCGGTCTCACGTACGTTCTTGTTGTTGAGCGCCACCGAATTCAGTGGCGCCGGGGCATACTACCAGCCTCGGTTGATGCTCGAGACGGCCGCGATGATTGCTGCGACGAGCGCGATGCCCGCCGTGATGCCTGCCGCCCAGAGAGCCGAGCCGCCGGAGAAGTAGGCGATGGC
Source organism: uncultured Candidatus Obscuribacterales bacterium (assembly GCA_964493595.1). Classification (GTDB taxonomy): domain Bacteria; phylum Cyanobacteriota; class Vampirovibrionia; order Obscuribacterales; family Obscuribacteraceae; genus QKMZ01. The sequence goes on along the minus strand of CAZBOX010000008.1, from coordinate 27,578 downwards.
CGAGACGACGGCAATCACCAGCACAGCCGGAAGCCAGAGCTTCTTGATGACGCTGGAGAGGACAAGGAAGAACAGTCTGATTGCGAATTCCATAGTTGCCTCGCTTCTTCAGGCAATGTGCCTGTTTGGTGAGAGTCTGTCCAGAGGAGGAGCGCGGCATTTGCCGCGCTCCTCGCAGTGGGTTTAGTTCAGAACCGCGGAGCCGATGTTACTCGGTGCAGCCGCAGCCTTCCTCGGTGATGATGCCGCGGGCGATGAGGGCCGCCCGGAACGTCTCGGCGTCGTCGATGGAGCAGATGCTGACCAGGTCCGGGTCGACCGCGACTTCGTCGCCGCCGGCACCGGGCACCTTGGCCTCGCCCTTCTCGAACGCTTCGATGAAGGCATCGGTCTGCCGGCCGGAGCCGCGCACCGCGATCACCGGAATGCCGCGCTCGAGCGCCCAGTAGATCTCCTTCTTCGTGACGCCGCCGCCGTTGAACGCGACGACCGCCACCTTGACGCCCTGCTTCTGCCAGGCAGCCAGCAGCGTCAGGTAGGGGATGACGTCCTTCGACCAGTCGGACTCGGCGATGTCGGCCGCATCGACCTGCATGATGACGGCGCGATCCTGGCGGTAGTCGACGCGGTCACCGCTGCTGGTCAGCACCACGCCGCCGAAGTCGGGGTCGAGGCGCATCTGGTCGGTGCGCGGGGTCGTGGAGATGGCGTAAGCGCCGTAGAGCGCCTTCAGGAGGGACGGCACGTAGGTGATGGTGAAGCCGACGGGGGTGCGGACGGTCTTGCCGTCGACGACCTTGTCCTCGGTGTTCATCGTGCCGCCGGAGAACGCGACGATCTTGCCCAGGCCGCGGTGGGCGGCCTCGAAGTACGCCGGCATCTTGGCGACGGTTGCGACGTCGATGCCCGAGCAGCCCCCGGCGTAGCGCACCGCGACGGGCAGGTTGCCCGGCAGGAAGGGCGCGTTGACGAGATTGGTGTTGAAGGGGTTGCCGTCGGAAACGACGTCGAAAGCGCAGCCGGCGTTTTGCGTGTTGCTCATTGCGAATTGCTCCTGGTTTTTTGGGTCAATTTAAAAAATCCCGGACAAGCTGACCCACGTGCTTGCAGGGAAATCTACCGGCGAAATACACCGCGCGGTGGAAGAACAAGCCGACACCCTTGTGGATGCGGCCGAGCTAGCTGACCAGACGCAGTTTTACAACGTTGTCCGGCTTGCTTTGGGGATTTTCCATGATTGGTTCGACCAGGGCACCCAGCTCGTCGAGCTTGGCGTTGATCGAGGCGGGGTCGTTCTCCGCCACATGGAAGCAGGGGTTTGCCTCGCGAAACTCTGCGTCGGCTTCGAGTCGTTCGCAGTATTCCGATGCGACGCGTCCCGAGTCCTTGATGAGCAGGATGTTCCACTGCCCGGGTTCTCGCTGCGCCCAGGCTTGCCAGAGTTCAATCTCTCGCTTTGTGACCGACCCGCCGTTGTAGACGACGAGTAGCGACTTCCAGTCGCGCTCGTGAAGCGACTTCACAAGCCGGAAGCACTCTTTGTATTCATCGTCCCAGACGTCTTCGCGGTCAGGCGTCGGCTGGAGGAACAGGACCGAACGAAGTTCCTCGTGAACCGTTGTGATGACGCCCTTCTTCTCGTCGACGGACAGGATGAGCTTGTCCTTGAGACCACGCTTTTTGGAGCGGGTCACCGACTGGAAGTTAGGAATCATGCCCAGCATGACCAGGCCCGGAGAGTCCTTCGCCATTGCTGGGAAGATTTCCGTGATGCCCGGAACGATGACTTTGGGATCGTGAATCGAACGCATGCGGGTGCCGCCGAAGATGGCGAACCCGGCGAAACGCGGATGACGCATGCGGCCGTCAACCTTTCCGCGCAGAGCATCCGTGAGATTCTTCATCCCGATGGAGTCGGCTGAGGTCATCAGCGCGCAACCACCAGTCAGTCGAATCACATACGGTCGCGCTGCACGTTCGGAGAACGACAACGCGAAATCAGGTGAGCGCTCCTTCCCCGACTGGAAGTACAGGGACTGAACACCATCCAGAATAGAATGTTTCATATGCCCCTCCTTCGGGGAAATGCGATTTTTCAATCGCTGTTACTGGGCATCGATTCGAGACGGCGGGCTTTCGCTTCGTCGTCTGATTCGATGGGCGACAAGCTTCTTCTCCCGGCTGCAGTACGGCTACAGACGAGTTTGCTCACGCGCACTTGCTGGGTGTTCGTGATTCGGAAGGAAGCATCCTTTGCACTTATCCAACACCGCTTGTATCCGGCCCTGTGATTCATACGACTTGCGTCGCGAAGGAGGGTTCGGTCAATCATGGGTCGGATTGAGTTTAGGCGGTATTTCTTTTACAGATGGAAGAAAGCAAAGGTCCCTCCACTATGGGCTTCAGGGTGGTTGTCAAGCAATGATTTGCAGCTCTGGTATCTAAAATATTCGCGAAATGTCCTGCGCTAACTGTGTGAAGTCAGATTCGCGCGAACTAACTCACTGTCTCATGTTAACCATGAGAATTCTTCACTTGAGTTAGGCCAGGCTTACTAATTACGTTGAAAAGCGTATCTCTATCTCGCTTTTCCAAGGAAAAATCCTCGACAAACAGCTTTCCATCACAGCTTTCCATCACGCCCACGGGCACTAATTTCGGTTCAGAGCCGAATATTGGTGCCCGCTTCCGTAACCGGATCCGGAAAATCGCACAGAGCGGTTCTCCGACGCACTGAAAAGGTCACAAGCCTATGAAACAGCTCAATCCCGGTCGGACTTTGCGCCGCGTTCTGGTGATTCACAAGGACTCGACGTATCAGACCCAAGCGCTGGAGAAGAAGGACCCAAGATTCCTGAAACTCCTCGCCGAAGGCTCCGAGGTCGTTAAGACGGTCTCGAAAGCGCACGAACAGCATCTGCAATCGCTGGATCAGGTCGTCGCGGCTCTTGCGGCTCGCGGCATCTCCTGCGATGTGGTCAGTCGTGCCGAGCCTTTCCAGATCGCCGCAGATGTCGACCTCATCATCACAGTCGGCGGCGACGGCACCTTCCTGCACAGCGCCAGGGAGGCCTCCAATATCCCGATTCTCGGGGTGAACTCCGCCAAACCAAGCAGTCTTGGGCACTTCTGCCTGGCGGACGGCGACACGATCGGCGAGGTGCTGGATGGCATCATCTCCGGAAAGCGGCGCTGGCATCGCCTGGCTCGCTTGCAGCTCGTGCTCAATGGTGAGCCACTGTCTGTACCGGTTCTGAACGAGGTTCTCGTTCACGATGTCCATCCCGCCGGTCCGTGCGATTACATTCTCACCATCGGCGACACGACCGAAGTGCAAAGCACGTCCGGCATCTACATCTCCACTGCGTCCGGCAGCACCGCGGTCAATCGCAGCGCCGGCGGTCGCATTCTTCCCATCACCCAGCGCCAGTTCCTCTATCTGGTACGTGAGCCGGGAATGCGCCCGGGCGTCTCTTGGAAGTTGCGCAAGGGAGCATTGAGCCCCCATTCGGTGGTGAAGATCGTGTCGCGCATGGCAGACGGTCGGGTCTATGCCGACGGCAAGTACGGCAAGGAGTACCCCTTCCTGAGAGGCGACGAACTCCTTGTTCGCCTGCATCCGCAGGATGTTCGTGCCTACATCGACCCCAACGCCAACAGTCGCTATCAGGTGATCAAGTAACGACCACCGTTGACTTTCTGAATCCTGAACAATCCTGAAAATTCAAGGAGAAAACTATGGAAGCACTCGGCCTGCTTTTCGGGCTGTTTCTGGTGGTCTTGCTCGGTCTGGCTTCTCTGGCGGCCATGTTGGCTGCCCTTCAGGGCCTGACTCTGGCAAATAATGCCGACAGGACGCTTGCCGTCTTGAGCCTCATCCTGGTCTTTCCCGTGGTCATCTTCGGCGTTGTCTACTGGCTGACAGGGAAAGATCTCCCCGGCAGCCTCATGGACAAAGTGCAAGAGAAGTATCGCCGAGACTCGGGGGAAGCCGAAGCGCCCAAACCCGATGACCATCATGAGCCCGACGGAAACGGACCTGCTGGCGGCGGCGGTGATATGCACGACAACGTCGATCACCGTATCGCCGACGGCGACAGCACCGCCCGGACGGACAATGACAGAAAGGACGCTCACGACAAACCATTCGTGAGTGAAGTCACGGAAGGCGACCCGGTGAAGAAATAAATCGGCGTCTTCTCTGTCAGAGGGAGTCAGCAATGAACCGTTCTTTGGACGGTCCTCATTGCTGATTTCTCTTTTTCCGAAATTTGTACTAAAAAACGTAGTAATACATGAATTCTAGTAATTGCACCCGAAAAATTCATTCTGTATTGGTACTGAATGTGGTGGCGCAGAGTGATTCTTTCAGGGGGCATCCTCGCCCGATTTTGTCTACCTCATCTCAATCTGCTGCTAGCTGCGCTAGAGGATAACACCCTCTTGTCATCTTAGATTTTGTCGAGCGTGTGGATGGTAATCGGGTTTTACAACCATGTTTTTAATCGCTCAGATTCTATTCACTCGTCAAGATACTAGGTTCTGCAATTTAGTTTTTCGTAGGCTAAAGCATATTTGTTTCCATCTTTCGTCTTCGAATCCAAAACCTAAGCGACCCAGTCCTTTGAGCACACCGCTGTTTTTCTGTCACCGCTGACCCGGTAGAGAGAACACGTTTGGCTTGGCGACTAGGTCCTGCCTGCCTTGCTTCTAGCAGGGCGCTTAACTATGGGGGTGTAACATGCCCAATGGTCCAAAACGCCTTTTCGGCGGGCTGTTTCCGCGGAAGCTCAAAGACGAGTTTCGGCAGACCTTCCGCTCGCTGACAAACCCCCATATTCGTCTGTATTCACTCGGTCAGTTGGTTTCCAACGCCGGTACGTGGATGCAGTCGATGGCGCTCTCCTGGTTGGTGTACAAGCTCACCGACTCGGCTGTTGCGCTGGGGATTGTATCGTTTGCCAGTTACGTGCCGATTCTGCTGCTGACCTACTTCGGCGGCACGCTCGCAGACCGTATCGACAGGCGCAAGATTCTGATGGCTACGCAGTTTGCAGGTTTCTTGCAGGCGGCATTGCTGACGACTCTTGTGCTTACCGGCGTGCTGCAAATCTGGATGGTCGTCGGTCTTGCTCTCTTCCTCGGCTGCGTCACGGCTGTCGAAGTGCCTACCAGGCAAGCCTTCATGGGCGACCTGGTCGAAAAGAAGGACCTCACCAACGCCATCAGCGTAAACTCGGCTATCTTCAACATCTCGCGCCTGAGTGGTCCGCTTCTTGCTGGTGTCCTGATTGCAGCTTTCGGTGAAGCGGTCTGTTTCGGCTTGAATGCCCTCAGCTACCTCTTTGCCATCTTCACGCTTTCGCGTGTGGCCAGGGCTGTAATCACCAAGCAAAAGGTGAAGGCAGGTGACGGTGCGCAGGGCAGAGAAAAGCTCATGCTGACGCTGAAAGACCCTCGCATTCGCGGGCTTCTGGCTCTGGCCGCCGTGACATCGATGTTCGGCTTTCAGTACGGCGTCTTGCTGCCTATCATCGCCGACAAGATGGTGCACGGCGGAGCGGCGGCGATGAGCATTCTCTCCGCTGCCGGAGGCGTCGGAGCCCTCTGCGGAGCATTGTTTCTCGCCCGCACGGGCAAGTCGATGTGGTTGCTCAAGGGCATCGGTGTCGCCTGCATGATGCTCGGACTCTTCACGTCCGTGATCGCGTTCTCGCATTCGCTGGCGCTTACGGCTCTGGCTGCGGGTCTTGCCGGTCTGTGTGTGAGCATTCAGTTCTCGGGCGGCAATTCGCTCTTGCAGCAGATTGTCCCTGCCGAAATCAAAGGCCGCATGATGGGGATCTTCTCCGTCTGCCAGCTTGGTTTCACGCCGTTCGCCGGTCTCATGGCCGGTTGGACTGGGCAGCATTTGGGCGTCTCGAATGCCCTTTTGATTGCCGGCTCGGTCTGCGCTCTGGCTGGCGCAGCCTACCTGTTCCGCCTCAAGTCGTTGCCGCCGCAAAGCGACAACGACCACGAGGACTCTCATCTCAAGTAAGGGGGTTATCTATGAACGTTGCTTTGATTTGCCGACTCTTCCTTGTGGGAGGGCGGGCGGTTTCCTGCGTGGCTGACTTTGTCGATCTGGCTGGGGGCCCGGAGGCGAACTTCGTTGTTCTGCCTCATGCCTCCAGCGTTCCGGCTGAAGTCGCCCCGGAGTTTGTGGCCACTCTCAAGGCTCTCGGCGTAAACGAATCGAAGATTCGCATCGTCATGCCTGGAGAGGAGCTGAATCTGGATGGTGCCGATGCCGTTTTCATGCTCGGTGGCGATCAGTCTCGCCTGGTCGACCTTCTGGCAGAGGAGGGAGTAGCCGAGCTGAAGCGAGCCTTCAAGCGAGGCGTCCTCATTGGCGGCACCTCTGCCGGTGCAGCCTGCATCGGCGAGCTGATGATCTCCGGCGGCATGACCGACGGCAGCACGGATGCCTCTACGCTGACCACCCGAGAGGGGCTGGGTCTGGCAAGCGGGCTGGTCGTCGACACGCACTTTGCAGAGCGCAAGCGCTTCCCTCGTCCTCCGGCAGCCATGAGCCATGGTCTCAACAAGGGCTATGGCATGTTGACGGGCGTCGGGCTCGATGAAGACACTGCCGTTCTGATCGAGTTCGCTGAAAGCGGTGCGCCGAAGTGCAAGGTCTACGGTCAGAGCCGTGTCTGGGTCTACGAATCGGTCGGACGCAGGGCTCGCAGGGTCATGCACCGTCGCCCGCGCAATCTGGGCCGCGTCAGCGAAAGCAGTTTCGCCAAGGGGGACAATTTCCGGCTGAAGCGCGCCCGGGCGGCTCGTTAGGCGGGGCGAGAGCTGAAATCCTGTTGATGTGCGTTGAAAGACGTGCATCATCAGGTTTTTCAGTTTCTCGTTTTTTGCAGCGGTTATACTATGGGATACAGTATAAAATCAAAAAAACAAATTAGTCGGTGTTACCCACCCGGGGCAGGGCACACAAAACGTCTGTGCGCCCTGCCCGTCAAATGAAAGCTCTGCAAATTGCATGGTTGCGAGCGCACTGACAAGCGTCAGGCGCTGACAAGTAACCATGCAATCAGCAGATTGGTCAGATGATGCACGTATTGATCGAAGCCGAGCGAAAGCCAGTACATCTTCATGCTGTGCTTTTGCTCCGGAGTGGCTGTCGGCATTTCGTGCGAGCAGAGATTCTTGTAGCGACCCAACATGCTTGGACTGGCTTTGATGCGGTCCATAGCGAAGTGAATGGCAAAGTCCACGAGGGCAAGCCACCACATTGAAGGGTTGACGAAACATACAATCGCCAGTGTGCACAGAGCGTGCATGAGGCAGTGCAGCGCCAGAGGAGCGGCCCAGCCAGTCTGACGAAACTTGCCCTGCATATACTCATTTTGCAAGACGAAGTCGGCGATGAAATGCTTCAGATCAAAAGCCAGCCACAAGAGCAGGACTGTTGTGATCATTTTCGTTGCGTCCGGGTTGTTGCGAAGCGTCCTGTTCCAGGCGATGCCTGTACTCGTTTCCCTCAGTTGACACTTCCCTTCGCAAATGCATCGAGCAGCCGGTGTCGTGACTACGAGTAGTCCGGACTTAAGGGCTGTGGGCTGCAGTATTTGCGAAAATGAGGTGTTGGAGGGCTAAAAACGAACGAGAGATACAAGACGAGGTCTACAAACTAAGACGATCCTTCGTGCAGTTCAACTGCTCACGCTGTTCTATTCTTTCTCTTTACAATGAGAAACCTGCAAATCGTTCGCTTTTAGAGGAAAGACGGAGCTTGATTGCGTTTCATTTAGGCGATCGCCAGCGAAAACACCCTATTCCAGCTCGCGCTATATTCAGCTTCGCGGTTCTAACTCTGGGAATTTTCTTTGATGGCTTTTTCCAATTCCTGACAGCAAGAAACCAGCTCTTCAAAGAGATATTGGTCTGTCGCTTCCGCCATCGGCAGGTAGATCTTCATGGTTTGTTTCAGGTAATCATCTTGAAACTCGGTGTCTATCGAATCGATTGATTCGCGAACATTGTCGAGGCGGTCTGAGAGTTTGATCAAGCGAGTGGGGATAGGTGCTTGGCTGATTCGATCGTAGTATGTGGTCAGCTGCTGTCCGCGACTCAAAGCAGCGTCTCTCGGGGGCTTGCTCAAGGTGGAAACCATAAGGGCAATATTGCCTGTGAATTGTTGTTCGAGGTCGGCAGTTTTTACCTTCCCATCGGAATTTTCCAGGACGTCGTGTAAAAGTGCTGCTGCAATCACTTCTGTGTCTCGGTATTCCAGCTCCTCGAGCAGAACGAGTGCGACGCGCATCGGATGGATTATGTAAGGCTGAGCGGTCAGGCTTTTGCCCGGACGGCGAACCTGCTTCTCGTGTATTTCTTCCGCCAAAGCCAGAGCCTTCCAGAGCATCGCTCTTTCTGCCGCCTTGTAGTCATCCAATTGGCTGACCAGCCTATGTCTGACTACTCCTGCCAAACTCTTTTTCTTCATCGGAAATTTCCACTTCCTGGCAAACTCGTTGCCGAGAATTCATGTCACACCTCTTAGATTATACGGGCCTGATAAACGTCTCGCGCTTCCTGGCAACCAGAAACGCCATCATTTGGCTGTTGTTGTAGTGCTATTAGTTATAGTAGAAAAGTGCCGAAAGACGAAAGATGCAGAGCACATCTTTCGTGAGCGAACAAAGAGACCGCCGGTTAAGACGGTCTCTTCGTCGCTTCTATGCATTTGTTCGAAAGCTGGAAGGGTAATCAGGCAATCCGAGGATTACTCTTTATTCTTCGCCTTCTTCGAGCACTTGCACTTGTGCTTCTTGCCCTTTGCGTGCTTCTTCGAGCACTTGCACCGCTTGGACTTATCTTTCGCGGCAGGCTTTTCCTTGCCTTCGCCGGAGTTCTGGCCTTCTCCTTCGCAGGCGATGCAGTAATCGCTCAGCTTGGGCTTCACAACAGTGCCATCATCCCTGGTGCCGACCGGAATTTTGACACCCTTGGCGTCGACGGCGACATATGTGGCCTCGGCTTCGGTGACCGGGATGATTTCCCCGCCTCGATTGACCTCCACCCGAATCTTGGTGGTGATCGATGTATTGCCGATCTTGACGATGTCCGCCCAGCAGATGAGCAGGTCGCCGCGCAGAACGGGCTTTTTGAAGATGACCGAATCCATCGCCACGGTGACTACGCGACCAGGGTGAACCTGGCGGGCGGCCACGGCGCCGGCGATATCGATCTTCGACAGCAGAACCCCGCCGAAGATGTTGCCGGACGGATTTTCGTGCTCGGGCATCATCAGTTCGACCAGGGAGGGACATTTAGCTTTCGCTTCCATGAGAGTCTCCTGAAAGAGTCACGGTGACCGAGCTGCAGCCGCAGCCGGTGCTTCCCGTTTGATTAGTAAAATTCGCAGAGAAACGCACACACAGTCTGCGCTTGGGAGAAATCGCGCCGGGGCGGCCCAGGGCGTTAATCACAAGTTCAGTGGCGTTCTCGGCGCCTTCGGCCGACGCGCTGTTCGCGTCAGGGTGTCCGCCACCATAGAACCGGTGGAATGGCAGTCGATGCTTCGGTTTCACCGCCTCGTCGTACCAGGCGCCGTAATACTCGGGATATAACTCGCCTGTATTGGACGTGACGGCCTTGCGCATTGCCTTGAGGATGGCAGGCCTGCCCCCTCGCTGGTAACGACGCAGCCAGGAGAGCGAGTGATCATCGACTTTCAGCCCCAACTTGACCAGCTCGCCGGTCACTTTGACCTCATGCACAATGCAATCGGTCTCGGCGTTGAGATTGAAGTCGATGAATTCCTGCCGTCCCATCGTGCGTGGAATGGGGTCGGGAGTAGGTTTGACGATAAGATGCACTTTCTCATGCGCCAGAGCGATCAGCTTCTGGGCTATCGAGCAGTGGGTACCCAGATAGATGGTCATGCGTTTGCGCATCGAGTAGGCCTGGCAGTGCTTGCCTTCACCCGACACTTTGCGGATCTTCACTCCGTGCTGACGGAGCTCCTCGAGATCCGCGACCAGTGTCGGGCATTTAGCAAGCGTGTCTGCAAGCGCGCGACCGAATTGTTTGCGTATCTTGTCCATCAGCGCCCCCTTAGATCTTTGACCTCCCTGACCAGGCGCACGAGGTCGGTGAGCGACGTCGTAGCTTCGGTTTCGGAAGTGTCTTTCTGAGACGGCAGGCAGAGGAGGCACTGACTGTCATAAATGTCAGCCAACGCCTGTATACCTGTCTTCTGGATGCGCTCCGCAATTTTTGCGAAGTCGCGTTTTGTCGAAGCCCGCTCCACCGCCATGAGCGAAGCCGAAACGATATGCCGTGCATCGACGACGATGTCTACAGCCGTGTCGCCTTTTTCCAGCTGCGAGCTGACTTCGCGGACCAGTTGCTCGTCTGTCTCCGTCCAGTTCATCACATCGCTGAGCGACTGGTTGGCGAGCGAGGACAACTTCGACTTGAGCACTGCTTCTGCCACTGTGGGCAGTGCCGCACGCAAGTCGGCCAGCGGCATGTTCAGAACCTGCGAGCCGGACTTGCGCAGCCAGGAGACACTGCTGGGAAGAGCGCCGCCCATGATGGCGACAAGGCGCTCGTGCAGCGCAGACGCGTAAACCGTCGCATCTTTGATGGGAAGTTTGCGCACCATCTCGATGGTCAGCAACACCCGCACGAGGTCCATGGGATACTCAGCGAACCCGCTCTGGGAGTCGTATTCCGACGTCGTCGACAACCCGCCGTTATGGCGTGAGGCAGAGAGCAGGAGCATGCCGGCGTCTACAAAAAGCGGACCCATGTTGATGAGGCCGGCGGCATCGGCAGAGATTTCCGACACCCAGGCGCCGAAGAGTTCGCACATGAAATCGCGCGTGGTGAGCGTTTTCTGCTCACCGAGCAAGCCGGAGAAGAAGGTCTTACCCTTGGCCGGCAGCGTCACTGACTGTGTCGAGACCTTTACGCGCTTCTCGTCGAAAGCCTTGCGGACAGCCGCGCGGATGGCTTTCTGAATATCAGCCTGCAGTCCTTCGACAAGATGGTGAATGCCGTGACCAGCCACCTCGTGACCATCAGCGAGCCAGAGCGGCAGGCAAGTCGCCTGAGCAATCGGCTTGGCGATGATGGTGAGAGGCAATTCTCGTGTGGCGCCCAGGGTGTAAGGACCACTCTGGTCGGACGTGAAGAAAGCCAGCGGGTCGAGGTCTGGATAGAGCAACTTCAACTGGCTGGCAGTCGTGAATTGCTCGTCCTCGATAAAGCGGCGGAACAAGTTGCTGCTCAGCGCCAAAAACGCTTTCAGCTCCTTCTGATGCTTCGAGCCGGACAGCTGCACGATGGGTGCAGCCAGAACGGTGAAGACGGATTCCAGTTGCGCAAAGACCGCTTGCCGTCGAGCTGTTGCCCGGGGACCGAGTGGTTTTAGCGCTTCCTCCGCTTGCATGAGGGCCGCGTTGAGAATATCAACGTACGGTTTCTGATAGCGTGCGGGAAGGAATTGCCGGCCGTTTTCAATTGCCGCTTTGAACTCATCGAGGCTGGATGCAGCCTGGAACGGTTGGGGCAATGTGGACGGGCGCGACAGGGCGCTGGATATGTACTTTGACATAACCGGGTGTGAACCCAGCGGTATGAGTTTGTCCATGTTCAACTCCATATTTCGCCTGCCCTACATCGAGGCAGTCAGGCAGATCTGGCTTCAAGGCACCTTTGCTGTGCTGGACCGCGTGCGCGTGATCCATTTGCCGAAATGTAATTCCGGCCCAGTCAGAAGGAACATCTGACTGAAGCGATTAAGAGTGACTTGGGGCTTGGGTTTTGAGAACGAAAGGGAAAGTTGAAGAAACTGTCGATAAGGTTTAGGTGTGTAGTCTACGAATGGTCTTGAATTCAAAACAAGATAAATAGCGGAATTACACTATCTCTAAATGCCGTTGTCATGAGCATTTTGTTTGTCAAGTGCGCCATTGGCGCGGTTGGTAGAGCATTTCGTGAATTGCCGAAGCCCGCTTCCTGCTGGCAATTCGAGACTGTGGTGATGTCATGGGTTGAGCTTTGTCCTTGTTCGAATTGTCATGATGCTTGGCTGTTCGCCTATAGCGCGGCTCGTCTGTGCTCTCATGATTTACTTTGTCTTTTGCCTAAAACTATTGAGTTTTTCCACAGCTTTTTACTAGGTTATGGCTCTTCACTAACTAATCTCCTCGGCAATCTCACTAACCCGGTAACTCTCTCTCCTTCTGCGCCCAACACTGCTCATGTCACCACCTATGGTGTCATGCATGGTTTGGCGAAGGTGTTCGTTGCCTGTCGAGAATCTCAGGTGTGCTCTGTTGCACGCCGAATTGCCGAACCTTCCATCTGGAGATGAACATGATCGACAGCAAAAAAAGATACCTGGTCGTGGCTCGCCACGGTCAGTCATTCGCCAACCGGCGTTTGAAGAAGGAGAAGAACGGCATCAAGTACTCACTGGCCGGCTCGGACACTTCAATCGGTTTGACGGCGCGCGGCAAGAATCAGGCTCGCAACAGCGGGGCTGCTCTGCAGAAGCTCTTCTTCGGTGAGTGCCGTTTTCGCCGCATGTATGCCAATCGTTTCGAGCGCGTTCGACAGAGCGGACTCTTGATTCGCTCGCGCTTCGACTATTCGGTCGAATGTGTTGAAGATAAGCGGCTCGAGAAGCGCAGCTACGGCAAGTTCTGGAATCTGACATACCGGGGTGTGCAAGAACTGTATGCCGACGAGTATGCTTTGTTTCAGAGTCAGGGACCTTTGCTCTACCGCCCTCCCGGAGGCGAGAACTACTTCGATCTTTTCGAGCGGGTGCGAGAATTCTGCGATGAGCAGCAAATCTCTTCCTTCTCTGGCAACCAGCTCGTGGTGACCAGTTCTGCAGTGATGCTGACCTTCCGCCGCCTTTACGCCGGCTTGAGCGATGCAGAGCTTGTTGAGCAGTACGAATCGATGCAAATCGGCAACGGTGACTTCGATATATACGAGTTCGACGAAGGGTTGGGCACCTGGAAATTGAAGTATATCTTCGCTGCCAAACTTGCCGGTCGCCCTCAAGCGTTCCGTGCAGCCTGAAGCAGGCGCAAGATGAAATATATTCGTGACCGGGTCTGCGAAAAGGGCTAAAACCCAATCGTGGACCCGGTCCCATCCTTGATTCTTTTTGCACGTTTTTACTAGTCCATATAAGAGATGCTGATGTTTCGATCTTGCTTGTTGCGGAAGAATTTGCGAGAACTCCGGCATGTGTGCTAACTGCGGAAAGCTGGAGACCAGTAAGAGTATTGAGAGGAGTCCAGTGAAAGCCGCGAAAAATGCCTTTCAAAAATACTTTGGCTGTTCTCCTTAATTTCTAGGCTAAGCCTTTCAAAGGACAGCCTTACTGTCTAAGTTGGAAGCATGTCTAATACCCAATTGAGTTTCGCGAGTCATACTCCACAAGTCACACCAAACAAGCACTTTCAACCTCTTTCTTTATCACCTGCGTTTCGTCAAAGCGGATTGACGACTGCCAAGCATAGAAACCCGCATGGACAAATGAGGTTGACATGTCAAACGAGACTCTGATCAAGACCGAGGACCTTTGTGTTCTGGAAAAGCGGAACAGGTTCAGGGACGAAATGGAGATGCTGTATTGCGAAGCTGGCTGCCTTCCTTATATCCGCAAAGACACACATGCCTCGCGCCTTTCAGGCAAAACCGTTGCCTCGTCATCAAGCCACTATATCGGCGATAGGTTGTGGCGATTGGACAATATGGTCACCCATCGTGATTGGCGAGGCAAAGGCATTGCGACCGCGCATATTCAGAGACTGTTGCAAAAGATCAAAGAGAAACAGAAGACCGCTATAGCGCTCTTCTTCGAGATTGAAAGCCGCTTTGAGAAGAATTTGACTGAGCAAGAACGTCAATCTCGCAATGCAGTGGCGAGATTCTTCGAAAATTGCGGTGCGCGGGCCTGGCCGGGAAAGTTGCTGGTTCCGAATGGCAATCTTGCCGGAGATACTATCTTCAACATGGAGCTGATGTGGATTCCTATCGGCAGACACCCTACGCAAGCAGAAATCAGAAGAATTCTGCACTACATTCTCTGCGAGTACACTGAGCTGAGCAGCAGACATTCGCTCTACCGACAGGTCGTCTGTCAGCAATTCAAGGGACGACTGCCCACCAAGCTCGCAAGTGAGTGAGGACCAATAAGCAAAGCAGCCTCGGCAGAAAAAGGCGCCGGCAAGAGCGCCATCTGCCTGGGGCTTTTCTTTGTTTTTTACCTGTTTCTATGCATGCATATAGTGAAGAGTGTATCAAAGGAGAGATAATAAGCTTATGAAGCTGAAGATAGAGTTGGACAGAAAGTCAGATACACCATTGCACCGGCAGCTTTATGACCAGATGACCGGCTTGATTCTCAGTGGCGCGCTTGAGCCTGGCGCGCGTATCCCGGCAAGTCGCACGCTCGCCGGAGCTCTCTCTATATCCAGACCTACTGTGATTGCTTGCCTGGAGCAGCTTGTCCAGGAAGGTTACATTGAAACTCGGCCGAATGCGGGCAGTTTTGTGTCCAGCAATTTGCGGCAAGCAACCCTAAAACGCTCCGCTCAAAAACCGAATCGGGGAAAAACACCACAGGTAGCCGATTACGAGCTTTCCGCTTATGGAAGGTTTATTCAGAAAGAGGCGTCGGCGATGCAGTTTGGTGAAGAAGCGGAAATTTCTTTCTACTGCTGGAGGCCGGCGCTCGATCAGTTTCCGCTTACCGAGTGGGCAAGAGTGCTTGCCAGGCATACGCGCGCATCGACTGTCGATATGCTCGATGCCGATTACGATCCTCAGGGCCGGCTCGATCTAAGAGAAGCTCTTGCGCAGCTCGTCAAACGATTTCGGCAGGTTTCTTGCCATCCTGACCAGATATTTCCAGTCATGGGTTTGGACCAGGGGCTGGATATAGTCAGCCGATTGCATCTCGATCAAGGTAGCGGCGTAGTGCTGGAAGAGCCTGGATTTTTCCCGGCCGCTTTTGAAGCATGCGGTGCACAACTGTTTCCGGTTCCTGTCGATGCAGATGGTCTGTGCATAAAGAGCCTTCCTGACAAAAGAGGAAGAGGTCGTTTCGACCTTGCTTATGTCACTCCCGCCCATCAATTTCCTTCTGGCGCGGTGATGCCCCTGGCTCGCCGACTGGAATTTCTTCAGTGGGCAAGCGACTGCGGGACGTTGGTTCTTGAGGATGATTATGACAGCGAGTATCAGTATAGCGGGCAGCCCATTCCTGCTTTGATGAGCCTTGACCGTGAACAACGAGTCATCTACCTTGGCACGCTCAACCAGATAATGTTTCCTTCGCTCGGGTTTGGCTATCTAATTGTGCCTCCGCGTCTGGTGCCCTTATACCGTGGTGCGCGCAAGCTGGCCGGGGCGCAATTCTCGCCTCAGTTTCAATCGGCGCTTGCCGAGTTTATAAATGACGGTCATCTGGATCGGCATGTGAAACGCCTGCGTGCGCTTTACCGTTCTCGCCGTGATTTTTTGATAGCCGCGCTTGAAAAACGCTTTGGCGACAAGGTGGAAATTGGAGGCAGCCAGCGTGGAGTGTTTGTCTCAGTGACTTTTTCACTGGGATTGAGCGATGACGAGATTATCGAGCGAGCCTTCAAAGCAGGTGTGGCACTGACCAGCGCCAGAGAGTTTTACAAGCGAAGAAAACCGTCCGGGCAATTTATTCTCGGCTTCGGCAGTCTTACAGAGAAGGAGATTGAGAAGGGCGTTCGCAAGTTGGCGTCAGCTCTGCTGTCTGCGTAGGGTCGAGTGTATGCACCGCCAGTTGGGTGTTTTACAATTGGTAACAGTGTTGCATCAAAATGAGAGCAATTGGACTTACCAATTGGGCGGGCCAGGTTTGATGGGATTCGTCGTGCTGTGCGAAGCAAAGCCGCAGGTGAGAGCTCCTTACAGCAAAATTGCGACCAGTGCGAGCTGTGATAGATGTGGTAAGGTCGAAAATAGAGAATTTCAAAAAGGAAGCTGTCCAGATTATTCCCTTTCGCTGCTCACTCTTTTTTAGCAATCGCTGTATCTGGTGCTGTCTCCGTGTATTGACCGATCGGTCGATGAATGCCGCCCTTATATCTCGCTCACTTGTTTCGATTTCCTCGCCGGACTAGGTTCTATCTGTAAGCAACTTTCTTCTTCCTGCCGGTTCAACCCCCACCCTCAAAACACCATGGATTAACAGTGCTGCTCTGCACTTCTTCTGCCACCCGGCAGGGGTATCTAAGCGCGTGTTTAGCGGCGGGATGAGAGAAGTAACTCCCAAAGGAGAAACCTGATGAACTTACACAATCTGCAAACCCGTCTCGGATTACTCCTTGCTGGTTTGTCACTGGTAACTACCGTTGGGTTCTTTGCCCAGACGCAGTCTGGATCGCAATCGTCTGTTTCAGAACCTGACATACCATCCCTGCCTCTGACTTACACAGAAGTGCGGCCGGAGGCAACGGGCGAGTCATATCGTGTGCATGTGCGTGCTGCCAACGGAGTCGAAAGCGCCGTCCGAATACATTATCTGGACGGGTCGCAAGGGGCTCTGGAGCTCTATGCCGATGGCGACACCAAAGAGGAGGTGCGGCTGTTTCTCGATAAGTCGGTCCGCAAGCGCGCGGTCTACGACGCGACCGGGCAGCTGACCGAGGGATTTGAATATCGCCCCGACCGCACGCTCCTCTGGAAAGCCTCCAGCGATATGGGCAAGACTGTAACCGAATCTTACTGGCCATCCGGTCAACTCTTTCTAGAGAGAACCTACGACTGGACCAGTCGAACGACCACTACAGTTTTTTACAGAGAAACAGGAAGCATCTGGCAAGAGACGGTCATTATTGGCGACAACGTGCTCCTGGAGCTGCGTCTCTATGACGACCTCGCACGCGTGCGTACTCGCTACTCGCTGATATATGACGGCGTCTCTATTCCACGCGTGCAAGTTCTGCACCTGGATGATAGCGGCAAGATCGAATTCGAGCAGGTCTGGGGACACAGCGCTGAGCACTATTACGATCCTTCCAGTGGTGTGCCCAATCCCAATCCGCTCGTCATCAAAAGCGTTGCACTCTATGAGCAGGGTACGGCTGCATTGAGGTTTTACCTGACTGCGTCCGGCCGTTTGCATCTCATCGATAAGTACAGCGGTGATTCGACCGAGAGACTGACTGTTCAATCGAACGGCGACATCACACAAATCGAAGTAATCTCGGCCGGCGGCAGCCGCGCTGCACAGTATGACTTCAACGGGAAATTCGGCAAGGCGCCGATTCTCGACAGTCGTTATCGCCTGCCGCTGCCTGACCGAGCCGCGCCCTTCAAGCAGTTCAATGATATTGAAGAGGCTCTTGCTAAGCGCTAAAGCTGAATGTGAAAGGAGGTGTCGCATGCACGAACTGTATGCCACCATTTCCGACTTCGTCACCGTCATGATGACAGTGCGATTTCTAGCCGGCTCCTTATTGGGGCTTGTTGTAGTATCAATCGGCTTGACGCTGATAAGGCGCTGGCGACAGCCTGCCGAATTGGTTACGTCACTGTCGATTCAGAAAAATCTGCCGCGATTCCAGCTGGTTGGACTTGTTTCTCAATCACTGTTTTTCCTGTCGCTGCTTGCCATTAACCTGTGGTTGGCGCAGCCTGTGATCCCCGTTTCCAACGAAACACGGGCACTGGAAACTCGCGACATCTTCATCGCCGTCGACAAATCGGGCTCTATGGACTCTCGAATTGTCGATACGGACGGCAGCCTGCAAGAGAGAAGAATCGATGCAGCTGCCCGTGCCGTGAAGTTTTTCGTTGCTCGAAGGCAGGGTGACCGGATCGGTCTTTCGGTCTTCGACGACAACACCTATATGCACTGGCCGATGACCGAAAATCTCAAGGTCATCCTCAAAAAAGCCGACCTGATCGCACAGTATTCGGGCGGTGGCACTAACTTCGAATCGCCTACCGGACCTATTCAGATGGCCATCAATCACTGGAAGGAGTATGGAAAGGCGAAGACCAAAGTGCTGATTATGGTCAGTGATGGTGAGGCGCCCATCGGCGATGAGCGCATGAGCGAACTTACAAGAGAGATGAGAGCGCTCGGCGGAAAAATCTATCTGATTGGTATTGGTGAAACCTGGACGGACCCGGCGAAAGCCGATGACAGTCAGGTTCAGGCGATCAGGAAACTGGTCGCTGATCTCAACGGCAGAATCTTTGCGGCTGCAGATGAAAAGCAAATGCTTGATGCTGTAGCGACAATCGATGCTCTCGAGAAGTCCAATGTCAAAGTGGAGGTGGTGACCACCTATCGCGACGTCTCCATTTATTTCGCGCTGGCGTCCTGCCTCTTTCTCTCATTGTTCTTCGTCAGCGTCGCCCTCACAGGAGAGCGCGCCTAGTTCTTATAGAAGGAAACCAAGCTATGAAACCAGTAAAGAGTTGGTTCGAGCTGAGCGCACTTTTCGGTTGCTTTTTGCTCGGAACAATTATGCTCGTGGCTGGATACAAGCTGGACACCTGGGAGTCGGCGCAAATCCGGCTTTATAACGAAGGTGTCAGTTTGTATGAGCAGGCTCGCCGTGATGAAACAAAGATCGATGCCGCTATTCTGGCATTCGATCAGAGTCTCGACGAGTATGCCGCCTCTGAAAATCGCGGTGTGATCGCAAAGTGGATTTATCCATCGCCTTCGCATGAAGTGGCGGCCCTGGCTTACAGCAAGAAAGCGGTTCTTCTGCTCTACAAAGGCAAAGCCGAGGAGGCTGTTCGCGCCTTTAAATTAAGCATCAGTCTTAATTCCGGCAGTGTCGACCCCGACTTGATTGCACTGACCATGCCGGTTCAGGACCTGAGTGCGGATGTGATAGCGCGACTGGCTGCCCAAGCTCATGTCGCTATTCACAATCTGGAAATGCTTTATGGCAAGAAGCCTTCACTGCAAGAAGCTCAGGGTCAGGGTGAGGCCAAAGGCAAAAACCAGGATCCCGAACAAGCCCCAGGCTCCAAGCCTGCCCCGGGTGCCGGTAAATCCGGCGATCCCAACGCAATCTAGAGGAGGCGATCATGGGTTTTGTCTATGCTCAATACCTCTGGCTCCTCTCTGGATTGCCTCTTGTTGCTGTTTTGCTCTGGGTGAGCGAACGTCAAAGAAAGCGAATCAGTGAAACGTTTCGCCCGGTCAAGTTTCGCAAAAATCCTCAAGAGCGCCGTCAGTGGCGCTACTCGAGTCTGGCGTACAACGGCGGCATGATGCTTGCCCTGGCGCTTCTGATTATCGCGCTTGCCGGACCGTATCAAAACGATAAGCCTGTAAGCGTGCCGCAAGGCCCGGTGCAGGCTTGTTTTGTCGTCGACGTTTCACGCTCGATGGCGGCCGAGGACTATCGCGACCATATGCCTGCCGACGCGGGAAAACGTCCGGACCTCGACTCGCCCTGGGGCAGCCGCCTGCAAATGGCGAAATACCAGATCGGCAAAATGATGGATGCTTTGCCCGGCAATCAGCTCTGTTTGGTGACCTATACCAATCACGGATTCGGGCAATCTATCCTCGATGACGATTTGAACGCGTTGCGTTTTGTCCTCAAGCACTGGGTCGATATCGGCACCGCCCCTGGTGACGGTTCTAACTATGCGGACGGCATTGACGTAGCGCTGAATATACTTGCCGACTCGGATACACCAGCCGCGCAGAAGGTGATAATTCTTCTTTCCGACGGCGGCTTCACGGGTAATGCCGAAGAATTGAGCAAGGCTGTTCAACGTCTGAAATCAGAGAAAGTAAAACTGGTAATCGTCGGCATCGGCATGCCGGGCTCGAATGCAATACCTTCGTACAGCAATGGCGTCCGCAAGGGGGTCATGGAGGTCGAGGGTAAACCGCTGACCACCTCGTACGAGGAAGACGCCATTCGCAGTCTCAAGGCGCAAACCGACGCAGGTTATACGCATATCGCACTGGATGCGAATAGTCAGATGGTGAAAGTGGACTGGGTGACGGAAATCACGGGCACGAAGATTATCTTCGAAAAGCGCAGGCTTGACCTCTACTTGGCCGGCGCCGCCTACGGTCTGCTCACCCTCATCGTTCTCACCGGAATTTTCTCCCGCAGGAGCCGGCTTGTTTAATGCAAAACGAGCCGCACCTGGGCAGTATCAACATCTAGAAAAAGAAAGATAAACACATGTCAAACAAAGATAACCCTATCGAGGGCATTCTCAAAGAGGTTCGAAAGGTTGTCGTCGGGTATGACGAGATGACGGAGAAAGTGTGCTACACCCTCTTTGCTCCCGGCGGCCACGTGCTTATGGAGGCCGTCTGGGGGCTGGCGAAAAGCGTCACGGCCAACGCCTTCGGACGTGCAATCAAGGGCGCGACCTGGTCTCGTTTTCAGATGACACCGGATATGATGCCGGCCGACATCAAAGGCAACCGCGTCTATAACCGCGAACTGAGCAAATATGAGATCATTCCCGGTCCTGTGTTTGCCAATATCGTACTGGCCGACGAGATCAACCGCACGACGCCGCAGACCCAATCTGCTCTTCTCGAGCCTATGGCCGAGAACTCGGTGACGATCGCCGGACAGACCTTCCGCATGCCCAACTTGTTCTGTGTTATCGCAACCCAGAACCCGCGGCAGAGCGAGGGCACCTACCCCCTTCCTGAACCGCAGTTGGACCGCTTCCTCTTCAAAATCGACATGGGTTATGTGTCGGAAGAGGCGGAAGACCTGATCATGCGCAACCAGAACACCCTCAAAGGTCAAGACCCTTATAAGGACATCGTTCCGCAGGTCTCGGTCGATGAGATTCTCGAGTTGCGCAAGTTGATCGCGGGCACTCATGTTTCTGACGCTGCGCGCGCCTATATCCGCGCTCTCGTGCGCGGCACGCGCCCGGGAGACAAACACTTCAACACGATCGTCGAGCGCACCGGCGCCGATGGCATTGTTTATCGCGACGCCATCGAAATCGGCGGCGGTCCTCGCGCTCTGCAGGCATTGCTTGCGGCCGCGCAGATTCGCGCCTTCCACATGGGCAAGGGCTATGTTCTGCCCGAGCACATCCAGTACGTCTACAAGGACGTAATCAGGCACCGCCTCTTCCTTCACCAGAAAGCGCTTTTGCGCAAGACGGTGACTGTCGACCAGCTGGTTGCCACTGCTCTCAAGGGTACTCCCCTGCTCACCGCCGACGAGCGCGATTACGCGCCCCGTCAGCAGGTTTCGTAAGCGCATAAGTAAATGCAGCTCTAGAAATGGAGAACTCAGATGAAAGCAGAAACGGAACTGGAGATTGAGACTATTCTCCAGCGCGTCGCTTACTGCGCCATTCCCATCGACTGGAGAACGACGAATTCGTTTCCCGGCGTTGGTGTACGCAAGGGTGTGCGCCGCGGACCCGGTCTGGACTTTCTCGGCACCGCTCTTTTCAAAGAGGGCGATGACGAACGTCACATCAACTGGGTGGCGACGGCTCAAGCCGCTGATGAAGAGGAAATCTACAAGACCATCTATCGTCAGCGCAAAGAGCTGAAAGCGCACATCTTTGTGGACATCAGCTTTTCGATGGACTATGGCACAGAGCGCAATACCAAGCGCGGAGTAGCTGCAGAGGTGGCAGCCTCGATTCACTTTGCTCTGGATAAAACCAGAGACAAAGTCGGTTGCACCATCTATTGCGGCGACACCGTTGTCGAAACTCTGCCTACCCGCTCTGCGCGCCTCAATCTGATTCCCTCACTGGTGAACATTCTCGAATGTCAGCCGGCCGATGGACTCAAGTTTGACGCCCACCCCGGAAACGGGCTGGACAAGGCGCTCTCGATCATGCCCGCCTCTCGGCAGCTCGTGTTCATCATCAGTGATTTCTTGAACATGAGCGAAGCCGACTGGGAAGCCCTCAGCAATGCCGCAGTCATTCACGATGTCGTCTGCATTTACGTGCAAGACCGCCGTGAACGCGAATTGCCTGAGCCCAGTGGTTGGCTTGAAAAATTCGGGTATTTCCTGCGAATACAAGATCCCAGCGGCGATAGCAAATGGGTTTGGAACAACGCGCGCACCCGGAAGCAGTGGACGGAGAACTGGAAGGCTCATGAAGCCCGCATTTCTTCCCGCTTATCCGAGCGCAATTGTGAATCGCTCGTTCTCAGTACTGAAGAGGACGAAAGCGCGATGAACAGTGTTCTAAGCCTATTTGCTGGTCACGTCTAGAAGGATGTTTAGCATGACTGGCAAAACTATAACTGCCCTCTTTCTGGCGCTTATGCTGGGCTGCTTCAGCCCGGCCCTCAGCCAGGAAATCGCGCCACCGCTTCCCAAAACGCCCGAGCCTGTGGTTCCGGCGCTCGAGAATCCGGTGACCGGCATCATGGAAGCGGGAAGGCTAATCATTACCGTTTCCGCAACTCGCAAGTACGCCGACGGACCGTCGGTCAATTACGGATACCGCACGGGTGAACTGATTCCCGTCACCGTCGTTATCTCCGCCGACCCCGGCGTACTTGTCGACATCGAATCATTGACTGAAAAAACGGTGAGCAAAAGCGGCTCCGATTACGAGATCGTGGTCACGCCCACCGTCGTCAAACTGGAACGTAATGGCAAGAACATTACCGTTCTTCAAATCGTAGTGCGCACCTGGGTGATGGACCCGGCTCTGAATTTGAGTTTCCAGTTCCATTACGCGACCAACATCCTGCCGGACAAGAAAACACCGGCATGGAAAGTGGGAGCGACGCCCGATTTTATCATCGGAAAATCCAGGACCGCCACGGACAACAGCAAACAGCTCCTCGACGGAGACATGAGCAGGAAGGATGCCAGCGTTCGGATTGCCAAGCCGCTCAAATACGGCGGCATTATGGTAATGCTCCTGGTGCCGCTCTTCTGCGGGTGGCGCCTATGGAGAATATGGAAGCTGGCTGACAGCCTGAGCAAATCGCAGCGCGCCTGGACGGTTATCGATCAGGTGGTGCAGCAACGTGACACCGGGGGCGGTGAGTTTACCGTCGCTCAGCTCGAGCAAATTTCGGCCGCCCTGCGTGAATATCTGGATATAGAGTCGGTTTCTACCGACCGTGTCCAAGAGCCTCTCGGCAACTACTTCGCCGAGCATGAGCGCAAGGCTGACTTGGTGGCATATTGTCTCAGCGCGTTGGCCAAGCTCGACCGCGCAATCTACGGAAAGGCAGAGCTCACGCACCAGGAGTGCGACGCCCTGCTGGAAGAAATTGCGCGCATTATCCCTCGCGAAGTTTAGTGTCCCGAGGCGGTTGTACACGCCTCAAGTGGTTAGGCAACCGCGAAATTTTTGCCTTCAGCCGCGCTCGGCCCCGTTTCGGTCGAGCCCTAACCGGAGAAGCGAACGGCGAAAGCCGTTCGTCTTGGCTCCAGTAAGAGATGAAAATGAAACACCTATACACACTTTCGCTGGCACTGTGTCTCTCTTTGAGCGCATTCAGCGCCGCCGCCACAGAAGATTCACCAGGACGAAATCCACCTCCGCTTTGGGACCACATCCGTAATCACGGTGAGACCCTCGCTCCAGTGGCAGATCCCTCGAAGAATCCAGCCAAAGATGGAGAAAAATCCGTCACGCCTGCTCCAGATGCGAAGGATCTCGAAGAGATTCCTCCCGAGCTGCGTAAGAAGCTGGGTCTGCGCGAGCCGGAAGTGACTGAAGTCGAGCCGACTCCCGCTATGCGCGAGCAGCTCTATAAGCAGATCTGGCAGCAGATCGCAGCCGAGTACGTCGACGAATCCAAGCTTCAGGACTGGGATGCCCGCCTCAATAAATATGACGGCAAGCTCAACAGTGCTGAGGAACTCGATGCCGCTCTCACCGACCTCGTCGATAGTGTCGGCGATCGTTGGACCAAGTATCAAAGTCCGACGCAAATGAGCGAGTTCAGGGCTATGGTCAAAGACGGCTTCGTGCTGTCCGGCTTGATGCTTCGCAAACATGCCGACAATGCGTGGCATATCGACAGTCTTTTGTACGATTCTGCCGCTCATAAATCGGTGCTCCGTGAGGGAGATATCGTTGTCTCCATCAACGGCAAGAAGCTCGACAATCTCAGTGAAACCGAAGTCTTGAAGCTGAGTGCCGGGCACGAAGGCGAAGTTATGAACGTCGTTGCCTCCTGGGGCGGCCAGTTGCACGAAGTGCAATTGACTCTTTTCCGTCCGATGAAAGATCTCGTGCAGTCTGCAAAGCTGCCCGACGATGTTCTCTACATTCGGCTGCCGACCTATGAGAAGCCTGAGATCATCGACGACTTCATGCGGCAGTTGAAGCAGCAGTACTACGAGGCGAAAGGCGGTCTGACCGGCATCGTGCTCGATCTGCGCAACAACAGCGGTGGTCTTGTCGATATGGCTCTGAAGACCTCTTCTCTCTTCCTCGAGCAAGGCACCATCGTCAAATCGACGGTGCACAAGGGGCAGCTGGAAACGGTCACCGAGTATCGAGTGAAACCGCTGGCGCCTTTTGCCAAAAAGATGATCACGGAGCCGCACATGCTCGACTTCTTCAATTGGCTGCAAAACGCGCCAATGGTGATTTTGATCAACCGCAGCACCGCGAGCTCTTCGGAAATCACATCGGGCGCGCTCCAGGACAATGGTCGCGCCTACGTGATCGGAACGCGTTCTTTCGGGAAAGCTGTCGCATTCACTATCCAGGATCTTCCTAATGGTGGACGCTTCTCGCTTACATCGTTGAGATATCTGACGCCGATCGGGCACGACGTATACGATAAGGGCATTCAACCCGATCTCGTCGTCGAGCAGCCGCGCGACGCGACAAAAGATGCGCAGCTCATTGCAGCTCACGAATACATCGTGAAGCTTGCGGCACAGCGCGCCAAGCAGGTTCAGGACGGCAAAGACATTGCCGCAAAGCCTGCCGGCGAACTGAAGAACCTGGATTCCAACCCATACAAACGCCCGCTTGTTATTGCGGTTTTTGTCATCGCGTTGATTCTGGTTGCTTTCAGTCAGCTGGCGAATAACAAGAAGAAGTAACGGTCCAAACTGTGGGAGCAAGCCAATCGGCTTGCTCCTTTTTTTTCATTCCTGGCGATACTATCAAATGTCGCAGATGGCGTGAAAAGAGACGATTTCAGAAACTTGAGAAGAAGTAATTGATCTCGATTGTGAAGTCCCGCTATCTCTTAACCTCGCCTTAGTATGTAAGCGCGCAGAATACCGTGCAACAACAACCGCATAACTGCGAAAGCCTGACGAGGTCGGGATTGTAAATATGTGATTGCTGGTAATCAAGGAAATACTTACTATGATTTCTGCTGCTTCTGTTTCCTTTACGGATTTGATTTGCGAACTGCAAAAACGGTACAAGGCAAAGCAACGCTGGGATGATCCGACTTATGTCGAATCTTTGATCTTTGATCTGCACATGGCCCAGAAGAGTCTTCAGCGAGCTATCTACAATCAGCAAGTCACTTCAATCAATCAGCCAGACCTTGTCGTCAAGACTAGATGCCAGTCGCAGCGCGAAAAATTGCAGTTGCGCCTGGATTATCCGGAGCGATAGATTGAGCAGCGTTTCTTCTTGATTCACAAAAAGACTTATCCGGTAGGGATTCAAACAGGGGAGCCGAAAGGCTTCCCTGTCGCCATTGGGGAGTCATGAACTTGAAGTTCGCAGGCACTCGGCAAATTCATTGTTAAGTATCTCAATAGTGTAAAGTCACATTTTATCTGGTTCTTAACCTCGTCATAACCATTTGTGTGGTGGTGGCGTATATGGTGGCGTGAGCTAGCTGCGCCACCTCATCTTTTGTGGTTGTCAAAAAGGTGAAGAGTGAAGACTTTGATTTTTGGCGGTTCTTCAGCGCACGCTTAGAAGCTGTTTTGCAATGTGTCGAAACAATCCGGTGTTTGCGAAATCCAGTGATTGATAGCGTTGGATATCACTTTCTTTCCCTTCATTGGAAACCGATTTACCAACTCCCGAGCCAGCTTCTCTCAAGTCAGAACTGTTTAAGGTCTTCAAGGCTCGAATGGCTCTCGTGTATCGCTCGGACGGTATATCTTCCTCCGACCGCCTAAGGGCAAAGCTGGAGAACCGAAGCATGGATAAAACTCTCAATGACGCCCGCACAGCGATGATTGTGGGTGAGATTCGAATCGCGGCACCGGCGGAAGAGCAAAAGTGTTTTGTTCTGAAGCCCATGCTTCAACTGGGCTCGAAGTATGGCAGAGGCTTCTGCTCTTCGCTCGAGCTGGTCTGGTATGCCTATGTAAGCAAACGTCACTGGAAGATGCTCGTTCGTCTTGAAGGAGCGAGCCGGTGGACTTTCGTCACCGTCGACAAAGTCGACAGTGTTGAGATTGCCGACCACGAGATGCACCGCTTGAGCGCGCGTATCAAGAAGTCTGGCACCTCACAAGTCTTCGAGTACAAGTTGCTGCTCGATGATGAATTGGTTTTCGAGTCGCGAGGGCGCTTTCCGTCGCGCTCCGACTCTGCGAACACGCGAACCGTTGTGTTCGGCGATTTCGCTGATGGCGCGACGGGTGCGAGCAAGATCGCACAGGCTGCGCTCTCGTTGAACCCAGATCTCATAGTCATTCCTGGCGACATTGTCTACAAGAGTGGCTTGTTTAGCGAGTATCGAAAGCATCTCGACCCCGTGTTCAATGGCTCCGCACCGGAAGGCGTGCCACTCGCAGCGACGACGGTCATCGCTGCGGCGGCTGGCAATCACGACGCTCGCATCCCTGATTTCGAGGACGCGCAGCAGCATTCTTCGAAGGCAGATCTCTTCGCATTCTTCAGGATCTGGCGTCACCCCGACAACGGTCCGAAGCTTCATACGAAGGACGTCGAGGACATGGTTTCGACGCGCAAAGAGGGTCGCAAGCTCCTGGAGCAGTTTGGTCCTGAATTCATTCGCGCTTCCAACTACTGGTTCTTCCAGGGCGACGCGCAGTGGATTGTACTCGATGCTAACAAGTACATGGACTGGCGCAACGAGGACCTGCAGCGCTGGTTGAAACGCACTCTGAAAGCGGGACGTCGCAAGACCTGGCGTTTCGTTACCTTCCACCAGCCCGGATTCAACAGCGATCCCAAGTATCGTTCCGACTGGCGTATGCGTGTGCTGGCGCCCATATTCGAGGAGTTCGGAGTGGACGTTGTCTTCAGCGGACACTGCCACTTCTACGAGCGCCATCGCCCGCTCAAGTTCCGCCCGCATGATGACGAGTCTGGCAAGAAGCGCAACCCGCGCGGTATCACTACCGTCGATCTGGGGTTTGACGGCGACACCAATCGCAAGCCGAATGGCGTCATCTACATCGTTACCGGCGCTGGCGGTACTCTTCTAAAGGAGGAGCTGCGTCCTAGCCAGTACGGAATTTCTGAAACCACCGCCTTCCTCTGCGAGAACAAAAACTCGCTCACTTTGCTCGATTTCGGTCAGCGCACACTGACTGTTCAGCAGCTTGATCACCAGCTCAAGGAAATCGATCGCATCGTCATCGACAAGG
>CAZBOX010000007.1:0-58022 GCA_964493595.1 uncultured Candidatus Obscuribacterales bacterium | reverse complement strand
CCCTTTTTAAGATGGAATCAAAAGCCCTGAAAGTCAGATTTAGACACTTGACAAAAGGTTTTCCCGTAAGCACGAACCATTCCGGGATCACAGACCTTAACAGTCTCTAAGCGCGCTGGTTTACAGGAGTTTCCATGAGTAAATGGCAAGGTAAGGCCTGTCGCAGCGCGCTATCATATTGCGTCTATTGGAAACCTTGAAATTGCCGTCGCAAAACAGCACACAGCAAGATTCCACAGTCAAGCAGGGGAGACACAACTGGCTCTCCAGCTATGTTTTGCTGGCCGGCGCTGCAGTCGCCTTTGCCAATTTCGCGGCTTTCGCACTGCTGAAAACCGACCCTATCGATTCGCCTAACCATTGCTGGGCCTACTGGACAGCAAAAGATTGGCAAGCAGCCCAGAAATCGCAGCGCAAACCGAATACTGTTTTCTTTGGCTCGTCACTTATGGTTGCGGTCGTCAATGACGGTGATTCGTCCTATCTGCAAAAGCCCCTTGATGCAGTGAAAAATCATCGGTCCAGATATTTCGAGACCTTTGCGAGCAAGCTTCTCGGCAAACCTATTTCTACTCATTCCTTTGCCATTGGCGGGCAGATGGCTTCCGACGCCTGCGCACTTTTCCGAGCCTTGCCGGCCAAGGCCGATGGCAGGCCCGTCCTCGTCTGGGGAGTGGCTCCGCGCGATCTGGTGGACAGCAGCTTCAGCGACCCGGCTTCGACCGAAACAGTCCGCTATCTAGACAAAGTCAGTTATCCAGAGGATATTTTGCCGGAAAGCAAACGCGTCTGGAAAATAGTGGAAAGGCAGATAGAACGAAGCATTTTTCTCTACGGCAAACGGGCTGATATTCAGTGCATCGAGCGCGGATTGGCGGAGAATGTGATCAACCGGCTGTTCGGCACCACATTCAATACCATACAGACACCGCAGCCGCTTCTGAAAATAGCCATGGCTGAGCAACCTGAGGAAAATTCGCCCGGGCAGTGGATCGTCAGTCCATACACTGTCAAAGCGGCAAAGCATATGCTGTGGAATGACAACAGCAAAGAGTATGCAATGCGCTATCAGCCATTCCGCCCGAAAGTCTTCAAAAATCAATCGGAATACATGGACAAATTGTTGCAGCAGGCCAAACAAATGGGCTTCTCCGTTGTCCTCGTCAACATGCCGCTTTTGAAAGAAAATACCGATCTTCTGCCGACCGGCATTTACGATCGATATTTGAGCCGTGTTCAAGAACTGGCGAAGAAAAATGACGCTCTCTTCGTCGATTGCAATCAGCCCGGCATTTTTGCCAGAGAAGATTTTTGCGACCCGGTTCATTTGCACGGACTGGGTGCCCAGAAGTTTTTACGCATCGTCGCCGGGGAGATTGGCAAATTGTGCGAGCGCAACGCGCTGGCAGGAAAAGCGCAGCCACTCTAATTGCATGACGGCCGCTGCGCCGCGCGAACACAGCTAAATCAGGCAGTCGTGTCGAACATGCGCGTGATTGCGTTGGCAATATCTTGCGCTCTTAGAGCCACGTCAACGGCAGGAGGCGCGAGCGTCTCGCTGGCCACAGCCACCTCGAAATTTTCATAACCGGCCTGGTTGAGCACCATTTCCGCAGAGGTCAGGAGACTTTTGCCAGCCGAGCCAAAACCCATGGTTGCATCTGATATAGCAAAAACAGGACGAACACTGAGGGCAGTTTTTCCAAAATAGAGACGCCGATCGAGCGAACGCTTCAACCTTGAGGCCACGCTGGCGCCGCCCTTCTCATCACTCTCCAGCAGCACCATAGCCAGCAGATTTTCAGAATAACGAAAAACAAGGTCGGTGGGACGAAGGTTCGAGCGGCAGATTTTTGCCACTGTATTTAGTATCGCTGTCGGCGACAAGGTGAGAAGTTCAGAAGAAGGATCAAGAGTGGCCAGCGCCAAGCAGAGAGGATAACCTTTCTGAAGAGCCAGCGCATGCTGCCTGTCGAGAATATCTATGAGATGCTGGCGGCTCTGAGCCTGAGCGATCGGAGCTCTGGTTCGCGGATCATCGAGAATTTGGACGAGTGCGTGTACATCGGCAAAAGACCGCTGGAAATTGCGGTGGCTGCGACGGTCGTTTTTACCGGGCAGAAAAGTGGTCGGAGTTGAATCGCTCATTGTCTTTACCGACGAGGACCCCGCCGGGATAGGCCGGCAGGGTAACTCGTCAAAATTCGAAAGGGAAGCTAACGGGTTTCCAGAGCGAGCTCTAAGGGTTTCCTTGGGGTTTACCTGGGGTTGCCTGATGGGTTTTCCTTGGGATTCCAAACTTGATTCCTAAGCGGTTTCCTGGGGTTCCTGAATGATTCCGGCGAATGTCCAGAGACAGATTGTTGTCTTTGGATTCGGGCTCCATTAGAGAGCCGATCGCACTGTAGCACTTCACCAGACGACAGTTCTAAAACGCTGCTAAGCCGCATCGCGTATGGGTTAGACCAGACTCAGGCTGAGCAGCGAGCAGGGGGTACGCCCTGTAGCCGGCTCATTTTGAAAAACCCTTGCAAGTGGCCTTTGTCATGAACCCAAAGATGTTCGCCCAGGTACATAAGGCTATGCAGAAGTAGCAGACTAAGCAGCTCGGCGGCATCATCGGCTTCGTTAAACGAGGCTTCTCTGACTGGCAGAGGTCGCGCCGGACCGGACACCGGCACACCTTCGCGTAAACCTCGCGAGCAATTACAACATTAAACGCAAAAGGAACGATCAGCGCCCGTGACCTTTGCGAGAGCTGGCGTTAGCGAGAATCTTCTCTTTTTATGTTAGAGCTCTTTGATCCCGCAATATTCGAGCCCTAAGGTATGGGCATCATGA
This sequence comes from uncultured Candidatus Obscuribacterales bacterium, assembly GCA_964493595.1. Classification (GTDB taxonomy): domain Bacteria; phylum Cyanobacteriota; class Vampirovibrionia; order Obscuribacterales; family Obscuribacteraceae; genus QKMZ01. The sequence continues at coordinate 55,181 of CAZBOX010000007.1, read as the reverse complement.
CAACCCTTTCTTAGTCCAGCAGAACTATCCGATAGCCAAATAACTTCTCGCCATTTGAGCATTGCTCTTGATCACAGATGTGATCAGAAGTGGTCTTGTCTCGAGAAGTTTTGCCGCCCAGCATGGTGTTCGTAGCACCGTGGACTTCGGATGTCTGCCTTAACGGAGACACACCCATGGATACAATCTGGATCTACGCCCTCGTGAGCATCGCCGCAATCAGCGCCATGTCACTGATGGGTCTCATCACGCTGTCGATGACAGGAACCAACCTGCAGCGCTTCACCAAACCAATGGTCAGCGTCGCGGTCGGCGTCATGCTCGGCAACGCACTCATCCACATGATTCCCGAAGCTTTCGAGAAACTCGGCAACGGCACCACCGTTCCGCTCCTCGTCATCTCCGGCGTCTTCATGTTCTTCATCGTCGAGCGCATGCTGCACTGCCGGCACGAATGCTCGAAACCGCACGAAGCTCACCACATCGGTCTCATGAGTTTGACGGCAGACATGCTGGAAAACTTCATCGACGGGGTGATCGTCGGCGCGGCTTATCTGGTCAATATCGAGGCCGGCATTGCGGCGACCGTCGCGGTGCTCGTCCACGAAATTCCGACCGAACTGAGCGACTACAGCGTGCTTGTGCATTCGGGATTCGAACGCAAGCGCGCCCTGTTGCTGAATCTCGCCAGCTCAGTGACAGCCTTCATCGGCGTCATCCTGGCGCTCAGCGTGGGCACGTCGGTCGAAAACTTCGCCGCCTATGTTCTGCCAGTGGCTGCCGGGTGTTTCATCTACCTGGCCGCCGGTGGGCTCATTCCGCGTTATCTCAAGAGCACGGCTCTGAGCGGTTCTTTCCTTCACCTCGTGCTCATGGCGGTCGGCGTCGGCGCAATGCTGGCGTTGACTTTGCTTGAGTGAGGCGGGCTGAGAACAGCTAGAAAAGCTCTGGATTAACGTGGGTGTGCCTGGGCGGCAACTCAACGACAAACCCAAATGAAATGCGATCGGGACCGGCAGCAAACGCGCTGTCGGCCCCTCGTCGCGCTGTTCTTCTCATCCGCTAACCGCCGCAACCAGCGGCACTAAGGACGAAAAACTATGGCAAAGAAAACCGCAATCAAGCTCGAAGCCGCGGCTCATGCGAACGACTCGGTGGTCCTCATCGCCGTCGACTGGCCGAAGGGCACGAAGCTCGAAGGCTGCCTGGGTTTCGCAGTCACGCGCAAGCACCGTGACGGGCGCGCCGTGGTCCTCGAGACCAAACTGCCCTTCGACGGGCAGGAGGCGAACAAAGACTGGAAAGGTCAGCCCTCCACGGTGTGGCCCATCCAGCGCAAGTGGCATCTCGACTATACCGGCGACACCGGTGACGAGGTCTGCTACGAGTTCCAGGCCATGGGCGGTGAACCCGGCAATCTGACGCCCATGAAGGGCTTGGTTGCCACCACCAACTGGGTCAAGCTGACCACCAAGGTCAACGACACCTTCGAGTGCGCTTTCACGCGCGGCATCCTCTCCTCGCAGTGGCTGTCCCGCATGATCGGCACTCTGCCCGACGGCACCGAAGGCTTCCCGGACGGCACGCCCAACTTCCAGAAGATCATCGATTCGCTGGAAGACTACAAGAACCCGGACAACGTGATTCGCCGCCATCTCATGGGCAACGTCCCCGAGATGCTCATGGCACCCGTCAAGGAGTGCGCTGAGGACGGCGGGCACGTCTACCAGGCTCTGTACGAGCTGAGCGCGAACCAGCTGGTGGACTTCCTGCTGGAGAACCTCAAGTACTTCTCGCTCATCCTCGGCAACACCGGCGCGGACGACATCACCAACGCGCCGGCACGCAAGGCTCTGCACGAAGCGGGCGCCGACATCCAGGACCGCATGATCGGCCCCTGGGGTATCGCCCACAACAAGTCGCAGACCAAGGTCGACAAGCAGGGCAATCCGACCGACGTCACCACCGGTTCGACCAACTGGACGAATACCGGCATGGGCTGCCAGTCCAACATGGTGACGCGCATCCGCAATGCTCAGGTGGCGGCCAACTTCCTGGACTACTGGAAGCGCATGAAGGCTGACGGGCAGGAGCAATCGCTCGAGTTCCGCCGGCGCAATGCGAAGGGTTACGACCCGGTGGTGCTGGACAACGGCGTCATCATCGAAACCTACTTCCAGCCGTCCATGGACGACAAGGTCAAGCAGCGCGGTTCGACGGCGCTCTCTCCGTGGCTGGCTCGCGTGTTCGAGCTCATGGAAGGCGCCGAGAGCGTTCTGTGCGGCGAGGTGTTCTATCCGGGCAACCCGTCGGTGGTCCACAAGATCGCCGAAATCTGGGACAACCGCCCGAACATGTACACCTTCATGACGGTGAGCACGCCCGATGCGCTGCGCGGTGTCAAAGCCAAGCGTCGCAAGGGCCGTCCGCCGCTGTTCACGCTGGCGACCGGGCGCGAGGTGGAGTTCGCCAACTTCATCAAGGAGCTGCTGAAGCTTCCCGAAGCGCACGCGGTCACGCACGGCAAGATCGTCGTCATCGACCCGTGGGGAAAGAAGCCGGTCGTCATCTTCGGTTCCGACAACCTCGGGATGAAGGCGTCGCACGGCAACGACGAGAACGGCATCATCGTCATCGGTGACGCCGCGCTCGCCCAGTTCGTTTTCGTCAACATGTTCGACATCAACAAGCACTTCCAGTCGCGCGCGGCCGCTCGGGCCAGCAAGTACCGGAAGCAGACTGTTGGCTGGACGGGCAAGCTGGCGGCGACGGACGCGTGGCAGACCTTCCTGCTCGACGGCTACAAGGCCAAGGAAGCTCAGCTCCTCGCTACCGGCGTGTGGGATGGGTCCGGCTTGGTCGACTCGCCGAACAATCGCAGCGTCGAAGTCATCCCGTTCAAGAAGAAGCCGTGGACGCCGAAGCCGGCGGCTGCGGTTGCGGACGGAACGGGTGACGGCGGCACCACTGCGGTGACCGCAGAGCCGGGCAAGGTCGAGGCGGAAGTGGCGCCGGATGCGGTCAACCCGCAGCCGGGTCCGGCGGGCATCGACGAGCCGAAGTAACGGCTCCGAAAGGTCCTGACCAGTCGCGCTAAAAACGCGGCGGCAAGGGAGCAGAGCGGAGGCAGAGAGAAAGCAATTTCTCTCTGCCCGAGCCTCTGCTTCTTTGTTTTTCGGCAGCTTCTACTAACTTCTATAATACTTCTAGACAAAAAAGAGAAGGCGGTCGCCGATGACTGCACCAGGACCCGGTCATATAGACCGTACCCTGATGAGCCATCGGCGATCCGCCTCAAAAGGAGCACGTCAGGCCAGCATCAGCTGTAGCCGGACAGCTCCCGCACACTTAGCTGACGTAGGTGCTGGCGTCGACGCCGAGCGTACGGCAGATTTCCTTGACGCGCGCCTTCTCCTTGGCGTCGAAGTTGCCGTCCGCATTGGCAATGGCGAGAGCCACCTGCAGAGCGACGTCCGGTTGTTCACCCTTACCCTTGATCTTGCCGACCACAGCGTAGACGGTGATGGGGCCAAAGGTCTTGTCCTTGTTGACGGCGTCGCAGTACTCGTTGAACTTGGCGATCAGTTCAGCGGGCGGGAAACACTTGAGAGCATCGAGCGAGGTGATGAGCGAGCCGATCGCCTGCTTCTCCTCGTCCGATACGTTGCCGTCAGCGCTTGCCACCAGGGCGCAGATGCCCATGACCGCGTCGCGGAAGGTGCTGTTCTTGAACTGCGAGACCTTGGTGGTGAGGGCGGCCTTGGCGTCGGAAGCTTTCTGACGGAGGTTGTCGAAGAATCCCATTATTTTTTGTCCTTAAGTGTGTTTTTGCGCGCTGCCATCGGCGTGATGCAGCGAGCTTGTTGTTATTGGCACATCGCTGACGAAGCGAGCGCAGAAACCGATCACTAACCACCCCAGCCGGCGCTGAATTTGGGGGTTGCAGTTGAGAGGTACAAGTGGGTACGGGTAAGGGTTTGGAGAGCGCCTGCGGATAAGGTGGGAAGATTCGGTACCCTCGAATGCTAAGGCTTGCAAAGAGACGTATCCAAGTGTTGCTGACCCGGTTGTTTACAAGAGCACGTCACGCATGTCGCGCGCATTCCGGTTTTTGTAACGTTGGCAGCCTCTAATCTGAGCCGCTTTTCCGGCAGACCGGCGCTTTGCCAATATTCACACCGCTCGCGCGAACCAGGCGTGTTTTTGATGGGACAGCGCTCATTCTAAAAGCCGAACGAATTATGTAAAGCAAACCCGACCAAACGTTCAGCAAAAACATTGGCAGAAAAGTTCGGGACCGGACACCCGCCACCGGAATCCACTATAACGCTTCATAGAAACAACGCAAAAACAAGAATGCCGCGGAAGAATGGAAATATCGATGCCCACCGCTCTTGCGATCAGCACCGAAAATCCAAGACTCTCCAGAGGCATCTTGCCCCGGTTTCAGCCGATGCTACCGGCGGACCAGGTCTAAAGCGACTGCACGTTTCTTCCTGCTCTCTTGAGCTTGGTCTCCACGATACCTAGCGTAATACGAATCGTCAGCCAATCGATGCTGGGCGGCTTGAATTGCCCTTTTACAGTCAGGGTCGCCAGCAACACAGCCCGCCCATACTCCTCTTGAGCCAGGTCGAGATTGCCCGCCTTGATGGCAGCCAGACTGGAGATAACGTAAGCGGACAGCAAACGCGCCTCGAGATACTTGATGGCATTTTCGCTGTAAGCGGCAGCGGCAAAGGCGTTGCCCTTATCCTCATCGAGATTGGTGAGAGCGCACTCCAGGCTGCTGACAGTGCTGTCCCAGCCGTGATTGGTTGATCCGGAACCGAAGTGATAGCCGGCCGAAACCAGCTGAAGAAGTGGCGCCATAAAAGTCCTTGTGAGCGAGAAGCTCACGGTGGCAAGCGTTGAGACGCGAGTGTGGAGACCCGCCGATTGAATCGTAAGTAAATCTCGCTTACAACCAGGCTCTGCCGTCAACTCGCAACGCGCAGCCGGCAGGAAGAAGTACGGCGGAACCGTAGGGGAGGCATACACCTCCCCTACGGCCAGCACCTTGGCTAATTCCCCCGAAAGTTCTGGTACTTTCTCAACTCGGATGCACTACGCCGTGCATATCACCGAGGACCGGCCACAGGCGCGGTATTGAGGAACGTTTTGAAGCTATCGACATCGCCGAAACGGTGCGCCCTGAGGCTGTAAGCGTCGACGGCGACAAGCATGACGAAAGCGCGGCTTGAGGGGTCGCCGCGCACGACGGTCACCAACCAGAAAGTTCCGGCCTTGCCATTGACCAGGCGCGGCTCGGCTTCCTCGTATTGCGACCAGTCGGCACTGGGATCGGCGTTATGGACGTTGGCGAGCGCCTTGCTCGGTCCGTTGATGCGCAAGGCATCCGGCACGGCGTAGACGCTGGCGCGACCGCTGATGGCGTCGAAGAACAGCACTCGCGTGAGCGAACCGCCCTTGGGCTCCAGACCGATGATCAGCTCGAGACCGAGCTGATCGAAGTCCTGGTAGTACGGGAAGCGATTGGCTTCCGTCTTCTGAGCGTCGTAGGGGGGCTCACTGATCGAGAAGAGCTCGAGCTGCGAGGTGATCGGATTGAGCAGACCGCGGTGATACGTGGCATACGCTTCGGCATAGCTGCGAGCCAGCGCAGGCGGATAGAGCGCAGCGCCCTCGAACTTCTGAGCAGCATCCTCACGCGAGTGGTTGCTGAAGAACCCGTTGGGACCGACTTCCATGACACTCGAAAGAGTGGGAACCATGGTCAAAGTCCAGGTCGGGCGGTAGGAAACGGACGAGATGAGCATGCTCCACTCGCCGTTCTCCTTCTGCCAGTACACGGTTTCCCCACGCTCGGAGAAGGGATGGCGGATGCGGAAGAGCAGCTCGGTGACCCAAGATTCGTCGCCGAAAAGGAAGAAGGCATTCTTGCCAGCAGCGACGTCGACGTTCATGTTGGGCTCTTCGGCATTGACTCGCACGACGCTGTGGACACTGCCGAAAGGCGTGCCGTACCAGACATCGTATGCGAGCGGCGACTGCCACCACAAGACGACCTTGCCGTCCTGTCCGACTTCACGCACCATGTGCGGCTGTTTGCCGACCAGGCGGTTGTCGGTGATGGAATTCTTCACGTACTTAGCCGCCGTCGAGCGGACGACGATGCGATTGTCGCGCGTATTCGGCAACTGATCGATCGCGACCGGATCAAGCGAAGATGCCATCTGCCACTGGATGATCGTCTGCGACAGATTGGCTGTCACCACCCAACCAGAGAAGGTCAGGTAGACGAGAGATGCGATGGTCATGACCTTGCGCGACGGCGTCTTGCCGCGTTTGGTCAGAGCCCTGACAGCGAGGATACCGGCCGGAAGCAGCGCCACGGCGATGATGATGGGCAGATACTTCCAGGCGAGGACGAGCAGGGGGTGCGCGATGGTGGCGACGAGGACGTAGCCGATGAGCGAGAGCAACGCGATCAACGACCAGCGCTTGATGCGCTTGCCGAGGCTCGGACCCTGCTTGACGGGATTGGAAGCAGCTGGCGGCGGAGCCGCCGCACCTGGTTCCTTCGTCAGAGAGACCTTCGCGACTTGATCGCCGGAGACGTCGTCAGCGGGAGAACCGCCGGCGCCGCCACCGTTGGAAGTTGGGTCGTTCGACATATGGAAATCCTCTATTGCGAGCTTCACCACAGCCGACCGGCTGTGAACCTTCCGCAGCCAGCCTTCAGAAAATCTGAAGTGGTTGTGCTTTGACTCCGTCAGCGACGAAGTTTTAGCTGGTGCGCGTGGCAAAGCTCAGTGTCTGTTTTTTCGGATGGGTCAGGTCTGGGAGAGGATACGGAAGGATTCGAAAAGAACCTAGCAAGGTTGCAGGAGACGACACCACCGGATAGTTAACACACCGTATTCTCAATCACCGCTTTTAAAGTTCTTAAGAGCGAATAAAAAACCTGAGAACTGAGCAGGCATCTAAGTTTCTGCAGAAGCTTAGAGAGCAAGGAATTTTTCTTCGAGCTATTTATATTTACTTTTAACTTCGGACACCCCGATCAAAGCCGCTCGAGAGCTAGCGAAGGGAATCCGTAAGCGCGGCAGCACCCAACTCGCGCGAGGTTTTGTTGCAATCTTGTTGCAAGAAAATGCTGATTCTAAGCCGCGTTTCACCACCAACAATGACAGAACAATATCGCAGCGCTGCAATTCCTATTTGAAATCGCTCATCAGGCTATCCATTTCCCCATCATCACCCTCCATGAGCAAAGCCACTTCGCTGGAAACGCGCTTGAACCCTTTGGGCTGAAAAAACACCGCTCTGGCAATCTGCCCTTTGGAGCACTTCAAAGTATCGAGAACCACTTTCGGCTTGGGCTCAGCCTTCAAAATACGAGTGATCTTCATGGGCAAACCAAAATCAGGCGGCAAGTCGGATGCTGAGGCGATTACAGCCGCAGCTTGCTTGGGAACAAGCTCTGATTGCATGGCATAAAGGTCGGTAATCGTGGGCGTGCTGCGCAATTTGCCATATCGCGTGCGCACGTCCGTCCACCGGTAGATCTTCACGTCTTGGCCTTTGATCTTTGCTTTACCCGTCTGCTTGATGTCCTGCCTGACATTTTGCTTTCCGCCGCCGGTTCGAGATGCCACACGCCTTTTCCACTCTTCAAGCGTAGCTTCGTAATAGGACTTACTACGTTCGTTGAAAGCAACGACACTCCAGTCGGGCGCATGAGAAACAATCGTGATGCCCAGCTTTTTCGAGTCGATGCGAATACCGTCTTTGCTTACTTGAATCGTCGAGGGTCCGAAATAATCGCTGTCAACATCTAGCAACAAGCCGCTCTGCTTGACCGGAGCAGACCACACTGCTTGAAACGAAAATACTGAAACACACCCGAGCAATATTGATAATCGAACAATTCGACGCAGCATTTGCCAGCCCTTCTGATACCCAGATTCTGTGTACCCGCTGCAAGCTCTTCTTACGTCCGTTTTGCTACGCGTTATAGTATTACAGCGACAAAGAAGAAAGAAGGCAGGAACGTGAGCTCCTGCCTCCCTTCAACGAATCAAGCCTGTTTCAGAAGACCTGCGAAATTACTTCGCAGTCTTCTCCTTCTTGGCGGCCTTCGCTTCCCGCTTCTTGCCGGCTTCGCTGGCAGCAGTGAGAGCGATTTCCATGCCCAGGTTGACTGTGGCGGCCACCTGCATCGAGAAAGTCTTGAGCTGCGCTTTCTCGGCGCTCAGGCAGAAGCAATGAGCCTTCACTTCCTGCGCCGTGGAATCGCTCGGAATGTCATCCATCGGCGGCACCGGGTGGCCGGCGATATCGGAATTGACCCGAGCGGTGGCGACTGACGACTGGAAATTCTCCTGCTCCTCGGCCTGCCCGATGATGGTGGTCTTCCAGGCAGCCATGCTGGTCAGCCAGCTGCAGGATTCCTCCGCCGTCATCGTGTCGGCGACCGAGAGGAACTCCTTGATGCGTGCGACGAAGGCACCGACGTTCTTGTCGAGGTAGTCGTAGTAACGACTGGTGCCGAGATTGATGCCCGACGTGTGCTCGGCGCTGATCGAGTCGAGTGCCCGTGCCTGGAATCGCAGCGAACGAAGCTGCAAATCGAGCGCGGAAACGCGAATCTTCTGCAGGTTGATGTTGTTGAGATCGGTGACTTTGGTCTTGCGAGCCATGATAATTCTCCGTTTGCTTCTTTGGCAGAAAGCCGCTTTGAAAGCTAGCTTTCATCATCTATCTTTAGGATTAGTCCGCAGGACTTGATGACGCGAGCCGCGCCATCAAACCGAAGAACGATTTACTCGGAAGTCTCTTCCTCCTTCACAATCGCGGGCTCCGGGCAGGGGATGCAGAACGCCTCGGTGCGGCTGGACAAACCGCGCAGAGCAGCGTTGGAAGCCTGTCCGGAGACAAGCAGCTTGATTTTCTTCAGGCTCTTGATCCTTCCGCGCAAAGAAGACTCGCCGACGCGGCAGCGAAGAACAGCGATCGAACCATTGACGGCGATGGCGGAGAGCTTGGAGCGATCGGGGAAGAACGGCAGAACGAGCGTCGAGACTTCCAGTTTCTCGGCTGTTTCCAGCGAGTACTTGTAAAGCCCGCAGTTCATGCTGCTCTTCTGGTTGCTGATCGAGCCCATGCCGACGACGAGCACATACTTCTTGCCCGTCGCTCCGACCTTGTCGGTGACGTCGACGAGCAGATGTTCACCGAGCGCTGAAGCGAATTTCGCATCGTTGCAGCTGTGAGCGATCACGCCGCCCAGAGCCTTGTCCCAGCGAGCGACCCAGCCTTTCTCCTCGACATCGCTGTACGTGGAGATGACGAGAAGCTCGTTGACGTCGTCGGCGTCGAAAACGGTGTCCGAGAAGCGAGCCAGTTCAAACGTCGGATTGTTGATCTCCTCATCACCGTAAGCAGGCTTGGCGGTGATTCGCGAATCAGTGGGGCTGATGATTGTCATGACATTCTCCTTGAGAGTTAGAGTTTGCGGCAGGAAGCAAGCTGCTTTCCTTTCGCTGACAAAGTCCGGCAATTTGCGCATGCAAATAGCAGTGAAGAAAAACCTGGAGATGGTGAACGCTAGATGTTTGCGGTGGTGCCGGGCGTTTTTTCCGAAAAGAAGATTGAAAACATGCAGATGACCAGAACTTAGTAAGGGGCGCCAACATTTTTCAATAGCGCAGCAAACCAAGATATCAAGCCATTCTCCGGGGACTAGTCCTGAAGTATCAGTGGCGCAGTTGACATCAAGGAACAGGACAAGATGGTCTTTTATTGCGGACTCCTACTACTTTGTTTAGTGCTAGATCGCAAAAAAAAGAAAAGAGACCCTCGCGGATGCGCTTGCGCGAACACCCGCGAGGATTCTCGACTCTGCTACTTACGCTTGAAGAAGCGATAGGCTGATGTGGCGCCAAATCCCAGTGCGACCAGAGCGATCAGAACGAGAGCCGCGCCGATGCCGTCTAACAGAAATGCGCTTACGAAGGCAGCCAGGTTGTGGTATTCGGGGGTGACGAATCCGAGCCACGGAACGAAGACGTTTGAAGCGAAGGCAAATGCCAGTCCCCAGCCGGCGAACATGACGCCAAAACCGGAGACGATAAGCAAAAACCATACTAAAAGCACGTTTCCGAACTTCATGGTTTGACTCCATGAATGTGCAAGCGTGCCCGCAGGGCACGTGCGTTTTTCAAGCAATGCAATGGTGCGAACGCAGACCAAAACCTGCGTTCGCCACCATCAGTCAGTGTCGTTCAGCAGCGCGACATCCTCACTCGAGGATGAACCTATCGCGCGCCTTGGGTACGACCACGTCCCAGCGCAGGCGAGTTTCAATCGCCTCCTTGAGCCCGTCGAGCGCCTCATCGTCACCGTGGACGAGAAAGACCTTCTTGGGCTTGCGCTGGAACTTGCTCATCCAACCGAGAATGTCGTTGACGTCACCGTGGGCGGAGTAGTCCGACATGAACTCGATGGTGGCATAGACTTTGACAGGCTCGCCATAGATGCGCACGGTGCGCACGCTCTGCGTAGCCGACTCGATAGTCGTCCCGTTGACGTTGCGGCGAGCATCCTTGCCGATCAGCTGATTGCCGAGCGTCCCGGTGCCCTGATAGCCGACGAAAACGACCGTATTCTGGCGACCCGGCAAGCGAGTCTTCAGGTGATTGACGATGCGCCCACCGGCAGCCATACCGGACGAGCCGATAATGATCACCGGAGCACTCTGCGCTTCATCGAGCGCCTGCGAGTCCGCACGCTCCATGGTTTCCGTCTGCAGAGGCGTGCGGAACGGGTCGACCCCCTGAGCGAAGAGCTCCTGGGTTTCGGCGTTCAGCAAGTCCTTGTGCTTACGGTGCACCTCGGTCGAGCGAATCATCATCGGGCTGTCGACGAAGACCTTGATGCGCGGGATGCGCTTCTCTTCCATCAACTGCCGGATGTCCGAAAGGAGGATCTGACCGCGTCCGACCGCAAAGGCCGGAATCACGATCACACCATATCCGTGCTTTGCGCTCGGCGTGCTGGCGCGCTCAATGGCGCGATTGAGAATGTCGGCGAGCAGGTCCAGCCGGTCACGCTCAATGTGCACGCGATTGCCGTAGGTCGACTCGGACATGATGTAATCAGCGCTACGCACAGCAGCAACGGTCTGCAGCAGGGGCATCTCGGACTTGCCGATATTGCCGGTGAAACAGAAAGTGCGCTTCTTGGCGCCAACTCCGAGTTCCAGAGTGACGACCGCGGCGCCGAGGATGTGACCGGCTTCGGTGAAGCGGACAGCGATTTCCGGCGCCAACTCATAACGCGTATCGAGCTTCATGCCACGCTTGATGAACGTCAAGCTGTGCTTGGCGTCAGCCTGCGTGTAGAGAGGCTCGCTGCAAATCGCGGCCTTGCTGCGACTGCGCCGGCGGGGCTTCTCGCTGACGGAGTGCTTGTCACCGGATGCGGTGGCAGCGTCCAGCTTTTCCTTCTGGCGAGCGGCACGTGCGCAGTTCTTGCGCGCAGCCTCTTCCTGCAGGTAGCCGGAGTCAGGCAGCATGATGTCCAGCAGATCCGCAGTCGCCTCGGTCATGTAGACCGGTCCGGTGAAACCGAGCTTCGTCAGGCGGGGCAGATAGCCGGAATGGTCGATGTGGGCATGGCTGATGATGATGAAATCGATATCAGCCGCGGTCACCCCGGAAGGCAAACGGTTCTGGAAGTCCGCCTTCTCATTTTCCACAGTCAGCCCGACATCGAGCAGGAACCGCGTGGTGCGCTCTCGAGTGGTGTGCTCGAAGTACATCATGGAGCCGGTGACTTGCTCTGCCGAGCCGAGGATTTGCATGCTGGTGAGAGCCTGACCTGTCTTGGCCAAGCGCTTCATGTCGCGTTTGTTCATGTGATACTCCACCTTGCTAGCAGATATCCCGCATGCGGCATACCTGCGTACTGGTATATGTTCGCCACCTCAAGCACTGCCAATGATCGAAAGCTCCCGAAATGATGCCGACTGGCTTCAAATCAGGGAAAACAACCGGTATAGCAGGTCAGGAAGGTGCGATGGTGAGGAGCGAAAAAGAGTTGGAGTAAAAAAACTAGCGGCAATAACCTAGACGAGTTGAAGAGTTCAGTTCAACTGCCAAAAACATCTGCAGACAGACAAAGTTCAAATGACAACCAAAGTCGCACACATTGGCATCTCGCTCGCGCATCATGACATCCAAAATATCGAGCGCCAAAAACACCAATTCACAGCTCGTTGTCAGTATGAAACAGCCGCGCAATGCCTCAAGATCGCGACTCTTTCGAGCCGTCGTGTTGCCAAGCGATACCCCGACGGGCAAAAGCATATCCCTGTGCGCCTTTTCGGAGACTTAACAATGAGCTCTTTCGCGCTACCTCTCGAAATGTTGTTGTAATCATTGCCCTTGATCTCTTAGTTTTTAACTCTTGCTTTTCTTCTCTGTTTCAACAGGTCACCCACCCTACTTCGCACTTTCCATTCGTCCCGAATGCCATTCCTCGAGCACTCAAGGTGCCGGGAAGAAAGTCGCTCGAAGTCCGTAGGTCACAGAGAAGTCAGCACTCCCATTCGTCACGGATATGACGGTGATGCTAGGTCCTAGCCACTGCCACACCCGCGCGTTTTCTCAACCATAGCGAAGCAGCGTTCTGAAGATTCAGAGCGCCGCAGTATAGCGAGGACTAACATGATTCCTCTGAAAGACAATTTGAAGTGTTTGCTCTTCCCCTGGGCAACCTTCGTGATTATCGCGCTCAACTGTGTCGCCTATGTCCTGGAACTCTCCGCGCTTTCGAACGGCTCCGCGCAGCATTTCATTCAGACGTACCTGATGGTTCCGGCTACGTTCATGAATGCGTTCACCAGCGGCGATCCTGCGGCAATTGCGGCAGCGGTTGGGACGATGTTTACCTCGATGTTCTTGCATGACCCGTCAGGTCCAATGCACCTGTTGGGCAACATGCTCTACCTGTTCGTCTTCGGTCGGGCTCTCGAAGCTCGTCTGGGGCACGGGAAGTTCATCGCGTTCTACCTGATCAGTGGCATTTTCGCCGCTCTTGCCCATGTCTGGTCCGACCCGGCCAGCATGGCTCCGACGCTCGGTGCCTCTGGCGCCATCGCCGGTGTGCTGGGTGGCTATCTCCTGCTCTGGCCGAAAGCCGAGATCACCGGACTGGTGCCCGTGCCCGCGAAGATTCGCGCGTACTGGTACATCCTGTTCTGGATCGGCATGCAGTTTTCGAGCGTTCTTACCGGGGCCAGCGATGGCGTCGCGTACTGGGCGCACATTGGCGGCTTCATCGCCGGTCTCGCCATTGGCGGTGCCGTGCGCCTGATCTCGCCTGTGTCTGACGTGTGCTACGTTCCCTCTGACTGTCCCCCGGTCGAGAAACTGCACAATGACGACGAAGACGACGCGGAGCAGAACCGCTAAAGATCAGCATCGCAAACGCGGCCTGTGGCAGGTGGTCGTCTCCGGACTCAAAATCCGGTACGACCTCCTTCCCTGGCCGCTTTTGCACCTTTTTAGGGCCTTTTTAGCCTCTGAAAAACTAATTTTGCTGCGATTTTTCGAGAGAACAATGACCCGAGGAGGTCTATATGTCCTTTGACATAGGCGGTCGCTTCGAGCGACTTGCTGCCAATGGGCGTCCTCTGGTGATTGCTCACCGAGGCGCCTCCGCCTCCCGCCCGGAAAACACCATGCCTGCTTTTCTGCGGGCAACCGAAGCGGGCTCCGACATCATCGAGCTCGATTTGAGAATGACCAGAGACGGGCATGTTGTAGTCCTTCACGACGTCTCAGTCGAGCGGACTACAGATGGTCAAGGCATGATTGCAGAACTGACTCTGGCGCAAGTAAAAGCGCTGGATGCCGGTTGGAAATTCACCCCAGACAGTGGAAAAACATTTCCATTCAGAGGTCTGGGCATTACAGTCCCAACGCTCGAGGAAGTGCTCACTGCTCTTCCGGACCAGCTTTTCATGCTCGAATTGAAGGTCGGCACCGCGCGCATGGTTCGACAGGTAATCGCGATTCTGAGACGCCTCAAGGCGCTCGAGCGCGTCAGCATCGAGCTTTTCTCCATCAAGACCAAGATGGCCAAGCTGATGCGGAGCCTGGAGCCGAAGCTTACGACCGGTCACACCCGGGCCGAGCTGGTTCGCTTCATTGCTATGGCCAAACTAGGTCTGAGCTGGCGCTTTAAAAGGCGCGGCTTTTCCATCGAGATGCCTCCGCGTCGCAACCGCCTGGCTGTGTCTACCAGACGCACCCTGAGGGCTGCTGCACGCCGAGGAATTCCGATGTTCGTTTGGACGGTGAATAGCGAAAAGGACATGCGACGCTTTCTTGACTGGGGCGCAGCTGGACTTTTCACCGACCACCCGGAGACTCTCAGAAAACTGGTCGACACTGGAGCATGGGACAGACAGACGGGCTGAAATTCGATATGTCGGTTAGAGCCGAGGTCGTTTTTCAGCTCTCTGTTTTTTACCGGATCCTACTACCCCGACTAGTATTTTCCCTGGCTATTTCTGTAGAGCCTGGGATCGTAACTTCCGGTCTCTCGACCAAAGCCATTATGCGGTGCGGTTCCCCAGGCGTTTCCGGTCGGTCTCTGCTTGTTCAAAGTGCCGCGACTGACGCCCCAGGTCGCGCTCTTTTGTTTGGCATGCCTGAGAAGAGCCCAGCGAAAATGCCCGACAGTGCCGTCGGGAGCAGCATCCATCAGCAAAAGCCAGGTATCGTTGTTGTCTACATCAATAGCAGCAACCTTTTCATTGTCCGTGGCGAGCAATATGCGGCGCAGTCCATTGACCATCGGAAGGTTGACCGTAACTTCCTTCATCTGCCCATTCACTTTCACATTTATGACCGGCGGTTTTGCTCCGAATTCGATAGCCGCCGGTTCGCCTTTCACTAGAAGCGGCTGCCAGCGCCCCACCGCGTTACTCACATTCGAGCCGATCTCGGCCGTCTCCAGACATGTCATTTCAGCGAAACAATCATGAATCGTAGTAGGAACAGCGTCTTTGTCGACGCGCAGCAAAACGGGATCTGAATCATCTGCAGCCAATCTCGAGTAGAGAGTAATATTCTGGTCGACGGAGATGCGGGCGCGCTGCATGCTCGCCTGGCTTTGCAGCCTTGCCACGTCCATTCTCGCTTTGCCGCTGATCAAATCTGCCACCTGCCGCTCGGCTGCCAATTTGTACGGGTTGCGAGGATCATGCTGTTCGAAAACCGCGATTGCGGCTTTTAGAAGAGTGGCTGACTGGTCGAATTTGCCCTGCATCATCATGCATTTTGCTTCGAAAAAATTGCATTCCGCTCGATATTTCTCATAGCCATCATCCAGCTTTGCGGCAGCCGCTTTGAAGAGAGTTTCGGCTTCGGCGTATCTGCGCTTGTCCAGAGCCGCCATGCCTTGCTTGTAAGAGTCGAAATCGCTCAACCTGAAGTCGATCACTTCGGTTTTGCCCTGCAATATAAAGCGCTTGCCGGAACCACCGGAAACGCTGTCTGTTGATGGAGGGGGTGATGACGGCGAGGCGGTCGAGGAAGAGGACTCAGAAGGGGATGAGGGCGCTGCAGAGGACGAGGACGGAAGCGATAACGATGACGGGGACGCCGCGGCAGCCGCATCCGATGCTTGCGGAAGATTGGATTCAGAAGGCAAAGCAACGGGCTTAGAAGAGGATTCGGGGCTGGACGAAGGAGCTTGGCGAGTGGCGCGTGCTCGGCGAGACGAACGCGCTCGGCTGGAAGAAGGGGTGTCGCCAGACTTCTTTGACGAACCGGTGTCCGGAGCAAGACGCTTAGTGTCCTCGGGCGCCATGGGCTTGACCGGTTCTGGTATCACAGACGATCGATCAGGAACAATAAAGGGGACACGCTCTGGCAAAACAAACGGAATTGGCGAACCTTCTTCGCCGGCAAAAGAAACTTGACAGCAAACAGCAAGCGAAAGGGCAACAAGGACGGATGAAAATCTAGCAGAATTTGCCTGGACAAGCCGCAGTGAACGGCTTGTCGCGTGCACGAATATTCTATGATGTCTTCGGAAGTCAGTCATATCACTACTCATATCACTACTCATATGCCCACTCTAGCGACTCTTTTGCTCTGGCGCCGTCCATTTTCTACATCGCACAACCGGGCAAAAGCACCATTCGCTCATCATTAAGCTGCTTGGGTTATGATCGTCATAGAGTGGCGGGTAAAAAATTTGACCAATGTTTGTTTGCGGCTTTCTACTGCTTTACTAATCGCCGCCCAGGCGTTCACGTTTTCAACCGCGCAAGCCGCACCCGCAGAGCCGAGCGGATGGCTTCTAAGGCAAAAACACACTGCCAACGGTGAGCAGCTAGTCTACGTTTTTCCAGAACATTTGCGAGTGGAAAACTTGCATTTGGGTACCACTGTGGTCGCCGATGCGCATACTGGCAAAGCGTGGATCTTCAGCGATGCTAGAAAAACCTGCTGCTGCGTAAACTGGGACAAATTCGCCCACACCTTCTCCAAAATCTTGCAACTTGGAGGCGAAAGCCTACCGCATCTGACCTGGACAAAAGCCACGGATAAAAAGCCCCCCCCTGTTGCTGGACTGCCGACCGACAGATACATAGCCACCGATGAAAAGCTTTATTTCGGCGGGGGCGGAGAGGGCTTCATATCAGGGGGTGGCAAGAAAGTTCTTGTCGACTACACCATACTCACAGCCAGCAAAATCGTCACATCGCCCAAGCTGCTTAAGGTCCTTTCTGAAATGCAGACTACTCCTGCGCTGCCCGGCGTTCCGCTTCAGGAGATGAGCTTGTACGACAAGAAGAGGGAGCGAATTTTTTTGAAAACTCTCGAAGCGAAGCAAATTCCTGACGATAAAAATCTCTGGGTAATCCCCAAATACAAACAAGTGTCGAGCATAACTCAGGTTACGAGCTTGACGGACAGTGGCATTCTCGAAGACATACTCGGTAAGTGAAGAGCTACAAATAAAACGCGGCAAGAGCACACGGGTTGGACCTGAGCAATGACTAGTTAGCACATAGCGCGGGAAGCGAGAGCTTTCCTTCTGCGCAATTACTAAAAACAGCCTAAGAGTTTCACTTGATTACACTCTCAATGGTAATCTGGCAGGTCTTGCACACCCGCAAACTTCGAAGATAACCATGCCATTGCCGGGCTTGACCAGCCTTTTTGAGCCGAACACGTTCTCCCACTGGGGCTTGAACGGTCTCGTGCTCATTTGTCTTGCATGCTGGGGAATCTGGGGAATTTTCGACAAAAAAGCACTTCACTTTGCTTCCAATCGCGACGTGCTTTTCGCAATGCTGGTTTGCCAGTTACCACAAGTGCCTCTTTGCCTATGGATGTTAAACGCTTTCCATCCAGGTTGGCAAGCGAGTGGCTCACTTATCTATTATTGCGCTATTGGCGCAGCGTTCTATGTCGTTAGCATGATCAGCTACGTAACTGCGATGTCGCGTGCGGAAGCCGGCTTTGTCCTCGGCTTCACGGCCGGTTATCCCCTGGTAGCGCAGATTTTGGCAGTCTTCATACTGGGCGAAAAACTGGTGCCCGGACTTATGTTTGGTGGCGCTCTCATTGCTGCCGGCGTTTTTTCCGTTGGTCTAACCGGAGAAAAAAATCAGAAAAACGAAAAAAATATCGCCATAAACAACAAACAGCAAGTCCTGGCAAATCTTCGACAGGCGACTGGAGACGAGCCGTTTCCCTTCAGCCCGCCATCGTCACACCATAGAAGCGTTGCAGTACTAGAGCGCCCGATCGAAACTGCCAATCGTACAGTTCAGAATATAGAAAATCCGGCAAAAATCGAACACAGTCCATTTTCCAAATTCGTAGTTCCTGTCTGCGTTGTGGTCGCCACGCTGACTTGGGGAATCAAAGGGCTCTTCGATAAAATCGCAGTCGGTATGGCGCCACCGCTTGTAGTGTATTTTGTGGAACTGGTTCTGAATTTGAGCACGCTTATTCCTTTCTGTCTGTACTTCTTGATCGCCAGAAAGCGACCTCAATTGCAGGCACCCCAGGCATGGCTATTTACTGGACTGTCGACGCTTACTCTGGCAATCGGAGGCTGGTCGTATCTCGCAGCACTGGGCATGGCAAGCGCATCTTACGTAATCACAATTACCGGCTGCTATCCGCTGCTGATGTACGGCTTTACGCTCATCTTCTTGAAGGAACGATTCAACGCCACACGCCTCTTGGGCATTGCCCTCATCGTTATAGGCGGGATCTGCGTACAACTCACCCAGCACTAGTAAAACGCCTCTAGCGGTCCTACAGCCCCGTGCGTTGCCCATCCGCGATCATCTTCGATAAGCTTCCAATATTTCTCCATTCCAGATTGAGGGATTTTCTCGAGAAAATCCCTCAACTTCCTGTTTTTGACTTCCGCGCAGACTCAATTTAGAGTCGTATTACTTTTCTTAGCTATTTAATCCCGCTGCAAAACCGCGCCAATTGGCTATCTTCTCGGCTCGCCAAGTTGAGGGATTTTCCTGAGAAAATCCCTCAACTTTTACGCGCAAGGAGCAGAGACAAAGACCACTCTTTTGAGACGTCATAAACTTCCTATCTGCACTAACCAGGCTTTAAACCTCACAGAACGTTGGAAGACTCTTCTTTCACAAGTTGAGGGATTTTCTCGAGAAAATCCCTCAACTTGGTCAATTTGAATTCCAGCACCTGTTTCCTTTCTAGACTTATTCATTGCCCTGTATTCGGTGCCTTTCTATAAATCGTGACCAATTGGGAGATACGAGTCCTATGAGTTGAGGGATTTTCTCGGGAAAATCCCTCAATCAGGATGAACCAGTTTTGAGTCGTATCACAACGCCAAAATTTCTGCGAACGAAAAGTTGTTAAATTGAACTTCCTAGTGTTAGAAATCCAAGGTTTTCGATCGCATATCTATAAGGCCCGCAGATCTTAACAGGCGGGGAATTATGAGCATTTAGAAAGCAAAAGTTTCGTGCTGATTTAGCTAATACCTTACTCAAGTGACTGAAAATTGCCCACAAATGTAATCGAGTTCACGTTTCCACAACGGAGCGAAAGCCGGCTGTTCATAAGGCTCTTCGAAAAGCTTTGGAATTTCGAAATGTTGCATCGCATATATTTTTGATGGCAACTCTATTTGCGAATGTCGAAGTGGATTAAGCAAGGTTAGCCGCACAACCGGTACTTGACATAAACACGCCAACTTCACACTGTGTTATACATTGAATTGCTGGTATCAAATTCGGTTTCATCAATTCTTCCTTACTAATTTCTCAAACGTGAACCTAACTCAATCACTTCTTAAATACTGGCAATCTCGAAGCTACTCCCCGAGCGGAAATCAAGACGTGGCACCAATTCTACGCGTCAGACTACATTCTTCGAGCAGCGACGACACGAACCACGAGGGGCATGAAAAGTCGAGAGACGGCAAGATTTGCGACTGCGGCAGAACACCAAAGCAGTTTGAAAGTTTGCGTTCTTCACTCGCAGAGCGCACCACAGGTAGAGTCAATCTAGACTGGATTCCCGGCGAGCTTCTATACGACTAAATCAGCCGAAAAGGCAACAAGAAAGTTTTACATCGAAGTGCTGGCTTGCACGCAATATGAGAAAGAACTGGGTCTGCACGGACTCAGTTTTTCTCTCTTTTTCAAGCACGCGAAGAAGCAAAGAGGTTGCTCATTCCGCTTTTCGCATCTATCAAGTGCATACCTACAACAGCTCAAACAAACTGCTTTAGGTTTCCCTTCACCAATTCTGATTACTTGCGACTCACCACTTCTGATTACTTGCGACTTAAGTTCTTGAGCTCAGTCACTCCAGATCTAGCGCGCCTAGCCAACAAAGCAAAAGCATTGCGGAGATTAGGTTTCGAGAAAAGGCAAGATGACAAGATGAGCAAGCTTTGTAAAAGCTGAGAGAGCTGTGTTTATTAGCATTCGATCTTTTTAGGCTGATGAGGTCAAGAATATATGCATCTCTTTTTTATAGACTCTCCGAGCACTTCTTCCTTCTCTCTGTTCTGTATCTAAACCCCTTTAATTCATCTGAGTTCTTATCTTGGTATTTCACTTCCTTGTCCGCGCCCAAGCGCGACAAGCGATTTGAAGCGTTCATCTCACAGATAGCCATGTGCTCAAGAAAGGCTTCCAACACGCTGCCTTTCTTTAGTCTCATAGATGGAGATGTGCGCTCTAGACGCGCTTGAAGTGCTCGCTCTAGATGCGCTTGAGGTGCTCGCTCTAGACGCGCTTGAAGCGCTCGCTCTAGACGCGCTTGCCCGGTCGAGCTGACGCATCGACCCTGCCGGATCTTGAACTGTCGAATCCGTTACTACTTACAAACGCCTTATATCAGGGAATCATAAAATGACCAGCCCAAATGCAGCAGACATCGTTCTGCGTACCAGCGAAATGGGCGAGCTGAATGTGGTCTTCGGAAGCGGCGGGAGCAAAGCAGTTCTGGCTGGTGCCGGAGCCATTGTTGCCCTGCAACTTGCCGGACTGAAAAACTTTGCCACCATTGGAGGTGCTTCGGGCGGTTCCATACCCGCAGCCCTTCTGGCAAGTGGAGCAGATGCTACGCAGATTCTGTCGCACGCATTGCAAACAGACTTCTCCAGCCTACTCACGCCAAAGACCGGCAAGCTCGGACAAATCCTCGCTCTCCTCATGAAGTATCGCTACGAGCAAACGCGCCCCGAAAATGGCGCTTTCTCCAGCGAGAAGCTGGGGACATTCGTCAGCGCCATCACCAAGACCTGGCCTGACAAATACTGGACAGTCGCCAGCGCCGAACGCGGATATGTGGTGTTCACCAAAAACGGTGCTCATCATGTCGGACTCGGCACTCACCCGCTGCAAGTCGCCACTGAGCCGGTGCCTGTCGGCATGGCTGTTCGTGCGTCTTGCGCAATTCCCGGTGTGATTGACGCGGTCGCCTTCCGGGGCGAGCCGCTCTGGGACGGTGCGTTCACAGAATTCGGCGAATGTCCGGTCGACTTGCCGCCTGCCCACTTCGGCGTCAAGAAATCGGACATCTTCGCCATCGACATCACCGAGGAGATCATCAAGAAAAATCGCTGGCTACGCATCCTCTTCCACATCTTCTGTGGCGGCAAGTGCGTATCCATCGATGCTGTCCATCCCGAAGAGAAGGACGGCTTGATGCTCGCTCAGCCGATGATTCGCGGATTCCACGCCATGGAATTCGTGCTCAATCTCGACCAGAAATGGCATGCGGTTGTCGAAGGCTTCATCTCAACGGTGGACGCACTCGAGCGCGGCAAACGCATCCCGGCTGAAAACCGCGATGCTCTCCTTAGGCTGCGCAACCGGCTTGCCGATATCGACATCAAGTCGATTCGCAAGCGTTGCTTCGCACGCCAAGTCGAGGGTGTCTTCATGAAAGAAGCCCCTCATATCCTCCCTTAACTGCGGAAATATGGAAAACTTGAGGAGACAACAATATGAGCTTCAAGAAAAACATTCTCAAGTTCTTGCTTTACCCGCTGGCTTACCGGTACGTCAAAATGCCGGGACGAAGCTATCCGGGTCGCCTGCCCTCTTTCGGGCAACCGCAAGAATTACTGCGCGAGCGCCTAACTGAGCACGTCCAAACACTGGCGGTTCAGATAGGCGAACGAAGCATCGGCAATTACGCCGGTATGCTCAAGGCCATCGAATACATCGAGCGAGAGTTCAAAGGGCTCAACCTCGCAGTCGAGCGCCAGAACATCGAATTCGACGGCAAGGTCATGCCCAACTTGATCGTCGAGATCAAGGGCTCCAAGCGACCCGATGAGATCGTCATCGTCGGGGCGCACTACGACACAGTCAACAACACTCCGGGCGCGGACGACAATGCCACCGGAGTAGCCGCAATGCTCGAGCTGTGCCGCATCTTCTGCCGCCGGTCCAGTCTCAACGCGCCCGAGCGCACGATTCGTTTCATCGCCTTCGCCAACGAGGAGCACCCTGGCGGAACATGGGACCAGATGGGCAGTTTCGCCTATGCGAAACGCTGCCGCGAACGCAACGAGAAGATAGTCGGCATGCTTTCGCTGGAGATGCTCGGAGTTTATTCGACCGAGCCTGATTCCCAGCACTATCCCAGCCCGTTCAACCTGTTCTACCCGACCGTCGCCAATTTCCTGGCCTTCGTCGGCAACGACAAGGGACGCAAATTTGTGCGCCGCTGCGTCGAGGTGTTCCGCAAGCATGCCGGACTGCCTTCTGAAGGCGTGGCCGCTCCTTCCTTCGTGAAGGACGCCGGGCGCTCCGACCACTGGGCTTTCTGGCAGCACGGGTACGACGGCGTCATGGTCACGGATACATCCAATTTCCGTTACCCGCTCTACCACACACCCAAGGACACCATTGACCGCATCGACTTCACGCGCATGACGCTGGCAGTCGACGGCATAATGTACGTGATAGAGGACATGGCGAAACTATGACAAAACCCATCATCGGCCTGAACGTCGATGTGGATGTCACCAAGCCGGAACAAGTGCGCTTAGCGCGTGCCTACTACGAAGCGGTTGAGAAGGCGGGCGGCATCGCCGTGCTGATTCCGCCTTGCAAACCTGCCGCCATGCGGCGCATCCTCGACCGGCTTGACGGCGTCCTGCTGATCGGCGGGCGTGACTACAACCCCGAGCTTTATGGCGGCAAGGCAGACGAAACAGTGGCTCTACTCCATCCGGACAGAGTCGCGTTCGACCTCGCCCTGGCCAAAGAAGCCATCAAGCGCAATCTCCCGGTCCTCGGCATCTGCGGAGGGCTCCAGCTGATCAATATCGCACTGGGAGGTTCGCTGATCATCGACATCCCCAATCACCTGGCATCGCTTGCCAATTGTGCGGTAAAGCCGAACATATTGCATCGAGCAAATGAAGGTGAACCGCGTGCCATGCATCCGGCGACGGTCGTTCGAGACAGCTTGCTGTTTCCTGTGTATGGACCCACAGTGGCTCAGACAGTCAGCTCCCACCACCAGGCGGTGCTCCAACTGGGGCGCTGGCTGAAGGCAACTGCTCATGCGGCAGACGGCATAATCGAGGCGATCGAACATCGCCGCAAACGATTTGTCGTCGGCGTGCAGTGGCATCCGGAGCGCGACTTCGAAGGCAACAGGCGGCTCTTCAAAGCTTTCATCACGGCGTGCCAAAGCACCATTCGGCGAGCCTGAAGCTCCGCTGAAAAATCGGTTGCTCGCAATAACGCGAGTACGAGCCGAGACGAAATGGATAGTTGAACCAACTTGGACTGACCTGTAGGCGACATAACAGCCGAACATCGGATCGCCTGCTGACAGCAAGCGATTCTGCTGATTGGCATAGGCGCGGCGGTCCAAGTCTTTCACCCTAAGGACACCTCACATGTCTGATCAAAAACAAGGCTCCGCACGCGGCGGCATTTTCACCAATGCTGCCCCAGGAGCCAAAAGTGCGCTATGGCTGCTGCTCGCCATCAATCTCTTCAACTGGATTGACCGGCAGGTGCTGGCAGCCGTCGTGCCCAACATCAGAGAAGAATTCTTCGGACAGGGTGCAGAACCCGGTCCTTTCGTTCAGGGCCTGCTGAATTTCTTCGGCGGCTTCTTGGGCGGGCATCCGGAAAACGCCATGATCGGACTTCTGGCCATGGCGTTCATGGTCACATACATGATCACGGCGCCCATCTTCGGCGCCCTCAATCTCAAACGCTGGTGGATCATCGCCTTCGGTGTCATCCTCTGGAGCCTCGCCTCAGGCGGCTCCGGACTGGCAACAACGTTCGGCGTTCTGCTCCTGACGAGATGCTTCGTGGGCATCGGTGAGGCGGCATACGGTCCAATCGCACCGGCCATGCTCTCCGACATCTTCCCGCTCAATGTGCGCGGCAAGGTGATGGCTTTCTTCTACCTGGCTATCCCCATCGGCGCAGCCCTGGGATTCATCCTGGGCGGACAAGTTGCCGCGCATCTGGGCTGGGAATGGGCGTTCTACCTGGTCGTTCCACCCGGCGTCCTGCTCGGCATCTGGTGCCTCTTCATGAAGGAACCAGCCCGGGGGGCCGCCGACAACCTCGTCCAGCAGTCCAAGAAGAAGATGACGCTCAAGGATTACGTGGGCATTCTCAAGATCCCATCCTTCCGTTTCGACACACTCGGAATGGCGGCGATGACCTTCGCCATGGGCGGCATCTCGTTCTGGATTCCGTCCTACATCCACGAATTCCGTGGCGTCCCCAATCTCGCCCAGGTCAACTTGATCTTCGGCGGCATCCTCGTCGTTGCCGGTATCGCCGGCACCGTTTTCGGTGGCTGGATCGCCGACAAGCTGCGCGACCGCTTCCAGGGCGCCTACTTTCAGGTCTCCGCGGCAGCCATGCTGGTGGGCTTCCCGCTCTGGATTGCGGCGCTCTACACGCCCTTCCCGTATGCCTGGGGACTGATCTTCGGCGCTTGCTTCTGTCTCTTCGTAAGCACCGGTCCGTCCAACACCATTCTCGCCAATGTCACGCATCCGATGATGCGCGCCTCGGCGTTCGCGCTCAACATTCTCATCATTCACGCACTCGGCGACGTGATATCACCGATGGTGATTGGCGCGGTGGCGGACAAGACCGGAAGCATGAACACCGCCTTCCTGGTGGTGTCCGGCGCCATCCTTCTTTCCGGCGTGCTCTGGCTGTGGGGTGCCCGTCACCTCGCCGCGGACACTGCCAAGGTCGCCAATGCAACCGGCGGGCCGGAGGACAAATGAATGAAACTGCCCGAGGTGACAGGTAAATTGACAGCCAGGGAATTGTTCGTCCAAACCTGGCGCAACATCACTCGCCACGAGGTGCTGACACGCACTTCGGCGATCGCCTTCAGCTCAATGATGGCGTCGGTTCCCTTCCTTATCCTCGCGCTGACTGCCTTCATCTACCTGCTCCCGAATCTTTCGGGAGCAGGTGGTGGTCTGGGCATCGGCAATCTCACGCCCGACCAGGTGCGAGAGTTTCTGCTCACACTCTTTCCGCCTGACATAGCCAATGTCATCACCGATCAGATAACGCACATCCAGCAGCAGCCGCCCATCGGTCTGCTATCTGTGAGCATCGTCGTATTGCTCTGGATGGCTTCCACAGTTTTCGTAGACATCATGGATGCGCTCAACAAAATCTATGGTGTCAAAGAAACGCGCCCTTACTGGCACATTCGATTGTGGGCGATTCTCATCACCATCATCCAGATGGCGCTTGGGCTCGTCGCTCTGATCGTTATGCTTGCCTGGCCGCAGATCATGAAGGTGTTTCACCTCACCGGTGACCTCGCCTACTATGCGACCATCGTGAAGTGGATCGTCGTGCCCTCGACGGTGATGGGCAGCATGGCACTGATCTTTCGCATGGGTCCGGCATCCCACCAGCGCGGGCGCTGGGTGACTCCGGGCAGTGTTTTCGGCACCATCGTCTTCCTGGCAGCCACGTTGCTCTTTCGCGAGTACGTGCTGACCTTCGCCTCCTACAACCGTATCTACGGCTCCCTGGGCGGCGTAATGGCACTGATGTTCTGGTTCTGGCTCTCGAGTCTTGTTCTCCTGGTTGCCGCCGAGATGAACAAGGTTATAGAGTATGCGGTGACGCGCACAAAAAAGCCGACTGAAAATACAAAGAATGCCGGCGGCAAGGAGGACGTTCAGATCGTGAAAACGACTGACAGGAAAACGGATGGCACGCTCGCAGGACCGCAAGGTCAGGCGAACGTCGTCGAGCCGGCAGAAACCGTCGCTCCGATACAGGCAGACTCCGCAAAGCATGCAGCAAAGCGCGAAGAAGGCGCGGGTGGCAATGCTTCAACAAACGGCTCTCCCGTCATCGATGGAACCATAAGGGGCTCGGACACTGCCTCCGCACCTGCCGCATCCGTGAGCAGAGACAACAAAGGCGACATAAGCGCCTGAACTCGACACTTGCACCGAAGGAATTCTGAATGACCTATGCCTGGATCGCTCTAACCCTCATGACCTGGGGCGTAGCGGGCATCTTCGACAAGAAGGCGGTGGAATCGGCGGCGCCGCGTGCGGTGTTCGTCACCTTCCACCTCTTTCTAGGAGTAGTGGCGCTCGTGCTCGGTCTATGCCTAACCTGGATTTATTCTGACTGGCACATCAGCACGGGCGTCGTCTTCTGGGAAGGTCTGAACGCGGTAGCAGCTATGGCGGCGTTCCTCGCCTACTACTATGCGATGAGTAAAACTCAGGCCTCCTGGGTTCTAGGCATCACCGCCGGCTACCCGATAATCGGACAAATCCTCTCCACTCCTCTGACGGGTGAGCCGTTCAAAATCTCCGCGGTCGCAGCCGCAGCGCTGGTCAGTATTGGCGTCGCTTTGATCGGCTGGTCAGGCGGAGAAGAACAGAAGAAACTGAGCAAACACGACAAGTACGTGCTTATCCTTTGCGTAGCGCTTTCCACAGTGCTCTGGGGACTGCTCGGCATCTTCGAAAAGCGCGCCCTGGAATTCGGACGCCCGTTCGAAACGTACTTCATGCAGGCTTGCTGGAAGACAGCTTTAGTCGCCGTGATCCTGTTGCTATTCAGGAAATACGGCTACCAGACGGCATTCCGCACTCCCGGAGCCTGGAAGTTCTCCTGGCTCTCAGCCGCTGGCGTCACCGCCGGTAATATCGCATATATACTGGCGCTCACCAACTCGACGGCTGGATATGTGATAACAATGACAGCCGGATATCCGCTGGTAATGTACGTCTTCGCGCTCACGTTCTTGAAAGAAAAACTGAACGTCGTTCGCGCTATCGGCATCTTGCTCATCGTGCTCGGCGCGGTGGTCATGGAGCTGATTCAGTAACGTGAAAGTCTGCACGGGCGACGCCATGCGCCGCCCAGTCTTGATTGGACGGATGAAGCCGCCCAGCTTGATTGGCGGAAGGATGACGCCGCCTCTGAGAATTTAATCGCAGCCTCCTCAGTACTCGCTTACGGCGAGATTTTGTAAATGGAGACTCGCATGTTTCTACGCTATGCACTTGCTGCAGCGTTGATCTTCGCGGGCGGATTTTTGCTGTGGAACTCGGTGCCGAAAACCGAAGCTCCGCCGACAAAAACTCCGGCCGCTGTTAAGTCTGAGCCGTTGACAGTGGTGGTGGTGAAAACCAAAGACGGACGCGCAATCACCTATGGTCAGCTCATCGACGAGCTGAACAAGGTGGATATAATCGCCGTCGGCGAACAGCACGACAGTGTTGTTCACCACCAGATGCAACTTCAGATCATCAAATCCCTCTATGCTTGTGACGAGCATTTGGGCGTCGGCATGGAAATGTTCCAGCGCCCTTATCAGGGCGTCATCGACAAGTTCTTCGCCGGTGAAATTTCGGAAGCTGAGTTTCTCAAGCAGACCGAATACGACACCCGCTGGGGATACGACTGGCAGCTCTATCGAGCGATCGTAGTGTTTGCCAAACGCAATGACATTCCCCTTGCCGCTCTCAACGCACCCAAAGAGATCACCGATCGTGTCAAGGCTGTCGGTTACGACAAGCTCACAGACGACGAGAAGAATCTGCTCGGGCCGATTGACTTCAATGTCAAAGAGCACCGCGAATTCTGGTATTCGCTTCTCTCGATGATTCACGGGACGCACAAAGCGACCCCGGAAGAGAAGGAGCGCTCCTACCAGGTGATGGCCATCTGGGACGACTACATGGCTCGCAGTGCCGCCGATTTTCGCAAGGACAGGCAACTGAAGCGCATGGTCATCGTCGCCGGGTCAGGGCACGTGGAAGGCGGCTTCGGTATTCCCGACCGCGCGGCGAAATATGCCAACGCCTCGCGCGCCACCGTGCGCATTTTCATTGGCGCGCCCGAGGAAGATGAACCGGACGCGTATCTGCCGACCGACTATGTCGTTTACGTCGCGCCGCCGACCAAGTAAAAGAGTCGTCGGCAGATAGAGTCGAACATAGATAGGACGAACGGGAGAAAGCCTGGGAGCCAAAAACTCTCAGGCTTTTCTCTTTTTCAAGGATTTTACTATACGGCTTCGTATGTCCAAGACGGAGGCTAAGCTTTCCAGACGGGCACTGTAAAACTGAAAGTGCTGCCTTTGTCCAATGTGCTGTCGACCTCAATGCAGCCGCCATGCAATTCGACGACTGATTTGCAGATCGCAAGACCGAGCCCGGAACCTTTGACTTTGCTCTTGCCGGCGCTTTTTGCCTGCTGAAAACGATCGAAAATTGTTGGCAATTCCTCAGGCGCAATGCCCGGTCCCTCATCTTCCACACTTATACATGCAAATCCGTCAAGCTCCGCAGCCTTCAATGTGACAGCGCTTCCCCTACCGGTGAACTTCAACGCATTACCGCCGAGATTTATCACCACACGCTGGAGCAATTCTTGATCACCATTGACGACGATTGGAGAAGGGACAAAAACGAGCTCCACCTTTTGCTCCTCGGCAGAGCCCTTGAGCGCGTCTTCTGCGGCTTGAAACAGACTGGAGACGGGCACAGGCTCATGCTTGATCTGTAGCATCCCGGCGCGCGCTTTCTCCAGGTCTAGCAGATCGGTAATCAGCAGCATCATTCTGTCAGTATTGCGTTTCGCCATCGAAACATACTGATGAGTTCTTGCAAGATCCTTTTCGTCTTCACTCATATCCAGCATGCTCAGGATATTAGAGATGGTCATTAGAGGCGTGCGCAGGTCATGGGTGATCATTGCCATCACCTCTTCTTTCATTCTTTCAACGGCGCGACGCTCAGAGATATCCTGCAAGATGCAGAAAAACGTTTTCTCCTCCTTTGACCATTGCGCAGACCAGAGGGCATCAATAACTCGTCTATCCCAACAACGAATCCGCAGTTCCAGGGGCTCTTGCACTTGCCCGTTACGCAATGCGCTCATGAAATCAAGCGCTCTTTCATTGTCTTCTTCACTGACAAGAGAAATGAATTGAATCCCGAGCATCTCGTCGGCAGTTCCACCCAGAACCCTAAGACAAGCCGGATTTAGCTTAGTAACGACTCCGTTTGCATCAAGAGAAAATATCAATTCACGAGCATTATCGACAAGCGCCCTTTCCTTCCGCGCGGACTCTTTAAGTTCGCAAGCCATCGCATGGAAAAAGCCATCGAGATGCGCGATTTCGTCTGACCCGCCGGATCGAGGAAGCAAAGGCTGATCGAGGGTCAAACGAATAGTATTGTCCTTGAGATTCGAAAGCCGCCCGGTGATATTTCTTGTCAGATAAATAGCAACCAGCACTGTCAGCAGAGTATCAAGCACTCCTCCAGCGATCATCAGATTGAGAGCCTCTTGCCGCAGAGCAGCTTGCTTCTCTACGCTTTTCTCGGCAGCCCGTTTTCTGCCGGCGGTCGTGGCCGATAGCTTATCATTGAGAACACCAAAAATAATGTAATGAAGCTTTTTCCACAATGGCTTGCGGTACTCGTATTCTGCTTTTCCAGCTCTTTCATAGGAAGTGCGCAACACGGTCGCCAGCTGCATCGCCTCCTCGAGAGAGGCGCCTGCCCTGACAATAGACTCGTTCAATTCTTTGTCGTCTTTGCTCAGTTTTACGAGCTCTGCATGCAGACGATGAGCCTCGTCAAGCTTTTTCATTGCATCGAAGTTAGTCTCGTGCAGTCGCTCAAAAGCTGTTTCGCCATTGTAGGCTGCCACCATTTCATAGACGAGATTGGAGAAATTATCGCCCAGCTCAGCAAATTTTCTTGCCTCTTCCGCGACTCTCAAGTCAGCTTCAGCCTCTTTCTGCAGAGATGCCAGCTTGAACAGCAAGCCGACTTGCAACAGGAGCGG
Source organism: uncultured Candidatus Obscuribacterales bacterium (assembly GCA_964493595.1). Taxonomy (GTDB): domain Bacteria; phylum Cyanobacteriota; class Vampirovibrionia; order Obscuribacterales; family Obscuribacteraceae; genus QKMZ01. The sequence goes on along the minus strand of CAZBOX010000007.1, from coordinate 25,279 downwards.
AAAAACAACAAGAATCAAAACCTTCGCCGACAGCGACAACTGCAGTTTCACTTCACGCTACCTCTGTGAAACCGCATGTATTCTCAATCCCGGCGCAGCCTGTAACCGACCCTGGAAACATTTTCTATGATCGAATCAGATCCGTCCTCACTATCATTGTCTTCCAGAGCTTTTCTTATCCTGCTGATAGCCACTCTAAGAGCCTGATTGCTGGCTTCAGAATCATTTTGCCAGACGCGCTCCAGAAGAGCATCAGAGCTGAATATCTGATCCGGATGGCGCATGAAAAATTCGAGCAGAGCAAAATCTTTGGGCTTCAAATGAATAGACTTGCCCTTCCTCGTCAATTTATGGTTGGCGCTGTCGAGAGTGATATCCCTGACATTAAATACATCAGACTGAATCGCAGCCGGTCTTCGCAAAATAGCCCGCAAGCGAGAAATCAATTCTCTCAGGTCAAAAGGCTTGCCAATATAGTCATCGGCACCCGAATCCAGCCCATTCAATTTATCCGGCACCTCCTTTTTGCCGGTGAGCATGATCACAGGAGTGCTGCCGCCTCTGGCTCGAAACGCCCGCAATACATCAATACCCGACATGCCAGGAATATTCCAGTCGAGAACAATGGCATCGAATTCTATTGCGTCCAGCTGAGCCATGGCATCGCGCCCATCCTCAACAGCCTCCACAACGAATTTTTCTGCTGTGAGCCTGTCTTTGATGAGCGTTAGAAGGTCTTCGTCGTCTTCTACAACAAGGATTTTGGCCATCTGCTTTTTTGCGCTAGGGTCCCCCTAAAGATACTAGATTTTGCCATTTGCATACAGGCAGAAGCGGAAACAAATCGGAAACAAAACGCTTACCTATCGGTTACAGCAAAAAAATACGCTGTGAGCATGAAGACCGAATCGCCAGCGAGCGAAAAACAACCCCAGCCAAGCACTTCGTCCGCCCTTCCCAAATCCCTTTCATCCCTGCATCTATCATTATGAGGACTTCACTATGAGCGAGAATCTTGTCAGAGAATATGTTGAGAATTCAACAAGATGCGCGACGAACAATGACAGCTTTGCTTGCATCGCAGCAAGCAATCAAGCCAATGCTCTCAGTTACTCGGAACTGCGCGAAGCCAGCCGCAGGATGACTGTCTCAGGGGTTTTGCCGCAAGTGACCGTTGTCAACCTGCGACGCAATTTCGATCAGTTTGATGCAGATCGCAATGGCGCAGTCACCAGCGCAGAAGTTATGGGAGTGATTCGAAATCAGACCCACCGCCCTGAAAACCAACGCAACAACGCCACCCTTAATACTGCACGCGATGCATTTCACATGATGCAGCAAGAAGGGCGCAACACATATGCAAGGACAGATCTCCAAAGAACGGACAATTTGACTCCAGCAGCTAGAAGTCACGCCCAAGCGATGGAAAATTTCATCTCTTTACGCGAGAGAATGCGCGCTATAGATCCCGCATCCATTCACGAAGGACAAATCAGCGTCAGCGGACTGAAAACGGCATTGCAACGCAGCCCAGGCTACTTCCTGCCGAATGAGAGAGAAGCAGCAAACAATCTTCTGGCAAACAGAGACACGCTCGCTCAAAGCACAGGATTTTTCAACCGACTGTATAACATGGGCAACACCGATGGAATGTACTTCAGCCAGGAGACTCTCGCCAATCGAGCCAGGGAGCTGGGTGTGACGGGATTGAACGGATATGGTCCGCAATTGCCAGGCGCAATAGCGTTCCAACAGCCCGGTCAGCCTTACATAAACAGAACAGAAGCCACATTCGCCAATTTCGATCAATTACAACCCACTTCTGATCTCAGAATGGATTTGCCTCAGTTTCAAACGCAGATCCAACCCCAAGATAATGCACTGGCACTGCAACCGGCATCAGATGCCAGTCCAAGAGGCTTCATGCCTTCGGGCGATGCTCGCTTCACTCTGTACAGCGTGCGCAAGAACGATACGCTTTCAGCAATTTCTCGCGATTTCCTCACTCGTTCGAGCGGCTCAACACCTTCAGAAACACAGGTTTACAACTTCGTCAATGCCATTGCGCGCGAGTCGGGAATTGCCAATCCCAACCTGATTCATCCGAATCAAACATTGCGTATACCGGCAAACTGGCAGCTGGCCGTTCAGCCTGGATACAGCAATCAAAGATAGAAAAGTTTTTGCAAGGGAAGAAAAGGAGCGCACCGGATCACACCGGTGCGTCTTTTCTTTTAAGTCAAAGGGACATTTGACAGTAACGTATTCCCCAAAGCCACTTTGTGAGCGGGTTTCAGAAAAGGGCAACAAAGGCGATGCAACTACTTAATTACGACCGAGACGTTCTTTGACTCGAAGGGCGCCACCGATTCTTTGAACAGCATGGTCAACAATTCGCGATAAAGACCATAGAGCGGAATGCGCTTCGCGACTTCATCGCGAAGGGTGTCGCGAGTAAACTTGAAAGAGCGGTGCGAAGGACCAGCCATGTGGTCCAGCTCCAGATAGTAATTGCCGAGCGGCTGAATCTGGATTTCGAACAAGCAGTCATTCCATTCGACAACGCTCTTAATGGCCCGCCACCCGGTGCGTTTCATTTTGCTGGGATCGCAAGTCAGATAGTCTTTGGTTTCAATAAAAGCCAGGAGCGGATGCGAACTGTCCTCGTTGACCGGCAATCCTACTTCATCAAGCATCGCCGCCAAAGTCCCGTTGATATCGCCAACCATGAGGTTTTTCAAAGTCTCATGCACAGCCATACAGGTGACATCGTCCTCACAGACTATCTTGATTCCAAAAATGTCTTTTACGAATTTACTGTACTGACGCAGCTGTTTATCACGAGCAACCAGTTCATCAAGAGCAAATATCTCATCTGCCACCTTATTGGAAAGCTCTTCTTCAGCCTTTACTCTGCTGGTAAGACGATTTACACCCGTGATTGGACGATGGAGCGGAATATATTCGACGAAATTAGCCGCAAGCGCCAGCGGAACCCAGGAACGATCGCGCTGATATCGGAAATTATCCAGCATGTGATTGCCGAGATCGATGTCGGTCACAGAGTAGAGAGTTTCACGATTGATTCTCTCGCGAATTAGAAACTGGCGATTCTGCTCATTGGGCAGATAACCGATCACATTGCTGTGCAGTTCGAATTCGCCCTCGAGCATGATTGATGCGAGCAGATGCGCCAGCAAATGCAAACGGCGCTCGCCATCAAGAATGTCTTGCTTGAATGCTTCGCGCACTTTCTGAATGAAGTCGCGCGATAGTTCGATAGTCAGATGTTGATCGGGATTCGCTTCCTGCTCGCTCTTTTTCTGAGCCAGATAAGCGATAAATTCGTGCAGAACAGGAGAATTCATCGCCAGAAGTAGCGGTGAATTGGAGATTGGAAGATCAACAGAATTGTTCAAGGGGGATATCCGAGCAGCGCGCCTGCGTTCTGGCATTATACTCTGCCCCGATGGCGGAAAATGCAAGCGCTTTCAAGGCGATATTTAAGGCATATCCCGAAAATCTTTATTGTTTAGACCGTCTGAACTGCTGTCGAGCAATGACTCTACTCTATGCTTTAGTATTACTACAAAAAAAACGAAGCGACTGGAGACAAGCGTTTAGAGGACTCGTTCTTTGCAGACCAGTCCTCACCACGCACATCAGGTCGCTTCGTCAACGCTTTTGCGCTACTTCAAACTATGGCTCAGGCAGCCGCAGTTCGTTTACGTCGGGCCTGGCGAACCTCCGACACGCAATGCGTGCGGAAGACCCAGTCCCAGAACGGCAGAAGAATGTTGTACTGCGTGTCGGGATAGAGGTGATGCTGTTGATGGCGGCGCTCGAGGTATCTAAACACGGGGTTCTTCGCAAAGAACCAACCCTTGTCGCGATGCATCTCGAGGTGCACCAACCACCAGACGCCACTGTAGACAACACCAAAAGCTCCGGCGACATGGACCGTGATCGGGTCGATGTACCAGACGAGGGGAGCAAAGGGCAGCCCGACGCAGGCGGCGGCAATCATGATGTCGGCCAGAGAGTCATCCGGCTCGTCAACGGTATGCCGATAGCCGCGCTTGTGATGCAGCCCCATGTGGTTCTTGCACAGCCTTCTCAAGAACTTGCTTTTCAGCCAGCTGGCGACCTTCATGCGATGCATGAGATAGCGATGCGTAGCGTACTCGTCAAGCGAGTAAAGCAAATACACGAACACCAGGCTGATTGCAACATGCAAAGCCAACATGTGTATCCCTTCTTGGTTCGCAAAAAGACGATAACTTCCATAACACAAGCAGAGGTGCGGGGCAGCGAGCCCCGACCTCCGCTTGCGTATGAAAGCGTGAAGGCGCCGGTACTAGCCGCGTTCCCCTCTGACGCTGCGCAGAACTTCCTCGATCGGGAAGGCGAAGGGAACGAGCTGTCCTAGCGTGAGACAGAGAATACGACCGCTCTTCGGCTCCTCGCCGATGATGTGCATGTCGTAGCCGAACTCACCGAGAAACTGGCGGCAGTTGCAGCACGGCCAAGGGTCGGAACCCTTGGGCGCATAGACTGCGACCGCCTTGATGGCATGGAACTGGTCGACACCCTGAGCGGCGGCCCGACGCAGCAAACCGCTGCCGAGAGCGCGGGTCAGCGCTGATTCCTCGGCATGGATGGTTTGCGAATAGCCGCAGTTCTCCACGTTGAAGCCCGCATGAATCTCGCCGTCGAAGGTCAGCACCGCAGCGCCGACATTGTATTGCGAGTAGGGGCAATAGGCGTCTGCGCTCGCCTGCTTGGCGGCTTCGATGACCTGACGATAGAGCGCTTCATCGGATTTGGCGACCTTGATCATCTTCGGCAGCGCGACTTTGGGCCGCGGGGTGCTGAGGGTGATAGGTCCAGTCGTGCGCGCGGCGCCGTGACAAGAACAAGTCTTCTTCTCGTGACTCATGTGTTTTCCTTCTGCCGGGGCCGACGAAGCCGCCCCCGGCGCGAGTGTGAAAGTCTGTGTTAGCGCTTGTCTTCCCGGCGAATGAAAGCCTTAAACAGGGCATTCATCACCGAGAGCGCCAAAGTCCACGGAACGATGCAGATCAGATAATCGACAAAAGCCTGGATGAACCAGCGCCTCTCGTCGAAAAACCAGTCCGGCAACCACGATACGACCACGCCGGCCCAGCCCCAGGCGAACCAGAGCATACCGGCGAGGATCAGGATGGCGAACACGCAATAGAGCATGAACAGCCAATCGCGCGCTCTCATTGCCCGGACCATGACAGGAATCCCGGCAAAGAAGCGCAAGAATGCAACCGTTCTCTGACGCGCCCGCGAACTGGCGAGAGCAACGTTGTCTCGGAATTGCCGCCAGACAGCAGGGGTGCGACGAACGGCGCCATTGACGGCTCGAGCTACCGATACCACATCCGGTATTAGTACCGAAGTGGTCAAACAGACAAGGAAGAAGAGCATCCCTCCTAGCATCGAGTAGGCCAGACCGAGCGCAAAGAAGGCGGCGACGGCCCGCAGTGCGGCATCGCCAAAAGTCGCACCTTGTGCGATGGCGGTGTCGTAAAGGCGGGCTGTGTCGAGAACCATGAACGGCAGCGAGAGGACGGCAACAGCCACCCAGAACCACTGCGTCACATGCCTGGGAGGCAGAGCGAGACGCTCGCCTGCAGGCAGGATTTTTCTCCACCAATTTTTCATTAGTGCTCCTCTTTCGGTGGATTGAAAGGAAGGCTGAGAGGCATCAGGGCTGAGTTCTCAAAACTCAACCCAGATGGCTCAGCCCCCAGCTATCCCTAAGGACGGGAGGCGATGATGGCGCGTTTTACGAAGAGTGCTGCGAAAAGCACAGCCACGACAAATACCGACAAAAGCAATGACGCGCCAAAAGACACCGAGATAACCGCCGGAACGACGGCGGAACTCACCAGCAAGAAGCCGGCGAAGAGCACGGCGATTATGGTCGCAGCAATGGTTGCCGACGTCTTGCGCTGAAACAACGGGTTGATGCCAATTACCTCGTCGGCAATACGACCTAGCAAACCGCCGGCAAAGACCACCAATTCAGCCAGCACAGTCATCACGACAACGGCCAGAACACTGCCGCCGAAATCGACTGCGCTGGTAAGTTGGTGCAGGCCTGGCATGAAGAGCCCGAAAAGGGCAGCGAAGAAGGCCAGGTGAAAGAGAATTATCTTGTACATGAGGGACTCCTATTGGCAGACCGCCGGAAACAAACGCTGCCTCACGGCAGAATCTGTTCTCCGGCGGTCTACTGCTCAATGCGTCTTTGACAGCCGAAAGCGCTGCGCCAAACGCGGTTGGCGAATTACAACTCGAAGCACTGCCGGCGCTGAGGCACGACAACCGACCAGCCGAGGGCTTTCTCGATGTGTCCTTTGAATTCCTCGAGCGCGCCGCCGTCCCCGTGAACGAGGAAGGTCTTGCGAGGCTTGGCTTCGAAGTGGCGCATCCAGGCGATGATTTCCTCGTAGTCGGCATGTCCGGAATAATCCGACATGTACTCGATCGTCGCACGCACCGGCAGAACCTTCCCGTGCACTCGAACCTGCTTGGGCTTCTTGTTGACCAAGTCATAGCCGAGCGCTCCGGTGCCCTGGTAGCCGACGAACACGACCGTGCTGTTCTTCTCAGGAAGACGTTTTTCCAGATGCTTCAAGATCTTGCCGCCGGCAGCCATGCCGGAAGAACCAACGATGATCACCGGTTCACTGGCGTTCTCGTAAAGCCTGTTGGTCTGGTCGGAAGTCTTGCACTCGAGATAACGCGGCGGGCTGAAGGCGTCCTGCCCCGACTCGAAGATCTGGCGCGCCTCGTCGTTCATCAGCGAGGACCACTTGCGGTGAACGTCCGTGGCAGCGATCGCCATGCGGCTGTCCAGGAAAGTGGCGATGTTGGGGATGCGACCCGCGAGCATGAGCGTGCGCAGGTCGAACAGGACAGTCTGAACACGGCCGACAGCGAAGGCAGGAATGACTATGACACCACAACCGGTGCCACGCTCCTTCTGCTTGGCGCGCGCATATGCCTTGTTAACGACATCGGCGAGAACCGCGAGACGGTCACGCTTCTGATGAAGCTTGTTGCCGTACGTCGACTCCGTGATTACGTAGTCGGCGTGCTTCACCGGAGTCAGCTCCTTGAGCAGCGGCGTGTTGGGGCGACCGACGTTGCCGGTGAAGCAAATCGTCCTGGCCTCGTCACCCTTACCGAGGGTGATTGTCACGACCGCGGCGCCGAGGATGTGGCTGGCTTCAGTGAAGCGCAACTGCACGCCGTCGGCGATGTTGTAGAGCTGGTTGTAGTTGATGGACTTGAAGAGCGGGAAGCACAGCGGAACATCTTCCGGTGTGTACAGCGGCACGCTCAGCGGGATGCGCCTTCCCTTCTTTCCTGCCGCCTGCGCCTTCTTCTGGCGGCGGGCGATGAAGCGGTTGGCGCGATCAGCTGCGATTTCCTGCAGACGACCGGAGTCGAGCAGCAAGAAGTCGAGCAGGTCCTTGGTCGCGGGATGTGTGTAAACCGCGCCGCGGAAGCCGTCTTTCACCAGAGCAGGCAACCAACCGGAGTGGTCGATGTGCGCGTGGCTGATGATGACGAAATTGATGTCCTTCGCTTCCACGCCCTTGGGCAGGCGCTTCTGGCGATTGATTTCCTCATGCTCCTGATGCAAGCCGCACTCCAACAGGAAGCGCAGCATTTTGCCCTCGGGCGGTGAGTACTCGAAATAGAACAACGAGCCGGAGACATCTCCAGCCGACCCCAGAATATGCATCTTGATACGCTGGCTGGGGCTAGCCAAACGCTTTTGCCTTTCTCGTTTCATTGTAGAAACTCCTTTGGACCCGTCTTTTCTCCGGTGCAACTTGGCGCCGGATAGGGGCGGGTTTCTTATCTGAGAAAGGGAAGAAAGCGGGGGCGAACGATGAGCTGTGTTTCAGCACAAACGGCAACGAACTTTCCCATAGGCGTTTTCCTAACGCCTCGCTAAGGTCCCTTTATGGCGCAAAGACAGTCGGCTCCAGGCTGCACGCAGAATGCGAGCATTTGATCAACCTGAAACTGTCTGATGACTACACTTTTGGTTTATTTGGGTGTTACTTGCGCCTTAGTGTGAGAAGAGTAGATTTAACCCACGGTAGCAAAGGGGTTGTATAAAACCAAAGCTCATGAGCGCATACTGTGAAGGGGTTTTGGGCTTTTACCATGGGTTTTAGAACTATTGACATCATTTCATGTTGTCATGAGCGACAATTTAGCGCGTCAACTCCCAAAAGCTAGCGCGGTTCACGGAAGCCGCAAACAGCGATGCACTATCCAAAGCTGATGAATAGTGCCAACCCGCGTGGTTGGCGAAAGACTTTTCTTACAGGCGCATCATTTGGAGCCGCCCATCATCATCTCGATGGCATCGGTAGCTGACTCATCCTGAATTACAGTGCGAGGATCTCTGACCGGATGAAGCCCTGATGGGCATTTAAAATCAGACCTCGTCAGACTTGCAGGCACCATTTTGAACGTCTTGAGCTGAGTATGCATATCGTTATCGACGTCCCAGAATGTCACATCGAAGGGGACCGTGCCGGTTTTCGGAACGCAGTACAAGCGTGCCATCCAATCGACCAATCTCTGGTCCATAGGCAGATGGAATCCAACCAAATTGCCGTAGGCGGGCTCTGAGCTGGTCACTTCCTTCCGCCGAAACATAGCCATGCGCTCTTTTTTGTAGTCGTCGGCAATTTTGAATTCTGTCCAGAGCAAACCATCTTTGCTGTAGTCACGTTTTTTAGACAGGCGGACCTCGCCCTGGGATACACCGCTGAGCATCGCAACAGCCTTGGCATAAGGATTGTCAGAATTTGCAAACGTTTGCCTGCAGACTTTGCCTGTCCTCGTGCTGTAAGTAACTACTTCAGTAAAGGGCTCTACGCAGACAAGAGTCAGTCCATCTTTTCGACTGACGGCCTTAACTCCGATGGGACACACGAAGACGGTTTGATCTCCCAGTACACGAGAGCGTTGGTCAAGCTTCCAAGCATTCTTGATCGTGGTTTCGAGGGGGCCTTTAAGTGACCCAGCCGAGTTTTTGACGGAAGCAGGAGAACGTTGTGCCGTTGATGGAACATGCTTGACTGCAGCAGGGCTTTTCGTTGCAGATAATGAAGCGCTTTTTTGAGAAACTTTTGCTGGTTGTGCACATGCAATCGTTACCGATTGAATACAGAGTATTCCGGTCACCAAACCAGCTAATCCGTAACTAGCAAAAAGCTGAAGACACAAGGGTTTGAAACGATTTCCTCGCTTTGAACCCGCCTGCAACTTTCTCATGGACCTCATTTTGTGATTATAGACAAAACCAGGTTCACAGAAAGAGAATTTGGCGCGTGACATGGGCATGATAAATGCAGTTATTTGTCTACCGCGGTAGACTGTCGGAAGGAATAAGGCAACCCGATCTACGTGCAAGATTGAGGTCGCCCGGGAAATCAGTGGGCTTACGGTGAACAATGCCACACGGGCATGAAGACATTCGGTTAGGCACGTTGTTGACTCAGGCGGGTATCGTCAGCGAGCACGACGTCACGAAGGGCAAGGCTGTCTCCGACAACTGCCGAATTCCGCTCGGCAAGGCTCTGGTCATCCAGGAAAAGATGTCAGACTCATTAGTCCTGGCTGCAGTACATGCACAGTGGATGTTGCGGGATGGTTTCATCTCGAAGGATGACGCGCTGGAGGCGTTGAGAACGTGCCGGCGCAATCGATGGAATTTGCCGGATGCTCTCATTCTTATGGAGATCGACGCACACGCCAGCAAAGGTTTTCGGCTGGGCGAATTACTGACCAAAACTAATATCATCGGCGAGGACGAGTTACGCGGACTTCTGAGTGCCGCACAAGCCTCAGGACTGCCTCTTGGCCGTGTTTTGACCACTCTCGATTTGATCTCGGAACAACTGCTCGGCGAATTTTTGAAAACACAAGAGCATATTCGCAAAGGCGAGACAAGTCTCGAAAAGGGGCTTGAACACCTGAGCTCCGTGGCCGACAAGATTGCCGCGAAAGAAAACCAGGGCATGCTTCTGGGCGAGCTTCTAACCAAATCAGGACTGATTACAGAAAGTGAACTGGAAGACGCTCTCACTGAAGCGCGCCAGCGCAAACGCCTTCTGGGAGTGGTTCTTGCTGAAAAGGGCCCGATCAGACCCGAACATCTATCACTTTCGCTGCGCATGCAGCGCGACGTACGTCACGGCATGATGCGCCCTGAGGCAGCAATTGAGCTGCTTAAAGCAATCGCGATGACTCCGGCCAAAACTGAAGAGCTACTCGAAGCTGCGGGTCTGGTGCCCACAGTGCTCGAGAAAAACATGAGCCTCTATCAGTTTTTCAAAGTTGCCGGATTCTTCCGCCTCGTCGAGCTCAAGCAACTTTGCACAAAACTGGCTCAAGAACCTCAGTTCGTCAAAACAATCCTGGCTGACTACGATGACTTCAATAACCTGACGAATGAAAATTTCCGAGAGGCGATCGAATTTGCCGTAGAAAGCTCAAAACCTTTAGAACTGGCTCTGATGCGCTATTACCCCGACCTCAGAGACCTGGTCCAGTTTGCTGTTTCACTCAGACAAAGCATACGCACTGGCGCTCTGGATCTGAGTCAAGCCATTATTCAATTCGCAATCCGCAGCTCCCAAGGCTAGGTCGGAGCGCTAGGCCGGAACGCTAGGCCGGAACGCTAGGCCGGAACGCTCGGCCGGAGCGCCGCCATCTTGGCGGCACCGAAGATTTTTGCGCGAGACCTAGAATGGCTTGCGCGAGACCTAGAATGGCTTGCGCGAGACCTGCATGTCTTTACGTAAAACCAGAAAGGATGATGGACGTGCTTCCAGAAAAAAAATTTTTTTGAGTGCCGGCTGGAAGCCGGCGCTCCGGCCGTTAATCATTCAATGACAGCACGAGTTGTGGCGTTGGAATATGGTGATCGGCACGGATTGGTACGATCGCTGTTCCAACAACGAAGAACTCAATCACGTGAGTACTCCATCCGTAATTGCCTTCGTGGATGTCGACGCCGACTATGCCCTCGGCTTGCAGTCCTTCCGCTTCCGCCTGCATGCGCTCCATAGCCAGCTCGCGTGCGTCATATAGTCCCTGGGTGAAATTGGTCATCTCGACGTTCTGTCCGACCGATTTGAACCATTGCCCAAATGTCTGGTGCGCGATGTGATAAACACAATTGCCCATCACCATACCGACAGGGCGATAACCGGCATGCAATAAGGTCCAGAAATCTTGCCCGGACAAGTCGCTGGTAAACGGTCGGCCATTCAAAGCCTTGTACTTACCATCGTTATCAACATGGCGAACAGCTGTTCCAATTGCCACGAACTCTGCAATATCGGAATTCCACGACATGTGTTTCACTGTCAAGCGAACCGCCACGACCCCGTCTGCTCCGAGCTCATGAGCCTCTTCTTCCATCCGCGTCATCGCCAATTCGCGAGCGTGATACATGGCTTGCGTGAGCACTTCCATTTCCATGTTCTGCGTCCACTTAGCCTGCTGAAAGCCGATATGGTAAATCGATGTACCGACAACCATGCCGAGGGGCTCGAAGCCACATTCTTTGACGAGCAGGAATTCGTTGACGGTCAGATCGCTGGTGAACAACTTGCGGTGACCGCCTTCTCCCATCATCTGATGAAGTCGCTCTTTAGCGTGTTGCGGAAGATCTCCCGAGCCTGATGAACTGGTCATTTTCCTTATCCTTTGAGTTCCTGCTTAATCGTGTTTGCCAGATATTTCCTAACTTACGAGTTTCCAAAATCAGTCGTAATCATTGGCGAATCCTTCATCATCGATGGTGCCGCGCAATTCGTCAGTACGCGAGCCGATCGTAACCAGGCTCTTGGTCGACAAATTGAGAACAGTAAGAGGTTTACGTTCGATCGCTTTATGCGGTCGTTTCATCTTCTTGATGGATGAACCCAGAGCTGTCATCGTTATTATCAAATCAATATATTTGGTGTCGTTTACCTCATATTCAATATCGTCAATGTCGCAATCGATGGTCATACCAACGCAACCGTCGGCGCCGTGCTCCTCGATGTCGCGCTGCAAACCAATCATGGCGCGCTCTCGCGCCTCGTAAAACCCTTGCGTCCACTGACGGACTTCCTGATTGCCTTGATTCATCCAGATACTGCGCATGGTCAGACTGCGCGTGTACTGATCGGAATTCACATAGTAAGCGCAAATACCGAATACTATATTGACCGGCCGATACCCGGCATGTATTAGTTGCCAGAACTCTTGCCCATTCAATTCACTGGTAAAGGGCTCCTGATCAAGGTCTTCTTTTTCCCAGCCGTGCACTTTAACAGCAGTGCCAATGGCTGTGAATTCAACGAGGTCAGAGCTGTAATCAGGTCGACTGGATTTGACGCGCACACTGATAATCCCATCGGCGCCGTATAGCGCTGCCTCCTTCTTCATGCGATTGACGGCTCTCTGTCTTGCTTCTCTGTGCGAGTCAGCAATTCCGTAGACCTCGCCCGTGTAGCGGTTGTTTATATTGGTACTCCAGAAACCGATTCGAAAGAAGCAAGAGCCCATGACCTGTCCAAGCGGCTCTATTCCGCACTCTTCCATGAGAATGTGCTCTTTGGCAGTCATGTCAGTGGAGAATAACCTGGCGCCACTGGCCATATGATGCTCAATACGTTCTCTGGCTCGGGGCAGAACCTCTCCACGATTGAGCGCCTCTATCGCAGCTTCATCCCTACGCTTTCGCTCAATGTCTTCCGGAGAATCAGCTTTGAATTTAAACCACATACGGTGTCATCTACCAGGTTTTAGCCAAGCACGAACTTATTCAATGCCATCCGCGCGGCAGCATTGTTTTCAGCCATTTTGGCGAGGTTCTGCACAATTTCATTGAAACATTTATCGAAAGGCATCTCGGTGGTCTTGAGCGCCACACCGCGAACCATTTTCAGGTGCTTAGCCGTATAACGACCGTTGCTCACTTTGACTATCTGGTAATGAGATTCGTCGAACTTGATAGTCATCTGCTCGACCGGCTTTTCTTTGGAAAAGATATTGCCGCCGCGCTTGATTTCTACACTGTCAGGCAAACAACTGCTAAGCATCCGAGCCAATTGCTCGACCATGTCAGCTGCTGCCTTCTGGTCCATTTTCAGTGACGCTGCCAGCGTTTCGAACGCCAGAGCCTGCTCGAAGTCGTCAGTCACCGGTTGTCCTCCTGAGCCTAGAAGTCTAGACCATTGACTTCCATCCAGACCCTATTGTGGACCGGTTTAAGCTTCAAGAAAACACCGACATTTAATCAGGCGCCTATTTTGCCACTCTCTGATAATCGAACTCTTCGTCGAACCACTCGGTAAGGTCGGACTCCAGCTTCTGAACTTCATCGGGGTCGACCAAGCCGCGGCGCAGAGCCTCGAAAACAACCCGCGTTCGCGGATTGAATATTTCCATACCTGCGCTCTCTCTCAGGTGTGCGTCTTCGCCCTTAACTAGTTTGTCCAAAAGCATTGAGAGGCGATTTTGCACACCCCGCACACTGATATGACGCCTTGCCGCTATCGCTTTGTCCGTAAGCCCGGTAGCTATATCAACGAGAGTTTCGAACTCGACGTCGGTAAGCGAACTGTCTTTGCATTTCAGACGCGCTTGAACTCCGCGCACTATCGGATCGATGTATGGATTATCCTCATTACAAACGGAATTAATGGCTTCTTCCAGTTTGTCATCCCCTTCCGACTTGAGAAGATAGCCATGAATCGCCTCATCTGGCACAATCTTGCCGAGCTCGCGGACGTAAGCTTCGCGGTGATACTGCGACCAGAAGAGAATTTTGCGCTGGGGAGAACTCTGCCAGATCTTCTGAGCCGCCTTGATGCCGCTCATTTCCGGCATCGATACGTCCATGATAATGAAATCAGGGGCTATGTTCGTCGCCAGCTCTAGCCCCTCTGCACCGTTACTGGCCTCAGCAAGCTCGGCACCGGGAAAAAGTTTTTTGACGACTTCGATCGCATGCGCTCTGAGAGCCGGAACGTCCTCAACTACCAATACTTTCAACTGCAGTTCTCCCGGCCAGGTCTACCCGTATTTCCACAATGGTTCCCGGATTGCCGATTCCCTCTCCGGCACGAAAGGCGATCGACGCCCCAATCAGATCTGCCCTCTGACGCATATAGCGTAAACCTCTCGAGTCTTCATTCATCCGCCCGTCGGGAATACCCTTTCCATCATCTGCTATGGTCACGACAAGAGCCTCTGCATCGATCTCAGTATTGACGCGCACTGTTTTCGCCTCGGCATGCTTTATGACGTTGGTAAGCGCTTCCTGAACAAGTCGATAAAGCAGCGACTGCTCAACCAGGGATAGCTTTTCCAGGTCAGCCGCTTCAACCTTGCTCTTACAGCGTGCCTTAAAACCGCCCTTCTCGCCGGCTTTACGGGCGCAATCTTCGAGCGCCGCGCTCAGACCGAGATGCTCCAGCGCGGAGGGACAAAGACTATCCATCACTTCGCGAATCTCGACCATGGTCGCAGCAAGCAAATGGTCGATCTCTGCTTTTTGCTCATCCTTCCTATCTTTCGCGTAAACTTCGATTTTCTCTCGCAGCTTTTTCATATCGCTCAAAACTTGATCTTGCAGGTCGGCAGCCAACGAACGACGCTCGACTTCATCCTGCCCGACCATTTGCAAGCGCACTTCGCGCAACTCGTTGTTGCGCACCTTCAACTGAAAGAACTGCGACTGCATGCGGATATCCTCTTCATCCCAGTGCCGAATTACAAATCCCAGGCACAATCCAAGCAAGATCGATATCAAGAAAGTCACGGGCGTGAGGCTGGTTTGCATATATTTCCAGGCAGCCCAGTTGACGACGAGAGAAACTCCGAGCATCTGAATAAATACGGCAAGCAAAGCGAAAACGCGCTGATTCGCAGCCACTTTGAGCTTCCAGCCAGCCATCATCCCTGCATACGCAAGAAAAAAGCTAACCAAATGACTGGCAAGCATGCTCGACTCACCGCCGCCCGATACTGCTCTCAATGCTCTCTCCGTTTCGCCTGACGCTAGCATCAGCCGCTCGAACACTTCCCTTTCCAACGGTACAAAATTGCGCATCGAAATTACAGCTACCAATGCTGCGACCGCCGCAACAAAGAAAGAAACCGCCTTTCGCTTATCTTTAGCGCCCGTCATCCGCCTGCATCAATCGAAAACACAGAAAACCGGGCTGTCCTTGGGCTTTTTCGCTTCGCTATCCCAGACAATGTTCGAGTCCATAGTAGCCGGTGTATCGACGACACCAGCCATGCCGGACATCGTCCAACCTTTTTCACGGAAATCTTCGAGATCTTCTTTCAATCCGCGAATAGCAGCCTGGTATCCGAATTCCTCGTTATCTACTTCAAAACCAACAAAGGCATGGAATAGCCGCAAAAAAGCAGCTATGACTTCGTCGATGTCTTTTGGATCCAGATCCAGCTCGGGCGCAAAATTCTCCAGCTCTTGAATCATCTCATCAGTGAATGGCAGCTCGATTCGGTAACAGCCTTCCTCACCCTCAGCCTCATACTTCTGCTGTTTCAGCGGATTGTCAACCAGAAAATCGCAAACTTGTTTGTAGGGCTTTGTGGTCGTATCCAGAGCCACAAGAGACAATCCCGCTTGTTTGAGCGAAATGAGCAGCCGCCCCTGCAATATCGAGCGCTCGACAAGGCCCAACAGCTCCTCGAAGAAAACTTCCGGGTCCATTTCAGTGGAGTCGCCGACCAGCTCCAGGACTACATTGTCCGGCATCGCGATATCCCTGCCCATGTTGCCTCATCACCTCGTAGACCGAAAGGTATATACACTGCTCTGAAATGCTAGTACAAAAGCCTTAAATTTACTTCGTTCGAGGCACATTTGCACAAACCAGCCATTAAATGGCAAATTTCAATCGGTTTGCAAGATATAAATAACTTCCAACTATCGGCATGGCCTGCCGATGCGCACGCGCAAGTTGCCCTCTGTTAGAATCTGCCCATGCCTAAAGTACAAGTTCTCCCAGATTACATCGCCAGCCAGATCGCCGCCGGAGAAGTGGTGGAGCGCCCGTCTTCGGTCGTTAAGGAGCTGGTTGAAAACTCAATAGACGCCGGCGCGACCAGTATATCTGTCAGCATATCGGAAGGTTGCCGAACCATTTCAATCGCCGATAACGGGCACGGTATGCTCCCCGAGGATGCCGTTCTTGCATTCCAACGTCACGCCACATCCAAACTGGCGAGCGCCGACGACCTCTGGCGCCTGACTTCGCTGGGTTTTCGCGGAGAAGCTCTTCCATCCATCGCTTCTGTGGCAAAGGTCACGTGCTATACACGCTTACACGACGCGCCGAGCGGCTTTCGCATCGACGCTCAGGAAGGCAAAATCACCAGCACCGAGACTGGCTGCGCACCGGGGACGACAATGGAAGTCGTCGATCTGTTCTATAACGTGCCGGCCCGCCTGAAATTCCTCAAGAAGGCTTCGACAGAATTCGCGCATATTCAAGAGATAGTTCAAAGTCTGGCGATCGCTTACCCTCATGTGGCAATCACGGTGGAGCACGAAGGCGCAGTACATATGCGCACAAGCGGCTCGAACGACTTAAAGCAAGTCGTCAAAGAAGCCAAGCTTTTTACCGGCAACGAAGCCTTAATTGAAGTAGACAATCATGACGTCACTCACGGGGTGAAAGTAAGAGGCTTAGTAGCAAAACCCGTTCATTTCCGGGGCGACCGCAAAGCGATTTTGACAATGGTGAACAATCGCCCGGTGCGCTGCCCGCTTACTTACAAAGCGCTGGAATACGCATACAGCGACCTCATCCCGAGAGGCAGGCATCCTTTTGCCGTTATCGCCATTGAGATTGATCCTTCTCATGTGGACGTAAACATTCACCCGACCAAAAAAGAAATCAAATACAGCCAGGGCAATGAAGTATACCTTACGGTTCAACGTGCAATCGTAACCGCACTGCGCTCTGTTCCGCGCCAAGAAATCGATCATGCTTTAGCCAACTCGCAACCGAAGCCAGAACTCGCAACCGTTAGTCTAATTACCGAAGCACGGAGTGCAGAAGCTGAAGTCTATACAACACCGGATGCCCAGATTGCTTACGCACGCTTTGAAAATGCAAGCGAAGAGACGCATCATGCCCCCCATTCGATAGTGGCGGAAACGCCGCTACGCACGCGTCAACTAGGTTTTCGCGATCGCCTCACATTCAATCTTCCTTCCAGTCAGAACACAGACCGGGGAATTGGAAGCTTTACCGCTGAGACAAACACCACAATTTCGCAAGACATTGATGAAACTTCCTTCTCGCCGGAAGTAGTTGAAAAACATAAGCCCTCTCGACAATTACCTGATGGTTGGCGCCTTCTCGCCTATCTCAAAAATACTTACTTCCTGGTCGAATCAGAGCAAGGGCTTGAAATCATAGAGCAACATATCGCACACGAGCGCACGATCTACGAGCGCTTATTGGCGGCTCAAAGCGAACCCGGACGATTGACGGAACTGACTCAAACCCTCTTAATTTCAGCTCCTTTGCGATTGAGCGCAGAACAAGCAGCCTGCCTGAAAGAAAATAAGGACTCACTTTCAAAACTTGGATTTGAGTTTGAGCACACCGAGGATGGTGGCACTTGCTGCACGCAGGTCCCTCTGGAACTCGCTCACAAAAACTACGAGGCTGCAATTCAAGAACTGCTTGATCAGCTGATCACCTGCGATCATGCAAATGTGATTTTGGAAGCCACCAAGTCAGTCGCTTGCCAGTCAGCAGTTAAGAACGGCATGACTCTCTCGGAAGACTCGATAATTTCACTGTTGTGTGACTGGATCGCCACTCCGCGCAATGACACCTGCCCGCACGGACGGCCTGTTAGAATGAGCTTCTCGATGGACAAGCTCTTCCAGATGTTTCACCCAGCATAAGGCTTCTGTACGAGCCTAGTGCCGCGTCGCGTCCAATTCCCGTTTGAGATCGCCCCAACTGATCCGGCTGCCGTCGCGCGACATCTGGCGAGTTTCAGAGGCAATTATATTGGGATTGTAATGCCTCAATGCTGCAATCGCTTCTCTCGACCATTTGGGATTATTGCCGGCCACCACTTCAAGAAGCAGAGGCACTGCACGATTGTCGTTTATCCAGGCCAATTCTTGAATTGCCTCCCACTTTTGCTGGTCGTTTTTACCCCTCAACCAGGTACCATACTGGGACAATTTTCTTGCCAGCTGCAACTCGTCTCCTGCCTGTTTGGCGCGAAGAGCAACGGCCGGGTCGCGCGACTTGCGCAGGTTCATCAACTCCATTTCGATTTCGTAGGTCGGATGCTTTACTGCTTCATTGATCACTTGCAGCCTGATATCAGGCTCGTTGCGCAACATTTTCAACAGGAAATTCTGCAGAAAATCGTTGGCATAAGGAGCCGATTTCGAAAGTTTGATGACACTGTCGAATGCCATTAACTTGGCTCCAGTAACGGGAGTCCACTCAATTAAATTGATCAATTCCGGCAAATTGGCTTCGCTGGCAGAAAGCCTGATCGCGTCGTAGTATGCCCTCGCTTCCGGGTGCACAAATCCGTTCAAACCAGCTAAAGCTTCTTCCTGGAAGGGCTTTCCAGGCATGGCATTATCAATCAAGAATTTCAGGCGCGCATTCAAATCAGGCGTATGGATATTGGCTACGGAAGCGAAAAGGTTCTTGCGAAGGTTCGGATCGTTTGTAGTTGCCAGCGTCTCCTGGACGCGAGCGACGTCCTCAGGATGGCCGATTCGACCCAGCAACATAGAGGCTCTCAGCCTCTCGGTCAGATTTCCGGAGTTGATAGTTTCGACGAGCTTCTCTCGGGCCGCAGGCACAATTTCTTCGGCAACATACTTGAGACGTGCCACATACATATCGCGATTCTCCATATACTGCGGAATTCGCTCAACGCGCTTGAGAAAATCTGATGGATGAACCACAATCTCTTTGCTCTGGGGAATCATCGATTCTAGCAAGGCTTTCGCCATCAGTGTTGTACGCAATGGCGCGTTATGAGCGGCAATGAAGAAGCGGTCAGCGTCTGGTGCTAGCAATTCTTCTCCCATATGCACCGCAAAATTTTCATGATGCTGCAAAGTTGGATCGCTCTTATACTGGCGTTTTGCATACTCGCGAGCATACCAGTCAGTTTCAAGCTCGGCAGTTTCGTTGAACAATGCACTATGCTCTTTGAGCTTAAATTTCAGAAGGTGCGCCCACTCGTGCATCAAAAACTCGTTTAAGCTGCCTCCTGTGGTAGCTCCCATTGGACGGCCATTTGTTTGTTCGAAAAAGGTGATCACTCCCTCGCGGCTTGCATTGGCAGCAGAGCGGGATGATGTCTTCGCCAAACCGCCTATTTCAGGATCATAGGAGTCTCGATAATAAGGCTCGTCTAAAAGAACCAATTCTTTGAGCAAGCTCGGGTCGGGCAGCTCTTTAACAGCTTGAACAAAATCCTCCGGCAGGGCTCTTCTGTTGTATGCGTCAGTGCCCAATTCCACGCGAGCCCTGATCACCTTAGCAATGTGGTCGGCTTTGTCTTTGAAGACAATCCTGGGCAAGTCCATGTCGCCTTCCATGATGTTCTTCTGGAGGACTTTCCTGTGATCGAGCGGCAAATTATCGAATGAAGGAGTTTCTTGCTCGGCCCAGAAACGCACCTGGCGAACCTTATCGAGCTTCCTGGCATATGACTCAGGTATCGAGATCTTCACGTCAGTGCCATCGATTTTATAAACACGGGACGGTTCGGTATGCGGCTCCACCCACTTCAAGAATTCCGCATCGCTGCTGAACGCCTGGGGTCGCTCCGGGTCGTTCTTCACCCGAAGAATCTTCATTTCGCCGGGATCTTGTGAGACTAATTGCCTATGAAGTTTGGCAACGGACTCTTTGGGCTGAGAGGTGTAAGAAGCACCTTCATGAACTTCGAACATTTTCGCCAACTGGAGAGGTGTCAGCTTATCCAGGGCATTGGTGAGCTTTTGCGCGCTGGCGTCGGAGACGGCAGCAGACTCTCGCCCGGCGGCGGCAACCCCTTTTCCGTCAGTGATAAGCCTCTCCTGAACAGGCTCCTGAGACTTCGGCTGCAACTTTTCTTGCAATCTTGTCTCCAACGGACGGTTTTGACCCGGACGAAGCGCATGCCAGCCGGACATGGCGCCGCCCGTCCCGGCACCGATGAGCATGCCGTCGAGCGTGCTCTTGCCGATTTCGCTGAGACTCTTTCCATGCACGGTTGCATCAAGACCGCCGAATACGGCACCCGAGCCGGCGCCGGAGAACACTCCACCGGTAACTGTTCCAAGCGCTTCCGAGCCGGTGCGGTTGGCAACCGAAAGGGTGGCCGAACGAGCGATTCGCATCCCGATCATGCCGGCAGGAACGTTAATCACCGCTCCAGAAAGTGTAGCGGTCGACATTTTCTTCCAATCTGTAAGATTATTCAGGCCGCTTTGGAATGAGAAATGACCATTCTGATCTCGCCATGCCATCGGATCCGCCCCGGCCTTCAAGGCGCCGAACAGCGCACCACTGCCGGCATGCAGGGCAATTTCCTGTTTCAGCCCAACCCCAAAGCGAGCCCCGGCTAACTCGAATGCCCGTGAGCCCGGCTGGGCCATCTTGCCGATATAGTTCAGCCCGGCCCCTTCCAGACCATCTTTGGCAAATCCGAGAGCAAAGTCGCGAGCATCGCCCTTCGTATCCGCCAAAAGAGTGGCACGCACAAGCCCGCCGACCGCCATCTTCTTGCTCATCATGGCGGCTGTGTCTGCCGCAATCGTCGCTACAAAATCATTGCCTTCGGCACGCTTGATCTTCTCCTCTTCCGTCAATTGACCGGAAAAGGCATCCCTGACCGTGCCGATTGCGCATCCAGCAAGGGTTCGCTCTTTGCGCCCTTTAAATATCTCGTCCAGAAGCCCAGTGTGCTTGTCAGTTTCATCCAGTCGCTGCGGTTCGGACTTTCTTTCGCCGGAGCCATTGTCCGTGGCCTCTGCGACCATGCGACTTGATAAATCACCAGTGGGAAATTCGAATGCCAAAGAAATACTTTCTCAGGAGCTGGTTCTGAATTCCATGGCCAGAACTGGAGGAGCTCTTGGCTGGAAAGCCGAAACCGGATGGGTTGGACCGCAAGGTACTTGACAATGTACCAAAACATAAGCCAGTTGGCGAGTTGGCTTGTGGTGTAAGTACGTATCCGGAGTCAAGATTTAATCTTCAAGAGAAACCAAAAGGTGGCATAACATTGGTCGATAGAGCTGCGGCAACCCGTCAGATAAAACTTGGCAAGCGGGCCGCCGCACCACATTCAGTGGCAATTTTGCCGCCAATAGTTTTTACCGACTCAGGAGTTCTCGATGAAACGATTGTTACTGCATTCGCTGCTTGCTGCAATTTGTTTCAACACGGCAACGACAGTATCCATGGGTCAAAGCATCGCGCCGCAAAGACCGTCGATCTTCTACGAAGAGAAGGAGCTGCAACTCGACAAACAAGCAATAGACATGCTGAAAAAACACTTGCAGCATCTCGACGAAACACACGCATCCGATCGAGATTTGTTGCCCATGCTAAGCGCTCTGGCACTACTTTTACGCAACACCACGGATCGCCAGCAATCAATGGACCTTTTCAAACGAGTTATGGCAATCCGTGAAAGTTTGGGCGATCATTCCAGCGACGAGTACAAAAACGAATTAGCAGGTTATGCCGAAGCCGCATATCAAGCCGGAAATTATCAAGTCACCGAGGAGCTGCTGACAAAGCTGATTCCCCTTGCCACCGAATATGATGTCAAACACAAATTGAAATTCGACCTGGTCGAGTGCTACACGAAGCAGGATAATCTATCTCGTGCTGAGCATTTACTGAGAGAAACGCTAAAGCAAAACGAGTCAGTTGGACAATGCTTTTCTTCAGAATTGCTGGGCGCAGGCGAATGGTTTGCCATGCAGCAACGCTATGATGAAGCCAAAGCCTGGTATCTGAAAGCGATCGCCAAAGCCAGATCGGAAGGCTCGACCGCCGAGATGAGGAAAGCGGAGCGAGCTCTATCCAAGTTCTTCGTCAAAGAGCAAATTACAACCGACATGAACGCTCTCTGGAAAAAATCCCCGCCACAGATCAATCTCACAGACGGAGGCGGGAAGTTAGAATTGGGAGGGTCAGGCGGTGTCGCCTGCAGCTGCGGCTGGAACGATAAAGACCCCAATAACCCCGAACAATGGGTGAAAGACTATCGAGAAGCGTGCAAGCAGTTGCGTCTGAAACACTACTTGCAAGCGGAATTTCAATTCAAAGCCGGCGCTCAAAAGTATTCGGGAACGACTGAAAATACGGCGTTCAATTTAGGACTGGCAAAAACCTATCAAGACATGAAAAATGAGAACAAGCTTCGCGAAGTTGTAGCCGTTCTCGTCAAAGCTCAAGACGCAGGCGCACTTCCTTCCTTGCGCCCGCTCAAAGAAGCAGCTGCCTCCAAGTCAAAAGCGAAAAGCTTAGAAAAGACGGCAAAGAAATAACGGAAAAAACTGGTAAAAAATGAGGGACCTTGCGATCCCTCACTTCTTGTTTCCCCTAATCCCAAACGACTTCTATGACGAAGTCACGCTCCTAACGATAGTTAGCAGGACCGCCGGCTACGCTTTGTGTGAGCGACATCGGTTGGTCGAGAGCGAATTGAATTCTCGTGCCGCTGGGGATTTTCACATCCTTGCCCTTGCGCCACAGGTTGCTGCCCAGACCGACCGCGCCGCCGGTGGCAACACCAGCGATAGCACCCGCTCCGACTGCTCCACCTACGATTGGCGCAAAGCAAATACCCAGCAGGGTCCCGCCTGCAGTCCAGAGACCCGTTCTTACGATACCGCTCTTAACGGTACTGGAAGTGGTTCTGCCTTTAAGGCTTTGACCATCTTTGGTCTCGTGTACGACGGTGGCTGTTTGGTTAGCAGTGATGACTGCGGACAACGGATATCTGACTCCATCGGGAGTAACGGCACCGGTCAATCTCAAGGTCATCTTGCCGTTGCTGCCGGCCAATCCGCTCTTGTCTACGGATACCATTTGACCTTCTAGAGCCGTATTGCCGGGAAGCACCAGGTCGGTTCCGAGATACATCGGGGTATACAACTTAGCACTGAAGAGATCGCCGGCTTTGGCGACTCCACTGTCGATTGGACTTGTAAGAACCGCGTCAACTGATGTCCCGGCAGGAACATAGGTTACGCGTCCTTGTAATTGTTGACCGTTGTAGCTCTGTGCTACCGCGGGTAGAACCAGTCCAATGGACAGAATACCCGCGACGATTGCGTTAAGACCTGTCCTCTTCATCGATCGCTCCTTCTAGTGGCGCTAAACAGAATTTTTTCAAGATTCTAAAACATTATCATAATGATGTCGTATAAAAAATCAACTGTCTATCCTTTTTATTTTCGCGATGGCACCGGTGATACCACAGCGAATATAGAAAGGATTGAAAACCAAGACTATATCGGAGTTTACAAAGTTCCCGCAATTTTCATACTGACATCTTAGATGTTTTGAAAAATCACCACTGGCAGTGCAAATATGCCACCACGGCAAAACATTATCAGCACCATAAGCGATGGCACGTCACGAAAAGACGACACACCGACATAGTGGACTCTGAAAAATCAGCATGGCAAGAGCATCAAAATCGAGCACTCCACACGCGCGGGACAAGGTCTCTGTAACTGATTACAGGGCTCGCACACCCCCATGACATCCCCGCGGGTCTCTGTAGGACGGCTAGAGACAGGACTTATTGAAAACCTGCATATACCACCCCAAACCTCCTTGCAACCACAAAACTCGGGCAGTATACAAGCCGCGCTAATTCTCAAGTACGTGCCGCCAGTTGCGCTAATTTGTTACCCCCAAGGCAAAACTCCATCCAGTTGCCCTTTTCCAGAAGCGTCGCGGCGGACTATCAGGACAGCTCTTCTCAGCTTCAATCATGAGTCATTGCAACTTATCCCTTTCTAGTTTTAGTGTCGGAGATACTCTCTAACTACCCCTCTTGATCTCACCGTTCAGCTTCCCCAGCAAATAGTTTCTCCTCCAAACAACCGTCAGCTTTCAGGCCGCGCAAGCGACTGGTTCTGAACTTGTCTGGTTGAGAGCGATTGGTGAGCTGGTGAGAGTTCATGAGCAGCACTCCGGCGGTAGCGAGATTTACAACCAATCAGCCGCGTTTCAAACCGGCTGAAGGAACGCGCCCACCGGCGTTTCCACAGATATGAGGAGCACCCCTATGAATCGCTTCTGGCAATCGTTTTTCTACGGTCTCATCGTCACCATCTCCATCATGGGTCCCACCTTCGGTCTGGGCGTCCTCTGGACAATCGGCACCGGCGGCGACCCATCGGCTTACGCGGTCGACTGCATCAAGCTGGGTTTCGTGCTCATGATCTTCAGCACCTGGGGACTCTACGAGCTCGCCGGTCTGCTGGAGCGCGCCAATCGTCCTCGCAGCGAAGATCGCGATAATGAAAAGCGCGATGGCAACCAGCGCGACGGAAAGAACCCGAATCTGCCCGGAGACACCAACGACAAGGACGTGAAGTAATTCGCACCTGGTCGGCCTGGTATCTCGGAGTTTAGGCACAACGCCCGGAACAAGCTCGCAATCACCCTCACTTGCAGCTAGCCCTGCGAAGATTGTGTTTGCAGCTTGTACCGGGCGTTTCTAAACTGGGCAAAAAATACGCAAACACGGAAGAGCTGGAGCCTTAAAACTCCTCTTCCGTACCGGCGCTTTTCAGCAATAAGCAAACACAACGACTTCCCATTCTATTTTTTTAGCCTGTTTACTATTTGCTATCGTACAACATCAAAAAGCTGGGTCGCAGTGTCCCGAAAGACTTATATTTCAAGCTAATGACTTTGCCCTAGCTCTCTTGGCTTGAGAAGAAGATTCTTCAGCTTTCCGGGCCCCAAAGCAGCACTGAGTTCGCGAAATACAAACATCAGGAAGAAAACGACAAGGAGGCAGAGTATATGTGTAACATCGACGATCAGACGCTGTTTTAGGGCTGCCTCTGCGACTTTGTGAGCAAACAGCTTTTCCTCCAACTGACCGCCGAAAAACACTACAACAGCTAAGAAAGCAGCCTTTACAAGAG
>CAZBOX010000006.1:0-60216 GCA_964493595.1 uncultured Candidatus Obscuribacterales bacterium | reverse complement strand
GGTCGCTTTGGCGGCGGCGGCGAAGGCGGCGGTCGCTTTGGCGGCGGCGGCGAAGGCGGCGGTCGCTTTGGCGGCGGCGGCGAAGGCGGCGGTCGCTTTGGCGGCGGCGGCGAAGGCGGCGGTCGCTTTGGCGGCGGCGGCGAAGGCGGCGGTCGCTTTGGCGGCGGCGGCGAAGCACGCGGAGCACGACGCGGCGGATTCAGACGCTAGATTTCAGACTCTGGCAGAAAAATACGGCAAGACTATTTGAGCGGCGGATGCTTGCTCAAGTATTTCGCGGCGCCGTCACTCAGCAAGTCACGATGCATCCGCCACTCATCCTTGAAGAATGCCACCGCGATTTTTCTGTCTAGAATATGCGTGCCTACGAGATTCAGTCCATCAGACTCTTCCGATAGACCCTCACAATAGTACAAGCGCGCACCCTCGCGCTTCACTTTCAGGGCCTTGCCGAAATATTGCATCGTGGCATTCCGCTCGCGTGGCATGTGACCGCTTACGACCACAACATTCAAATCAGCCCATCTCTCCGGACCGAGCTGTTTGCGCCACTGGCGCACCTGCGTATCGATAGCAAGCAATTGATCGGCAACGGCATCGTCGACATTTTGCATGACCATTTTTTCCGAGTCGCGACAAAACTGAGTGAGCGCATTGGATGACACACGCTTGTCCGCTATCACGGAGGACTGCAATTTGAGCGCCATGCCTATAAGCTGTTTCTGCCGGTCGAGCAAATCTCCTTTCAGCCCTGAATTATCCAGAGAATTGAGTGCCTTCTTTGATAACGCGTGCAGTTCTTGCACCTGCTTCACTTTCACATCAGACAAAATCTGATCGGTATCCAGTTCAAGCGTTACGAAAGTAGCAAGAATTATGTGATCCACCGACTTCAATAAAGTGTATTTGTCTGAAATTATTCGCGTGGTTTCTTTGGCCGTGCCGTCGTGCAATGAGAGTACATCATTGACCGCGACTATTATGGGTTGAGACTTCTTGATCGTTCTTGTCCGTGCTTCCGAGTACAACTCGCGAAACTTATCGTTGACTTCTTGAAGCTGCGCGGGCATTTTCACTTTGACACCATTTGCGGTGCCAGGCGCATCCGGGGACAAAGCTTCCCGCCCCATTGCCGACGTGCCAAGAAAAGCGCATGTAATCAAGCACGAGCTCAAGACTATATTTTTCATAGTTTCCTTTGTTCAAAACATAATGACAAACGCCAAAACCGCAATGATTGTTGCACACTTGACACTGAATAATCCAGGTCAATGCAGAGGTGCGAAAATCTCTCGGGGAACGAACTTCTCGCGCGAGCCATCCTCGATTCTTAGAACAGGCATCAATTTCTTGAGTTGCATTCTGTCGCCAGGTTTCAAACCATCGGTTCTAAAAATGACAGTGTGCAAATGGGGTAAGCCTTTCAGCCGCTTCAAGCCTTCACCGGTGACATGCGTATCAGTCAAATCGATGACTTGCAAATTCCTATAGCGGCGAATCGAATCTATGCATTTGTCGGTCAAATTATTGCGTCGCAAGATGAGCGAGCACAAATTGGGAAAAGCAGGCAGATTAATCACAGCTTTGTCTGTCAGTTGCGTTCCTGTAAGGTCAAGTATGTAGAGATTTTTCAACGCCTGCAAAGGCGTGCTGACAGTATCTCCAAGCGCCATGCGCGAGAGATTGAGATTCTCCAGATTAGGCAGGCTGCTCAACACCGACAGCCCTTTGACCGTGATCAGCGTGTCGGAAAGACTTAGTTTGCGCAGTCCTTTCATCGAGCTGAGATGTTTGATTCCATTGTCCGTGATATCGGCCCCCTGCAAGTTCAGAAGAACAAGCCCTTTTTGACTGCAAAAATCCTCTACGGCTTCGTCTGTGATTTCCAAATCTCTGCAGGTCAGCTTCCGAATAATTCCAGAAGGCAGGGAGCGAAGGAATTTCGTGTTCTGGCTGCCGTTGTAATTCAAAGTCAGATCTATCCCATAGCCGGCCGGCACTGTCACAGCTCCGGCAGCCGCCATAATGCGACTGAATGCGCCATCGTGCTCAGGGTCAGCGGCTGCCTTAATCAAATAATAGCGACCAACAGGCTGGTTCGGGAAATTGAGCACAGTCGGCTTGCCGGCAGACTGTGCAGCATTTGTCAGAGCCGACAGCAAACCTGTAGACGTCAAAAAACAAATCAATAGAGCGATCTTGATTTTCGGCATTGCTTCCAGACCAGGCTGCAGGCGAACGGCCCATGCATCTACCATACAACAGTTAAGCAACCCTGCTCGATAGAGAGGGGTATAAATTATCAAGACAGAAATTTGTGCTAAACATACTCTATGGCCAAAATATTGATAGTCGAAGATGACCAAATGCTGAGACAGTTGGTGAGAGATACGCTGGAGTCGGAGCGTCATGTCGTCGACGATTGTGCAGATGGACGCACCGCTCTGTCTTTCATCGACGCAGGCAGTTATGAACTGCTGGTTTTGGACTGGGAATTGCCTCACAAGTCAGGCATTGAACTCTGCAGCCATTTTCGCAACCAGGGCAAAGAAGCTCCCGTTTTGTTTTTGACAGCGCGAGCTTCGATGGACGACAAAGAGAAAGGCTTTGCTGTGGGAGCAGATGATTATCTGACCAAGCCTTTCGATGTGCGCGAACTGATAGTTCGCGTAAGGGCCCTTTTGAAACGCCCGCAACAAATCACAAGGGACGTTTTAAGCGTAGGCGGAATGCAGCTCGATACTAACTCAGGCGTCGTTAAGCGCGCCGACGGGTTAGTGCGTTTACAACCACGCGAACTGGCTTTGCTCGAGTTTCTCATGCGGCACCCGGATACGTTTTTCACCGCCGAAGCACTGATGGCGAGGGTTTGGGACACCGACTCAGAAGCCACAGAAGTGGCATTACGCAGCTGCATTACAAAACTGCGCAGAAAAATCGACCTGGATGGTCAAGCTTCTTTCATCGAAACCTCCAAGGGATTGGGCTATCGCATCGTCTCAAAGAGCTAGACACGTGCATTTAAAATTGCCCAAGCTAAAGATTCGCGACCAGCTCCTGATACTGATTCTTGCCCCGCTCGTTTTCCAGATTGGCATAAGCGCGTTTCTCTATCACGAATTGAGCAAGGTCAACAATAACCTTGCCGACCTGGTCTATAGACGGCGTATTCTTGCTGTTCTAGACGATCTCCAGCGCGTGCACATCGAGAGCGCCTACACCTCCTTTTTTTACAGCGTCACAAAACGCCCGGAACTCTCACAGCGTTACAACTGGGCGATGCAGAGGGTTTTTCGAGAAAAACAAGCGCTTACCGAGCTGACGCGCAATCATCCTGAATACGCGCGAGACACGGCTCTGCTGCTGCGACGTATCGATCAATGCAATCATGGCGTCTACTTGCTAATGCGAAATGACGCAGTAGGCTATTTCAATACACAACTAGATCCGATTCTAAAAGGACAGATCTACACGGCAGTCAGCCAGTGGCTGAACCCTATGGGAACTTGCTTCCAGAATATTCGAGCAGAACTGGTTACTCAAGAATCTTTTTCAGGCAACGCCGACAAAATACGTAAGCTCATCTCGCTATTCTTTGCCTGCTGCGTGGCACTGACAGGCTTGACTGCTTTATGGGGCTCGAGAGTTTTGATCTTTCGCCTTTCCAAAATTTATACACACGTAAACCAAGTAAAGGATGGGAAAAACCCGCAGTCACCTTTATCCGGTGAAGACGAACTGGCCGAATTGGACCAGGCAATCACCGCATCGGCGGAAAAACTTCTCAGTTTGCGCAACTTCAAAGAAGACTTGATTCAGGCAGTCAGTCACGATCTGCGTGCACCACTTACGTCCATAGGCGGCATTCTCACACTGGCGAGAGACGGCGCTTACGGTGAGCTCAGCGATCGGGCAAAGAATCTGCTCGAGAAGCCTGTGGAAAAGTGCAAGACGCTGGCTTCACTCGTCAATGATGTCCTTGACCTGGAAAGGGCCAAAGCGGGCAAACTCAATCTTCATTTTGACAAGTACAGTCTTGCAGAGCTGATTGAGCTGCTGCAGGAGAAATCTCAATTCAAGAAAACTGCAATAGACTTTTCCAAAGATGATCTGGACCTGGAGTTTTACGGCGACCTGGAATCTGCGGCGCGCTTAATTAGCTGCCTGGCCATTCCGGAAAAAAGCTCAATCACTTTCTCCACCGACAAGCATGAAAATATCGCGGTGACAATTGCCCCGGCAGTCGACACAAAGAGAGGCTACCATGAAAACACCCGGCATTCCCTAGCTACGGCTTTGGCAGATAGCAGCGGTATCGCATTTAGTGCTGAAATGGAACAGACTACTTTGATTTTGCCAAAGGCGGCGCCGGCAGCCGGCACCGAAACGCCCCACGCCGGGTCCGCGCCGAGCACGTCTTTAAGTTCAAGCAATACAAGATTCGCAGTCCGTCGCTCCAGAATTGCCGAAGCAGGACTGGCCCTTATAATCATTCCTGCAATCATCTGTTGCGCCATGCTCTGGACCCTCAGCCAGATGATCGATCGATCGCAAAGAGAAATTCAGCAGGAGTACCGCTCTTACCAAATACTGCAGTGCCTGAATAGCATTCACTCCGGTCATCTGTATTCGGCGATTTGCGCCATGATGTTTAACATGACAAAGAGTGCTGAATTCGCTGAACGCAGAGCCTATTACCTGGATCTGACAAAGGGCAATTTGAACAAACTTGCCGCGATTTTCAAACAGAGCTCTGACAAAGAAGAGCGTGAAGCGCTTAGCCGACTGCAGAAGCAAATGAATGATCTTCAAGCCACAGAAGAAGGTTTTCTGACCGCGAAATCTCACAAATTTAAAGACCTGTTCAACTCACTTCCTGCAATCGAAAGGGGATTGCCGGAGGAGATGTATTTCTATCGCACCCGCCTGGTTCGAGAACGTGAAAAACTGCTACTCGAGAATAGAACTACAAATCTACACGACCGCAAAAACGCGATTTCGATTTTACTGGCAGGGATATTTCTCGTGGCTGCGAGTACCTTAATGGCAAACAGGCTCCTCAGAAAAATGCTTACCCTCCATCTGTATAACGCAATCGGCAATGCCAAAAGACTGAACAGCAAAGAAGCTCTGCAAGTACCGCAAAAGGGCAATGACGAAATCGCCGTCCTCGACGAATATATTTATGAGTCGGCACTGGAACTTCGACAACTTGAAAATCAGCGGCTCGAACTTCTCTCGCTGCTTCGAGAAGAACTGAAAAATCCCATAGTCGACGCAAGCGCAGATATAGCCAAAGTACTGGACGCGCCAGACGACAATCCGCTGCCGGAGCGTGCAGTCACCAACATTCGCAACGCTGTCACAGAATTGAGCCGACTGGGAGCCTTGGTAGAAGACCTTACCGATATCGAAATGCTGGATAAGAGCACGCTCCAGTTGAACATCTCTGATTTCTCGCTAAAAGAAGTATTCTCGGCAACAATTACATCCATGCAGTTGCTCGCCGACCTGAAGTCCATAAAGTTGATTGCCGAGCCAGCAGAATTAAATGCCACGGGAGACCGAGAACGTGTATTGCAGATTCTCGTCAATCTGGTAAGCAATGCAATAAAGTTCTCGCCAAACGGCAGCACGGTTACATTGAGGGCCGAAAGAACGGCAGGAGGGATCAAAATAAGCGTCAAAGACGAGGGACCAGGCGTTTCAGAATCAGACCAGTCCAAAATCTTTCAAAAATTCGAAAAGGCTGGCGATACGGTTGACCATGGAGGCGGAACTGGAGCCGAGCATACGGGTTCTACTACTGCGCCGATTGCCGGCGCCGGTTTGGGACTGCACATATGCAAGATGCTCATAGAAGCGCACGGAGGAGTCATTAGCGTCGACTCGAAGGAGGGCGAAGGCGCTACATTTTCGGTAGTTCTTCCATGACAAACGGCAACCTTCCGGCAACATTGCCGCAGTAGTTTATAAACATTCGCAGGCAGCGCCTTAATCAACACGCTGCAGCGAACAAAATATTTCAAAGGTCAATGGCACAATGACTGGTCCTCTTGAGCGCATTGACTTTTTTCCAGAGTAATTGGCGGAACGAGTGGTCGCGTTCCGCCAATTGACTTTGTATCCACAGAAACTTTATAGCTGCCTACTTCTTAACGACGATCGGTCTTATGCTGGTCGTAACCGCAATCAGATTGCCCTGTTTATCATATTCAGGCAGTTGATGGACGACAGCCTTAGGTGTCTCACCAACGCGGATGACGCTGCGCAGGTCTCCACGGTCGTAGGTTTGATTGTAGGAATAAGTCATTTTGGTGGAGCTGTCATCAACAAGCCAGTTGCACTCTGTGCGACGATTACCTGGATTGGCGATGTTTTCCTTTCCGCAATTAGCCTCGCCTTCGCTCAGGCGTGCCACGCGTACAGGCTGATTGTTCGCATCATAGACATAGCGCCCGCCTGAGATTTTTGGCTCGGAGATTGCCGGGTTGAGTTTTTGAATAACATTGCCCTGGGCGTCAGTGCGAGTTATGCCGATAGTGGCGAGGTCTGCACGATCAAATTGATAGTTTTTCTCAGAGCCGAAAAATTCGAACTTGTCACGCTCAAGCACTTGCCCTTTCATGTTACCGACAGTGAAATTGCCAACTACGTGCGTTCCGGGGCTGGGCAGGCGCAAACCTGACTGAAACGGGTTGAGCATAACTGTTTCGCCAGTGACATTGCCCTGAATAGTGAAGTCCTTCATCATCGCGTCGATCGGACCGCTGGTT
Organism: uncultured Candidatus Obscuribacterales bacterium; assembly: GCA_964493595.1. Classification (GTDB taxonomy): domain Bacteria; phylum Cyanobacteriota; class Vampirovibrionia; order Obscuribacterales; family Obscuribacteraceae; genus QKMZ01. The sequence goes on along the minus strand of CAZBOX010000006.1, from coordinate 53,440 downwards.
TCCACACGCATGCCGCCACCGGCAAGGGGAGTGACCTTACTCTTGAGCACAGCCTCTTTGCCGCTCGTCAACATATCGTCGACTGCAGCGTCACGCAAGACAGCAAATGTGACTTCGTTCTGAGCGAGTGCGCTCATCTCACGGGGAACATCGTTGCCCATTTCTCTTAAAACCTATTTTGTGCCGGGATACCCAACATCCTAATGGTTCGCTTCGACATTGTAAGTGGGGAAAATACGAAAATGCCGAAATTCGCGCACCCGTGGGGCTTAAGCCAGGGAATTAAGGCGAACCTATAGCCGACAGATCTTTCTCTATCTCTTTGGGGTCTGCATATCTCTTCTTGAGGTCGAACTGCATGCAGCGCTGCACAATCTCGTCCAGCCTCGCGTCTACTTCAGGATTGACCGAGCGCGGGCTTGCAACGGATAACGGCTCCGGGTCTTCGCCGGTGAGAAGAAAATACATCGTAGCGCCCATGGAATAGATGTCGCTCTGAGGGCAAGGCATTCCCTTCACCTGCTCCGGCGCCATATAAGACTGCTTGCCCACAACAGTCGCTAATCGCTGCGCTTCGAACTTGTGAGCCACGGTAAAATCAAACAATTTGATATGGCGATCGCTTTTCCATATAAGGTTGTCCGGCGTCAAATCGCGATGCACGATGGGTGGCCTTAAACTCTGCAGATAGCGAAGAATAGAACATATCTCGAGCCCCCACCAGACCACGAGCAAACTCTTCGCTGGTCCGGTCGACTTGATGTGGGCACGCAGGGAAGGACCGTCAATGAACTCCTGTACCATATAGCCGCGGTGATCCTCGACGAAACAATCGTAGAGTTTCACGATATTGGGGTGCTCGATACCGGCTAAAATCTTCGCCTCATTGTCCAGCGAGTCCTTGAGGCGGGTCGACAACCCATCATTGGCATGCATAGGCAAAATGTATTCTTTGATTGCCACGAGGCTGCCGTCGTCGAGATGATCCGAGATTTCCACATTCGGCCCACCCACCACTTTAGCGAGATATGCAGTACCCTGACCGCCGGCGCCAAGAACACGAACAACTTCAAATCGTCCTCGATTAAGCATGTCGCCCGGTTGCAGGTGTCCTTTTCTTGCGCGCTGCCCCGAGGGTGACAGGTATTGCAACCAGATATTGGTATAGCGAGCATCATTGCGATTAGCAGCCGTATCGCTTCTTTCTATCAAGTATTTGGCATTGGGCGCGTATTGACGGGCTTTAGTCAAGACCGCTTGTTCATCAACCCAGTTGAAGCCCACGTCCCGGCGTAGTTTGTAGGCCAGATAATTTCCCATTCGCAAAAGAATAAACTCGTAGGTTTTTTTGCCTGAATCGTCAATGCCGCTTTCAACACAGGTGAGCATGTTCCACGGAATATAATAGGTCGCCTCGGTCTTCTTCTGTCCCGGACGTCCCATGACGATGCCTTTTGTATCCACGCGCGTCACCCGAAGCAGACCGCGCGTCTCTTTGTTACTCTCATCCAGAGCAATACCAACAACGAACAGCCCTGCAGCGCAAACCAGAAGCCACCAATCTCGAGCGAAATACAGAGCAAGAAGTTTCCATAATGCCCCCAGAGCAGCAGGATTCGAGTAGAAGAGAAGTACTAGGGCAATCAAAAAGCCGACGAGTACCTGGATAAAAAACCGCGTGTAATCTTCGGGCTTCTTATTGTCGACCGTCTCGACGACGATACATCGCAAGCCGGTGCCTTTCTTACCCGTGGAACTTCGATCGGTCATGCTTCTGCCGTCCTAGCAGTGCGCTCGGCGACAATACCTTCAAGCCGTTCGGCAATCATGCGAGCCGTGGGCCGCGCCTTTGGATCTTCATGCTTGCACTCGCGAATCAGCTCTTGCAGAGTCTTCCAATCGTTTTTTCCGGTCGCTGTGGAAGAATAGGAAAAGGGCTCTGGGTCTATGCCGAGAAGTAAAAACTGCAGAGTGCAACCGTAAGAATAAATGTCGCATGGAGGGCTCGACTTGCCACGAAACTGCTCCATCGACATATAAGACGTCTTGCCGATAATGGTACCAGTAGCGGTGCTCAAGAACTGATTCGCCGCACCGAAATCGATCAAACTAATTGCGCCATCAGCTTCAACGATCAAATTATCCGGCGTCAAATCTCGATGCAGGATCGGCGGCTGCATCTCATGCAGATAGGTAAGAATCTCAGCAATTTGCTTTGCCCACACAAGCGACATACTCTCCTTTTGCGGGCCATGCTCCTGCACATACTGTCTCAGGTTGCGCCCTTCCAGAAATTCCATCAACAGAAAGTGGTGATCATCTTCAACAAAAAAGTCATAGATCTTCGCGATTCTCGGATGATCAATGCGTGCCAGCAGTTGTGCCTCCCGCTTAAACAAATCAAGAGCAACTTTGCGAGCTTCATCCTCTGCGGAGAAAGGCACCACCGACTCTTTCAGCACACATGTTCTCTTATCATCAGTCTTGACCAGATATATAGCAGACAAACCGCCCAGTGCGATTTGCCCTACGACTCGTATCCGCCCATCTTGAAGCAATGTTCCTGGGTCGAGAGGAACAAAAGCAGTGCTTCCCAGGCGCGAACCGATTTCATCAAGCCACAGTCCCGTAAATGAAATCTGATTTGTCGGTCCGGCTGCCAATGCCACATTGATCCTGACTCGTTCGTCCTCCGGCAACCATCGTGCATCAGGGCAGCGATTGCGAATCATCAGCAATAGCAATTCTAAATTCTTCTTGGTAAAACCAGCCAGGCGCAACTGCACTTCGCAGCCGTCTTTGTACACGATATAAATACAGTCGGGAGTGTTGGAAATTTGCCTTCCCTGGGCGAATTCTATCGCCTTTATGTCCTGCCACGGACGCGAAAACTTGCCGTTAAGACTAAGGGCATGCAAAGGCGACCAGGTGATACCTTCTGGTGATGTGACTATCGGATAATTGGAAAAAAGACTCGAACTTACCAGCGTTAGTCCCAGTAATGCCATCAGTCCGGCAGAAATACAAACGACTGGAAAAGGATAAAGAACCAACAGGCACAGGTAACCAAAGGAGTAAGCAATTGCGCTGAAGCCATCGAATTTCTTCGTTTCCTCTATTGAATTCAAAAACTTCATTAGCCCAGGCATGAAGCCGTCTTCAGTCTGATGCGTATACTCGATTTCATGCACGCCAGAGCCAGGCTCGTTCATCCAGGAATCAACGACAGAATTCCTGTTCTTTCGGCTTGCTGGAAGTTGCGGCTCAGAAATAATAGCTTTGCTCTCCAATACATAACTCTGTATTTATGTACCACCCGCAGCAGCTTTTCTTTTAGCTAACAGATCTCCCGCGACGGAAGCCAGTTGACCATTCTCATCTCGGCCGAATAAAGAACAGAATCGGGCTGTGTATCAAAATTCAGTCCCAGCGGACAAGGCATTGTATTGGTATAGATCTCGGCGCGCGCCGGAGCCAGTAGCCAGGGTCCATGATGGATATCCGTCCGCAGAACGCGACCGAGATTTGTGATCATCAAGCAATATCTTTCCGTGAGAAAATGCTGCAAAGTTCCTGGTGGAGCCATCTCTGGACGGCCGATCTGCTCGTATTCGGCAGAGAACTCAGCCGGTTTACCGCCGCCTAGACGCTTCGAAGTATAGCGAATGACGCCATCCTTATTCTCATAACTCATTTTGGCTCGGTAGTACGGCAGCCCAAAAACCACGCGAGCGCCCCAGACGGATGGATAGTGATCCGCATCCAGGCTGAAGAAATAAACAGCGCGCTTTTGACCATACTTCACGTAAGTACGAACATTGAGTTCGAGAAAATCGATGTGAAACGGCATGAACCTTCCTTTCACCTCGCACATCCGAAAAGGCACCACGCCAATCCAGGCGGAACCATCGAATGTATCCACTTCGAGAGGCTCAGGAATCATTTTCTGGACAAGAAGTCCATTGTTTTCCCGCAGGGGTCAGGTCATGCGTTTCCTCACCAATTATCGCAACATCACCACAAATTCACAATTATTCCTAACGCGGTGCCGGCACCTGCCCGGCTAGAGGCAGCACCACCACTTTGCCTCGACACCCGTCGCACAATGTTTTCGCCCCACGTTTTCCATCCTGCCTCAAAGTACCCTGGTTGCCGCAAAATTCGCAGAGTGTGAAACTTTCGGCTACCGCGACTCTCACAAGTCTCGCCATTTCAGTCGTGGCGTCGTTCATGTAGAACTCGAGACCGCCAAATCGTTCTCGGACTTCAATACAACGATAGAGCTCTCTTTCATCTTCCGGCTCCTGTTCAATAAGCCTCTCAATCCCGGCAGACAAACAACGGATGATAGGCTCCCAGCCGTCTCCGCAACTGACGCCTTGAAAGCTGGCGGTCTCATACTTTCTGCGCGCGCCTATAAACACGCGTGGATAGTCGAATACCAACGCCCAGATAAGCTCTTCTTTCATAAAAACCTCCCAGTACCTGTAAATCGGCTACTGCGGCTCAACTAAAGCGGGGGGACGGAGACGCAATCGGGGTGTCGCTATCCTATCGAAGGTTCAGGCGTGCGAAAAGGTGCAATTCCACAGAATCCACGTATTGTGAAAACCCAGATTTAATCTCTTTGCATACGGTGTCTTCCGGCATTGCAAGCTCGCCGCAAGAAAAGATGTCTTGATATCAGTTATCATTGGAATTGAGCGTTTGACGGCTCATTGCGGCGCGTCGGACTTCTACAACCCTTTCCAGACTTGCGTTTCGGGCAATTACCCTGCAAGCTCTGCAACTCGGCTCAGGGGCTCAGGCATTCCAGATACGGAGGATTTCACCATGCGAGTTCTTTTAGCTGAAGACGATGAGTATCTGTTGTCTGCACTCACCCATGCTCTTAAGCATAAAGATTACACAGTTGACGGTGTGCGCAGCGGCACAGAGGCAAACGCGGCATTGATGAGCGCTCCATATGATCTGGTTCTGCTCGATCTTGGTTTGCCGGGCATGGACGGAACAAATGTACTTACAGAATTGCGCAAACGCGGCGAAGATATGCCGGTGATTGTTATCACCGCAAGAGATCGAGTCGAAGATAGGATCAATGGACTAGATATCGGCGCCAACGATTATCTGGTCAAGCCTTTTGATTTCAGAGAATTGGAAGCACGCATGCGCGCAGTATTGCGAAAGAGCCACTGGCGCAATCAGTTAGAACTGGAATTCGGTTCTCTCAAGCTGAACACGAATAGCGGTCGACTTCATCTAAATGACCAGGAGCTCGACCTGACTCCCAAAGAGTCGTGCATACTCCATGCTCTGATGTCCAAAGCCGGACAAGTTGTGAACAAAAGATTGCTCGTTGAGCAAGTCTCGGATTGGAAGGATGAATCCAGCGAAAACGCGGTTGAGATCGTCATCCACCGATTGCGAAAAAAACTCGAAACAGCCGATGTTTCTATCAATACCGTGCGCGGATTTGGGTACGTGCTTGAAAAGAAATGAGAGTTTCGATTCGAAAGCAATTGTTGATACTCTTCATGCCTGTCCTCGTCGGACTGTTCATCGCCAGCGCGACTGTCAGCTACTGGCTGGTTTCTGCTTACTCGAGCGAATCGTTCGATAAAGACCTGATGAGTTCCGCCGACTCGGTGGTCGGCAGATTGCGTGTGAAAAACGGCAAAGTCACAGCGGATCTTCCGCCTGCCGCCATTGCAATTTTGAAGCACGATGTGTCGGATAGATTCTATTATCGCGTTCTCGCAAGCGACGGGGAAAGAATCACAGGCGATGCTCATATGCCAAAGCCGCCCGAGAATTTAGAGATAAACCAACCGCATCTTGCCACGGAAAAACTGGACGGTAAAGAAGTTCGCATTGCCGAGATCAAAGTGGACGTCGACGAGCCTGGTGGCGACACAGTCATCGTTCAAGTCGCGGAGACGACCAAGGTCAGAGCCCTTTTCCAGCAGAAATTGCTTGCCAGCATTGCCATACCGCAATTACTTGTTCTCATCGTTGGATTGATCGCAGTCTGGTATGGCGTTACAAAAATCCTGACCCCACTCGGAATGCTGCAAGCTCAAATTCGCAGCCGTTCTCAGTCTGACCTGAGTGCTGTTTCCGATAACGAAGTACCAGAAGAAGTCCTCCCACTGGTTGAGGCGATTAATCAGTTGCTCTCTCGACTGAGGGAAGACTTGAAGGCGCACCAACGTTTTATTGCCAATGCAGCCCATCAATTGCGCACACCATTGGCTGGACTGAAAACATATTCCAGTATCGGAACTGAGATGAACGACAAAGAGGATTTGAAACACGTAGTAAAAGAAATAGACACAGGCATTGATAGAGCATCTCGCCTGGTCGGGCAAATGCTAGCTCTGGCACGCACCGACGGAAGCGACCAGAGTACGAGTCAAAAATCTCAAATCGACTTGAATTTCATCGTCTCAGACGTTACTGCCGAGCTTGTAGAGCGAGCAGTATTAAAGGATCTCGAGCTAGTTTATGAGTCGTCACAAGAACCCGCCTTCATTTATGGAGAACAGACTGGACTGCGAAATCTTGTCAGCAACCTTGTCGAGAATGCTCTTCTTTACACACCGAACGGCGGAAAAGTAAAAGTGCAGGTAAAAAACGGAGACCCTGTCACGCTGCGAGTTTTAGATACCGGCGCAGGCATTCCCGCAGAGGAAAGAGGGAAAGTATTTGAACGTTTTTACAGAATCGACGGCACTACAGGCAGTGGCAGTGGTCTAGGTCTTTCGATAGTGCAAGAGGTAGCCAACGCACATAATGCCAGAATTTCAATCGACAGCCCAGCCGGCGACCAGGGAACAATATTCTCCGTAGAATTTCCCAAAACCAGCTTCACCAATGGCAAGCGCTGATAGCAAGCATTTTGCAAGCGACGAGGTGAGATACTGATTGAGGAGATTCCTGCCCTCACGCAAGGCGTCCTCCTTTTTCGTCTTGCCATCTCGAACACTTCACCCTGAAACGGCAACAAAAGGAATCTCCAACCCTTATTTCAGTACTGAAATTTGATTACACTGTTGACCGGGTCGACGGTGTATGGCCTGTCGCCGAAAAACTTAGGTCCAATCAGCAAACAGTCCAATCCATTTGCAAAATGAATCTTCGCGTATTTTCTGATGATTGGACCAATCTCCGCGCGCTCCGCAAAAAAGCCATCTGAATTATGCTGGATTCCGAGCTGCGGTATCATCCACATCGGCATGACCAATCCATCCGGCGCGCATCCAGTGTCAAATGTCGTCCTTATGGGCTTTCCATTCACCATCAATTCGACAATCATGCAGTTATTTTCCCGCACAAAAGGCACCGAATACTTGTCCTTTGATTTCGTGCTCGTGCTGACGGACAAGTTCTTTTCCTGAGCACCTGCGCTGGAAACACTCTTAGCTACAAGAGCAGCATCACCTGGTTTTCCACTCTTTGAGTTGATGGCGCCCGAAGTGGCAGCGACCTCCGTCTTCTGGTAAGGCGCCTTCGACATTCGAACATAGAAGCCATCTATCTCGTAAGTATATTCTCTGAAGAAATTCTGCCCGATCACTGACACGCCAGGCTCTCGAGAAAGCATAATGGCGCAGTTGCGTGTGATTTTGTCCACCGAAACCTCGCCCGTGACAAGTCGCATGTATTCGACTCCATGAGGTCTGCCAACAGGAACAACTGGCGCTTTTTCCAACTCAGCCTTACTGAACAGGTTTGGATGATCGGCAATACTGACGGCGCAAATACTTGCACCCGTGTCAAAGATGATATCGAGATACTCTCCTTTGACCTTTGCCTGAACATGCATATGGCCGTTTTGCATCTGAAACGGAATGCGCGCGGTCTTGGGTAATGCCGCCCACTGCTCCTGCGAAAGGCTATCCAACTTTTCTTTCAAGGCTTCAGCGGAAGACCCAGACTCCTGTTTAGTCCCACCTGCAGTCGCTTTCACGGTGGGCGCAGCACCTGGAGCAACCTGCGAGAGCCGTCCTAAATAGGTATTTGCATTATCCGCTTCGGAAGTATTCGGAAAATTCTTGCTGATGTGGCGAAACAACTCGACTGCCTTCGAATCTTGCTTCAACCCGAGATAACTCAATGCTAGGTAATAGGTTGCTGTGACATTGCCTTTCTGCGCAGCCTGAGTAAAGTGTCCGACAGCAGCAGCATAATTTCTCTGACCATAAGCGGCAGTGCCCTTCTGAAACTCGTCCATGCCGGTTTCAGCACAAAGTGCCGCCCCGTGCACTGACAAAAGCGCAAAGGTCAAAACAGCCACCAGACAAAGTTTCGGCATTCCCAACCTCGTTATCTTCAATGTTTAAACCCCAGCCGTGGCGGTTCCAATCGCAAGCGCGTCCAAAATCAGACTGTTTCGGGTCCGCAACATTCTTCGCCGGAAGCTTTGCAACTTCGGAGGCGCACAGGCGCCTAACACTATGGAATCTACACACAATTGTGAAAGGGAAGAAAAATGAATTGTCACGACGCAATGCCTCTATTAGAGCTGATGTTGGACGATGAAGCGACGACAGAAACGACCGCCGGGGTAGTCAAACACCTGGACCGATGTTTAACCTGCCAGGGGTCATGGGCAGACAGTCTTAAGGTGCGTCAGCAGCTTCGGGATTTTCGCAATGACATCCCGATTCCGGTAGGATTTAAGGAACGGTTACGGGATATACTGTCCCAAACCTTAACCGAGCGGAAATTTGCTACTGTTGACTCGGGGCACATTAAAGCGGAGACCAAGGCCGGCGGCGGCAGGAAGGAAAAAATGGCGAAAAAGCCACAAAAGCGAGATTCATCTTCAGCTTCTTCAACCTTTGAACAAAAACCCGCACAGGGGGATGATGAGCAATTCGAGGAAGCAGAGGAGGATGCCGCCTTTGCAATCGAAGACGATGAAGTTTCTGAGGAAGACGTCAATATCCAGACCCTTCAGGGTGGTCTGACCGACGGCGACCCGATCCGCATGTATTTGCGCGAAATCGGGACCATTCCCCTTTTGAAAGCCGACCAGGAAATCGAATTGGCGAGAAAAATCGAGCAGGGCGGAGCCGAGGGCGCCGTTGCAAAACGTCAGCTCGTGCAAGCCAACTTGAGACTCGTTGTGTCAATTGCAAAACGCTACGCAGGACGTGGCATGCAGCTTCTTGATTTGATTCAAGAGGGCAATCTAGGTTTAATTCGCGCGGCTGAAAAATTCGACTACGAGCGTGGTTACAAGTTCAGTACTTATGCGACATGGTGGATCAGACAGGCAATCACGCGCGCCATTGCCGACCAGGCGCGCACTATCCGTATTCCTGTGCACATGGTCGAAACCATCAACAAAATCAAGAAAGCCACACGGCAACTGGCTCAAGATAAAGGCAGAAAGCCCACCGAGGAAGAAATTGCTCAGGTGATGGAAATCAGCGTCAGCAAGTTGCGCGAAATTATCAAAATGTCCGCCGAACCGGTTTCTCTCGAGACTCCTGTGGGCAAAGAAGATGATTCAAAACTAGGCGATTTCGTCGAAGACACCGATGCCGCAACGCCCGCATCCAGCATCACGCAGGAACTACTGCGTGAAGACATTATCGAAGTTATGGCTGGGCTGGCTCCGCGCGAACGCGACGTGCTGCGCTTGCGCTTCGGCTTGGACGATGGGCGCCAGCGCACGCTGGAAGAAGTTGGACAATTGTTCGGCGTCACACGCGAGCGTATCAGGCAAATTGAAGCCAAGGCTCTTAGAAAACTGCGCCACCCGAACCGTTCTCGCAAACTCAGAGAATATTTGGATTAACGGTTTTATTTGAATAAGTCGGCCAAAATAGCCATCACTGTTTGTGCAATTACTGCACTTGCAGGCGCTTTGTATTTTGCCCGCACCGCTCTCAAAGAAGGCATGATGCAAGTGCCCGCGCTCAGGGTTCTTCTAGGCAAGAAAACTGTCGAGGATCAGATAAAAACGTACGGTGAGGTCACAAGAACCAGACTTACAGCCATGTTCCAAGAGCAAGGCAAGCCCTACCCTCCAGAAAAAATAGCCATGGTTGCGTTCAAGGACAAGCGAATTCTTGAGGTTTACACAGGCACTGCCGACGGAATATTCACCCATTTGCATACCTATCCGGTACTGGGCGCGAGCGGCAAACTAGGACCCAAGCTGAATGAGGGAGATCTGCAAGTACCGGAGGGCGTCTATCGACTGGAGTCCCTGGAGCCGAACACCCCATATCATCTGGCTCTTCGACTGAATTATCCCAATGATTTCGATTTAGAGCATGCGCGCATAGATGGGCGAACCAAGCCGGGCAGCGACATCTTAATCCACGGCTCGAATGGCTCGATAGGCTGCCTCGCGATGGGCGATACAGCGGCCGAGGACCTTTTTGTTCTGGCGAATGACACCAAAGACCACAATATAGCGATCATCATATGCCCAGTAGACCTGCGCAAATTCAAGCCACCGCCATCCGCGCCGGGCGATCCTATCTGGCTACCCACCCTCTATAAAGAAATCGGTCAAGCTCTCAATGCTTATCCAGCGCACTAGAGACAGCAAGCCCCAAATGAAAGCGCAATCCCTTTATTGATGACTCCGGAGCTTCCGCAGGCAAAGAGTGCGCCCGGCCCGCTGTGTCACATTTTACCCGGGTAATATTGACACCTTTATTTTACCCGGGTAGAATTCCTGTTAGACGGCAAAGCCAGGCAAATTGAAATGAGCACATCAGAAGCCAACGAGAAAACTTGCACGTCTTTTGCCGGCGTGAAAATGATCGCGACAGGCGATCTCAAATACGTCGCACAAGCCACAAAAGAAGCGCTTGATGGTGGAGAAAGTGATTTCGTACTGATCTTCGACGACGCTACAGCCCAGCCAATTGAGATCGATTTTCGCGGCACAGCCAAAGATGTCTTGTCACGCCTCGGTGAAACAGCAAGACGCTCTGCAAGCGAATCAAAGAGCGACGAACGAACTAAAGGGCCCGGCCGACCAAAGCTGGGGGTGGTGGCACGGGAGATAACACTGTTGCCTCGGCACTGGGATTGGCTCAACAGCCAGCCAGGGGGAGCCTCTGTCGCACTTCGAAAGTTGGTTGACGAAGCCAGACGTGCGAATGTAGACAAGGATACAATTCGAAGGTCACAGGAGGCTGCATATAGATTCATGTCTGCAATGGCGGGAAACTTGCCCGGCTTCGAAGAATCGACAAGGGCGTTATTTGCGGGTAACGAAACAAAGTTCAACGAGCTGACGGAGAAATGGCCGGTCGACATCCGGCGCTATTCGCAAAAGCTTGCAAGTGCTGCGCTGCGCCAGGGGAGCGAAACACTTTGAACAGAATCATCAACGTTCGCAATGTAATTTTCGTCGCGCTGCTAATCTCGTTAATTGCTACGGGCCTTACATGCACGCAGGCAAAAGCAGCCGATACAAGCGATTCCAAACAAGAATTCTTTTACTGCGCCGATCGTTCCACGTTTCCTTCCGGACTAAAGTATTTCGACTACGATAGCCATCCATGGAAAGAAGAGGACAGAGCGCTAGTCACTAAATTATTGCTCGAAATCCAAAAGCGAGCACCAGGGGTGGTGACGCTAGCATCCCAGCATGGACCGATTCCTATTTTGAAGAGTCCATACATTCCTTACAAAAACATATTAGGCAAAACCACGAACGCATACGTGCTGGCTGTGGACGGCGCGATGTTCGTTGCCGATGGCGCGGAGAATCAGAAAGATCTGAAGCGCATTCTCTTGCACGAACTGGTCCACATGGCAGACCTCGGTCGTCATGTGGCCTATTCGAACGCCTGGTCGACCTATGCGCGTCCCGCGCTGCAACGTGCGCGCCGACAGGTGAGTTGCCAGTTCCTGCTGGATTCCAAAGCCGAAGACTTCGCCGATCCAAGATGGCCATCAACAGAATCTTGCACAAGCTTCAAAGAATCTCTTTGCGAGTTTGGCTCACGCTATATTCTGGATCCAAAATTCCAGAAAGAACACAAGAAAGCATCATCTGCAATTCAGCCATTGCTAAGCCCAGGCGCTACCGACATAGATTTTGCTAAGCACTTCATGGCTGGCCGCCTGCACTTTAGAAATGACAAAGCCGAGGAAGCAATTCCGCAATTCGAACTTGCGTCGAAAGCCGATCCACTGGCACCATCGCCGCATGTATTCCTTGCACAATGCTGGTACGAAAAAAAGGACATAACGAAAGCTCGCGAAGAACTGAATAAAGCAAAAGAGCTTTTTGAAAAAGCGCAGATAACAGTCACAGAGTCTCTGCACTGGCGCACGCTTTCGATGCTGGCGAATTCCCTTACACTCGACGAAAAATATACTGAAGCAAAAGCGATTCTTGACCGGCTGGCAAGTTCCCGCGTGCAATACGACGCCTCGATGTTCTCTCGCCGGGCTCTGTGCAATGAGAAGCTGGACAACCTGCAGCAAGCGCTGCTCGACTTCTACACCTATGAGTATCTCGTCAGCCATTCGCTAGAACCTGCGCATTACTTCGATTTTGTTGAAGACAAAGAATTTTTGCAAAACTTTCTTTCAAAGTCTTTTCCAAACGCAGACGCCAGGCGCTCGCACGCCTTTTCCATCTGCTGGGAACGGCTGGCGCAAACAGCGAAGTCCGAGGAAAAAAATAAGTTTTTAGAAAACGCGCTCACGGAAGTGAGCAAGGCGACAGCAGGTGGCTTTTACTCAAAGGATGAAGAACTCATTCGCAAGCGTTATTTGGCTTATTTGAAAGGCACAAGAACAAACGACTACGAGAAGCTCAAAGAAACTGACAAGAAAATGATGAACGAGTTCGAGCTACTGCTCTATCTTTCAGGCAAACCTCTGCCGGCTAAGAGCACAGAAGACTTTTCAAAAATAATGCTGCAGACAAGACCTACGGATTTGAAGGATACAAAATGGCTATTCTGAACCAGCCGGAGGTTCTGGCAGATTTCGAACGAGATGGATTCGCCCGTATCCACAATCCATTTACTCAGACTCAAATAGATTCTCTGAGTGAAGCGATCGAATCTTTTCGCGAGTCACAAAACTCGGTAATGGCAGCTGGTTTTCGCAACCTTCTAAAACAGTGCCAAGGAGTCAGAAGAATCGCAGAATCGAAAGAAATTCGCGAGATAGTAGAGCCACTTCAAGGAAAAAAAACAAAACCAGTCCGTTCAATTTTCTTTGACAAAACACCTGCCTCCAATTGGTACGTTACTTGGCACCAGGATCTTTCCATCGCAGTCGAGAGGCGCATCGAAACTGAAGGATATGGTCCTTGGTCGTTGAAAGATGGAACAGTCCATACACAACCACCAAAGGAGATATTGGAGAGTATCGTCTCTCTGAGAATTCATCTCGATGAATGCCCAGAGGAAAATGGAGCTATAAAATTCATTGCCGGCTCTCATCGAGATGGAATTTTCAAACCTGCTGAAATTGCTGAGTGCCTGAAAGGAAAGACGTCTATCGCCTGTCCCGCTGAAAGAGGCGACATCATCTTGATGCGCCCGTTGATCTTGCACAGTTCATCAAAATCGATAAAGCCAGGTCATCGCCGCGTCTTACATCTTGAATTTTCGGCAGCGATTCTCCCAAATGGACTCAGCTGGACGGAGTCGTAATATGGGACTGGATACTGTTGAGCTAGTATTGGCATTCGAAGAGGAATTCGGAATTGAGATTCCCGACGAGGATGCACAAAACCTCATCACCGTCAGAGATGTGGTGATGTTCGTAAAGAAGAGGCTCAAGATAACACCACCAGAAGAATGCTTCACGCAGAAAGTATTCTATATGCTGCGAAGATCTCTTATAGAAAATTACGGACTACAACGCCATCAGATAAGAAGAAAGACAGTACTAAACAATCTAATCTCTCTCAAGGAGATAGAAGAAGGCTGGCCTTACCTTCAAATGTTTCTAGATTTAGAGACTCCTAGCTATAAACGTTCACGGGAGTTTTTCGGTAGAGAGTTCAACATAGAAGTGCTGACCATAGAAGAAATTATTCTCAGACTAATCACGCTCAACAAGGAAAAACTTCGATATTCGGACCCTCAAGAGGAAGAAATATTTCAACGAGTTGTAGATGCAACAGTCCGACAATTGAACGTAAACAGGGACGATGTGCACATGGACGCATCCTTCACCTGGGATCTTGGAGCCGATTAGAGTCAGCGGACACCGACTTCGCCAACTTTCTTTGCTAACTCTCGAGTATATTCAGCTTCACTATGGCGACCCAGGAGTTCAAGTGTCCGCGCTCTTTGTTCAAATGCGCGTGACTCATAGAAGTGATATTTCACATGAAAGTTATCGTTCTCGAGAGCCTTTAGAGGGTCGCCCAGCCCATTGTAGGCTTTGCTCAGATAGCCGTATGCCTCTCCATCTTCAGGATTGATTGCAATTGCTTTCTGCGCGAATTCTCTCGCCTTCTCATAATTCTGAGTAATGGTGTAATAGTGAGCAGCAACAACATGAGCTTGCTCATTATTCGGATTCAAATCAATTGCGCGCATCGCAGCGGATAATGCGGGTGCGAGCTGCATCATACTGTCATTTGACTCGGCCATCCACGAGAACGCAACATCAGAAGAGGGTTCCAATCTGGCGGCCTGTTCAAAGTGTTTGAGCGCATTCTCAAAACGATGTCGCTTAAATTCGCGCTTGCCCTGAGCCATCTCGCGAGCAAAGTCACCACTTACTGCAGCGTACGCTGGCAGAGTTATGCCCTTCTCTTCAAAGATATTTTTCGCGTCCTGAATAGGCGGCTCGGACTTGACTATCGCAAACATCAAGAACGCAGGTACCAGCAATCCAACAGCGCGCAAACTGCGTCTTACACGAGGACTAAACTCGTCATGAGATGTCTGATGCTTACGATGGTTGACGAGATAATAGACAGAAGCAGCTGTCAAAAAGCTCACCAGCGCAAGACAAAAATACGCAGCCCAAGGCGCAGCGCCAGTTCTGGTCAGCATCAGAAGCTGGAACGAAAGCAAACCAAAATAGAAGACATTGAAAACCTGTCTCTTCCTGGTAAACGGCCACTCCGTGGACATCTCAGGCTTCAGGCTTAGTGGAATGCCGGATGGCGGAAGATAGCCGGGCGTTTTCTCCTGAACAGCCGTTGCTTGTTCTGGTGTTTCCTGAACCTGAATTTCCTGAGCTGGTGTTTTTGCGTCGCACGTCCTCGAAATTTCTTCGCCCTTAGAAACCGAAGGATCCGCGGGGCTCGTCTCCGACGACTCTTCAGCCGCCACGCCAAGCTCCGACGACGGCGGCACCTCGATATCAGGCTCCGCGACCTTCAGTTCGACATCACAAGCGTCCATACACTCATGGGAGTGAACGGTCGCTTTCGACTTGCTGGCTTTCTTCTTCGAGCCCATGGCGATCCCAGGTTGGTGCAGACGAGTATCGTCAACACATATCTCCCTTTATACTTATATGCCCTAAAAATAGCCAGTCAGGCACTTTTCTGGCGCCCCGCAGGGTTTCCCGGACTAGACCAGGCGCCAGCACGCCGAGATTGGCACTCTGAAGGCTTCGGTGCCCCCCAAAATTCGCAAGACCCGCACCTTAGGCGCTTCCAATAGATTAAATCCGCCAGCGATGCAATAATCTCAACGTTATGAAGGTTACTTTCTGTCGATTGGCATCAATTTTTGTGCTGGGCGCCCTATTTTCAGGTTTGCCTACAGTTTCACAAGGCGGTGCGGCTCTGGCACAATCCAGCAATGGCGGCGCACCTACTATGCTCAGGGCTGGAATTGAGCACTCAGAGACCGTTCAGCCTCTAGAACCACAATTCAGACCCGGACAACAGTTTGACGCGAATGCTGCCATTTTGGGCACCCCCGTAGACGACTGGATCTGCATTCCACCTTGGATTGCAGGCACGTTCTACGTCGACCGCTCTCTAGTTGTGGATTTCATTGACTATAGAACGCAGACTCACCTGGCACCCAACAAACTGGAGAAGATCTACCGGACTTTTCACTACGGACATCAGCTGGATTCGACCGGAAGAGTGTGGCACTTGAATCGCTGCCCCTATAGAAATTCGATTAAGTCAGAAGGTAGCGTGCAATATAACTTGATTCGGCAATCGAAATTCTTGCACTCGGCAAACGATTCTGTTGTCGAAACAGCGACAGGTCCAGCCATTGTGGTTGACAAAGAAACGGGTGTAATCGCACGCTCAACCACAATTGAGACATTCGGCAGATTCGAGCCATTAGGTCAGGGAATTCGCAAAACAACTTCTATCAAAGGCTTCAATTTTGCGGGCATGCCTGAAGACCTGATTGTTCGCGTAGAACAAGCATACAGGCTTGAACCCTTTGTTCCTGATGCAACGACTGCTGACAGTTTTGCGGCGTTTATGGCAAAACGCCAGGCGCAACGAGAAGCGAGAATGCAAAACCAAGGTTTCGGCAATTGAAATGTCGAATGCAATCAAACGATTCAATGGCGTCATTCAAGAACTGAATATAAAAGGAGCCCCCGATGGTCCTCTAAAGGGTCTAACCTTTCTGGCTAAAGACCTGTTCGACATCAAAGGGGAAGTAACAGGCGTCGGCAATCCGACTTATGCGCAGACCCATGCGGCAGCGTCCAAGAATGCTGAAGTTGTAGACAAACTATTGGAAGCTGGAGCGACACTGGTAGGCAAATCGTGCACAGACGAATTCGCATTCAGTGTCGACGGAATCAACATTCATTTTGGCGCGCCGCACAATCCGCAGTATCCCGACCGCATTCCCGGCGGCTCTTCTAGCGGCTCCGGCTCAGCGGTAGCGGCAGGGCTTGTGGATTTTGCGCTGGGGACCGACACAGGCGGATC
Organism: uncultured Candidatus Obscuribacterales bacterium; assembly: GCA_964493595.1. GTDB lineage: Bacteria > Cyanobacteriota > Vampirovibrionia > Obscuribacterales > Obscuribacteraceae > QKMZ01. The sequence goes on along the minus strand of CAZBOX010000006.1, from coordinate 36,561 downwards.
AATTCGCGTACCGGCAAGTTATTGTGGTTGTTATGGTTTTAGACCATCGCATGGTCGCGTATCGCTTGAGGGAGTGGCACCATTGGCGCCACTACTAGACACGGTTGGTTGGATGGCGAAAACCGCGGAACTCCTTGAATTATGTGGTTGTGTTCTACTGGGTGAAAAGAACAACGAAAAGAGAGCAAGGAAACTCCTCGTGGCGAAAGATTCGTTCGCGGATGTTTCCAAAGATCTTCTGCCGGCGCTGGAAAGAGCAGTAGAGCAGATATCACACAGGTTTGACAATGTCGAAGAAGTCGATTTGCAAAGCTTTGACTGGGGCAGTCTCGCCGCGCTCTATAAAGTTTTCCAGGCCAAGCAATCGTGGGGAATCTATGGCGCGTGGCTGAAAGAAAATAATCCGTATATGTGCCCGTCAATCAGGGAGCGATTCGATTACACAAGGACAGTTACGGAAAACGACTGGCAAGCAGCACGAGAGTCCAGAGACAAAGTAATCGACGATATGGCATCGATTCTCGCCGGTGATGCAATACTCTGCATGCCGACCACAGCGAACTTGCCACCACTGATTGACTCAAGCGACGAAGTCCTTTTGAACAACAGAATTCAAAATATGAACCACACCGCACTATCACCACTGTCACGAGTACCTGAAATCAGCGTGCCGATTTCAGTGACGGAAAAGACAACAACTGGGCTTTCACTACTTGCCTCGCACGGCAACGATATTATGCTGCTCGAATTTTGCCGGGAGTGGATGGAAGCAGAGGAAAATAATCAGCCACCGTCGCACTTCTAGCTAGAACATCTCGTTTTCAGCTAGAACAATGTTCTTTCACTCAAAACATCACGCTTCCTGTAAGAATTTCCCTACTGAACACATACAATATGGACATCGACGCGCCAATGAGCGCGGACACTGTCATCACGCCCCGCCATCTATCGCTGACAGAAAACCGGCGAGATAGAGCCAGCGCCAACGCTGCAAACGGAAGCGCCAAATACATCTCTCTCCACATAATGACATTAAGTATCACAAGAACCGGAATTACCATTTTGCAGCCATTGCTGGAAAGTCGATGCGAAGCCCAAAATCCGCACAAGGCAAAGCAGATAGTGAGCATTGTTATATGAATATCTATCGCCATTACGAGGAGCATTCCGGAGCAGATAAGGTGGAGCGCTAGGACTGCGCGCTTCCAATCGACTGATTGACCACGCTCTGTGGCTCCCACATTGAAGTCAATCGCCGGTATTTCATTCGCAAACGTAGGACTGAGTGATGCATGTACGCCGTTCATAAGCAGTCTCCCCATGAGGATTCCGAGCTCTTCGCCGAGAGCTCTTAGCCGGTCAAATTCCGCTAATTCCATCTTAGAGTTAAATGTGCAAATGGAAATACGGATGTCGAGATATTTGCGTTAAGCAGAATCCATAGCCCATTCGGGTTACAGCAGTTCGAAATTCTGCGAAATTATGCAAGCATGCACAACAATGTCAGCGCGGCTCCCGTCAAGCCAGCTAAACGCATCGCTTCACGCATGCTCTCATCGACTTGAAAGTCCTGAGACAATCCAAGCGTCAAAGCTGCGATCGGCAGAGCAATAAAGCCCTCGGGGAAACTGATGAGATTGAGAAATATAAGTAGTGGAGCAACACGATAGGCATTCCTCTCAGAGAGCCTGTCCGTGACCCACAATCCCGCCCAACCCCAACATGCAGTCAACATATAATGATTGGGGTGCAGCACCCAGGCGAGGAAAACACCAATGATTGCTATAGATGCCAGAACCAGTAATCGATCTATCGTAACTTTCAGATCGGACTTTTCTGCCGTTGGTACCACTTCTGCAACCGGATTTTCTTCTCGAATAAGCAGATAGGTACTTGCGACACGAGTGTTGTTCATATGGTGACTCCAATACAAAAGGAGAGCTCTTTTGCCAGTAAGCTCCGCAGCGCATAAATTGAGTTACTGCCATCATAGGCGGACGAATGCAAGCGCGGTTATAGCGCTGTGTATATTTGCATACGGGCAGCCCCATAGAAAAACCGCGAAACTCAACAAAATTCGGTGTTTTGACTGAAGGGGGAATATGGGCTTATCGGTGAACAATACCTCGGCGTTCGAATTCCAGTCCTTCAGAAACACCCTGGGCGGCCTGGCGAGATACAAAACGCTCAACCAACCAAAGACCCAGATCTAGACTTGCCGTGATACCAGAAGCGGTGATGATATCTCCGTCATCAACAACGCGTGCGGGGATATACTTCGCACCGCAATTCATCAGCTCTTTTACCGCTCCATGATTAGTTGTCGCCTTGCGACCTTTCAGAATCCCAGCCTTACCTAAAACAAGCGAGCCGGTACAGACAGTTGCTATGACAGTTCCAGCAGCATGAGCAGCCTTTACTACATCCAAAATCGTGCCTTTCTGAACCTCCGCCCAAGCACCTCTGGGCGCGCGAGAAATCCAACCTCCACCCGGCAGCAACAACAAATCCGATTCGAGTTGCTCGCTGTAAACACCATCAGTCAGAAGCCGTGAACCATACGCAGCAGTGACAAAATCTTGCTGGTAAAGAGAATGTGTCTCCACAGAAAGACCAGCCATGCGTAAAGTTTCAAACACACCAAAAAAGTCTAGCTCGTCAAAGCCATCAAATAGTAATGCGTCTATCTTCATCACTGAGCCCAACACAATAGTTACCAACTTGCATTCTCGCAGATGGCTGGCAAAAGCGGTCCAAATGTGACTAATTTCAGTCTATCGCCAAGCCTTTAAAAACTCAGCGTTCAAAACTGACATCAACGCTTATTGCATCTATGCTAAATTCACGAAGGTCTTTAAGACCAGCTTCCAAAGCATCGTTCGGATATTCATGCACAAAGTCCGCGTAATCATCTTTGACTTCCTTCCAGCGCTTAACTATTCCTGGAATGTCCTTGTAATCAACTTTGGACACAAGTTGTACTAGTTCGTCAGATATCTTTCCAACCCACGGACCCTCTTCGCTCTTTTCAAAAAGCAAGGGATATTCCTTGAACAATTCCTTTGAGAACTTCTTTTTGGAGAGAATACACTGAAGCGCAACTAAGTGACCCAAACTTAGTTTGGATGTCTCTCTACATTTGAACTTCGCATCGTTTTTTCATCGCCAAGCACTTTTGCTGCACCATATTTAGTGCCAGTTACAGCAGGTTTGATCAAAAGAGCCTATCTGCTCCTTTTCACCACGCACGCGCAAAAACTAACCAGCAGAATCAACTTGGATTCAAACGGATAAAGGCAGATCAAACCGCGATTATTTGGTTTCACATGGCGTCGCAGGAGCGCTATGCCAAAACCAAATCGATTCTCTAGAGTTGAAAAATTGGTGCCGAAGGTCGGAGTCGAACCGACACGCCCGTGAAGGCGGATGATTTTGAGTCAACTGCGTCTGCCATTTCGCCACTTCGGCGTGGGTGAAGGATATTCTACACTAAGAGGCGTAAACGCCTATGGGCTACTGAAGGACTGTTTACAAGCTTTTGCGGTAATTCGGAGGGACACCCCTTGCCATCCAAGCCCAAACGAGTACTGGTGGCGGGTTTTGACGCCTTCGACAACTTGGACGCCAACCCTAGCCAGATGGTTGTTGAGACGCTGCAAAGCCCCTTTAAGTTGCCAGGCAGAAAGGGCGAGGTTTTGCTCGACACCCTGGTGTTGCCAACTTGCTGTAACAAGGCGTGGACCAAGCTCAAGAGAAAGCTGGATGCCAACAAAGACGCCTATAGTGCCGTCATATTGACTGGTGTAGCGGCTAAACGGGAGAAGATTTCGTTAGAAAGATTCGCGCTGAACATTCGAGACTATCGAATAAAGGACAATAGCGGGCATCAATATCTGGACCAACTGATTGAGAAAAACGCCCCAGACGCGATGAAAACGACTCTTTCCGTCGCCTCCATCAGCAAGCTGCTCACGAAAAGTGGTTTCCTGTGCGAGGTTTCCAACCACGCAGGCACATTTATCTGCAACGAAGTGTACTTCAAGTGCTTGCGCTATCAGGAAAAACAAAGGAAGCCTGCGCCGGTTTTATTCGTACACTTGCCACTGGCAAAGACCTACGCCAAACAACATAATGAGCAAAACCGAAACCGCCGGTCCCCCAGGGGAAAAGCTTCCGGCATCGAACTCATGCGCATTGCAGTTGAACAAATTATCCAGCAGGCAGTTGTTTGAAAGAGGCGTGACCTAGAAATCGACGCCCTGAAGGTCGACTCCCGAAGCCGGCATTTTCGCCTGCATTGACGCCTCCGGCTGCGCTTGCATTGCCGCCGATTCTCCTTGTCCCTGACCTGGGACTGCAGCAGGAGATTGCGTGGAATTGTGAGCGGGAGCAAAGTCCCTGTCCTGAAGCGGAGCCTGCATATGCCCTGAAACTTCTTCATCTTGCACTATGCCGGACACTCGCATTTGCTGTTCTTGCGTGAGAGCCGAGCCGTTTCCATTTTGAAGATCGAAGGTCTTCTTCGACAGCGACGAATTCATCGGAACAAGCGGGTCCGGCATATTATTCTCATCGTTTACCGAAGGCTTTTGATTCTTACTTTTCTTATGTTTTGACGGACTCTGCTCCTCATCATCCGCAGCCCGGCGAATCTTGTGATTGGGATGAACTCCACGCCCCAGAGTGGTTCTCATCATGGCAGGCAACATCATTGCCGGTCCCATGAACATAAAGGGGCTCATGCCGCCGCCTCCTCCACTTCTGCCGCCGCTCATCGGGGCAGAGCCGCTGCCTTGCGAGTTGTTTACCGCAGTAGAACGGTTCTTCACGCGGGCGTCTCCCCAGTAATTGGGAGCCATGAATTGCATGGAAGAAGAAGAAGAAGAAGAAGAAGAAGAGTTGTTCTGGTTGAATTGCGCGAGTGACGGGCTGGCGCTGCTAATTAGTAAAACCAGGAGCGAAATGGCTGTCAGCGGTAAATTTTTCATTGGGAGACACTTCTGGATGATATTGAGAATGCCATCATAGAGGCGCCGCATCCAAGACGGAATGGTACTTTTCCCACAGCTCTAAAAACCTTTTTGTTCGAACTCTTGCTCGAGATTCTCGCGTTCGGTCGTGTAGACGATCTTGCTTGGCTGATTGATAGTTTTTGCCAATTCACGCCGCATCAGTGCGCCAGCAGCCATAGTCTGCCGCAGCTCAGAATTAGGGCGTTCAATCACAGCGTAGGCTTTCTGCCGCTCCGCATTGCGCCGCTCAATAAAGCTGTTGGCACACCAATTGAAAATGATCCTGACAAGAGGGAGGGCAACAAAAATGACCGCGTACGCAAGCAAGCAATCTATCAGAGCAGCGTACCGGTGCAACAATGCCGATGTAGCAATGTGCTTGTACAACCAGTAGCTGCCGCCCAAATTGAGGGCGGCAAGCGTCGTCACCCAGAGACTGGATGCAAGCGAAAATTGGCTGAATTCCCAGTAGCGCTCTTGCAAGAAGGGCGGGCGCTGCACTTTTTCAAGCGTCACTTTTCGCGGCTCGGCGGGAAGGTGCGACTGATTTCGCATCGCCTCTTCCTGCGGGCGAATCACCATCTCGTAATAGCGTGCGCCGACATTGCTGCGGATTTTTCCTTCAGGCGTTTCGTCGGTGCCCGGCAGACTGAGAGAATCTAGAATTGCCGAAGACTGTTGAGCCAATTCAGGAAAAACGTAAATGATTCCACCGTGCTCGGTCACTTCAGGCCGCCCATTGAAGCGGACCAAAACAGGAAGAATAGAGCTCTTTGTGCCGTCAAGCAGGGGCTGAACCTCCTCTTCGGTGACTACACCACCATTATCGACGATCAGTTTGGCGATGAATTGCCAGCGCTGCTTGTCGAGATTGGCGTTTGGATTACCGTCACCGAAGAGAAAGGAAAAAACTTCCAGAAAGAAATTCGCCTTCTTCTCGTCGCTGTATTCGAGCTCGTAAAGCTTCTCCTGGTGCCCAGGTCCATAGCGCCAGGCAAAACCATCGGCAATAGAAGCGACATCGAAAAGTCCGACATCCGGCAGTCCGCCAAGACCGATATCGCCACCTCCGCCACCTCCGGAATCGCCGCCACTCGACGAATCACCCAGTACTCCAAGAATCAAGGCAATGAAGAGAAGCACTATGACAAGAAGAGAAAACACGAGCATTATGCCGAATGATACACGCAGCAGGTAAAACCCTGCCTCGAATACAAAAATTCCGGCGGTAAGCAGAGTTTTCTTCAGCTTGTTAGTGAAATAACGATCTTGAAAGTTGGGAGCAAATCTATACTGAATTTCTCCACGATCATTGACGAGAAGAGCGCCGTCAGTGTCAGAAGCAACTTGATTGAGAAGCTGGACGGCGCGAGACAGAGGCATACCGGTGCTAGCGGAAACCTGCGCCGCAGTGACGCTATGCCTGAGCGCCTGAACAGCTTTTATAACAGTGGATTTTTCCTTGCCTTGTGCAAGTTCAAGCTCATTCAAATTCGGCTCGAATAACTAAACAATGCCCGCGCCTTTCAAATCGAGCCCGGCACTTGACCGGGGACACTCATTTGTCCAGGAACGCTCGACTGTCCGGGGATGTGCCCGGGCATGCCCATCTGCCCCGGAACATACATCTGACCAGGCATTCCGCTCATTCCACGACCGGCGCTTCTGCCATAAGCGGCGCCACCACCAGCAGTGCTCATACCAGGAACAGCATTAGAGCCGGCCGCCCCTCCGCTCGTGGCATTGCGCATAAAACTTTCCATGTAGCCGGAGTATTCGTTGGAGTAATAATTACTGTTGCGGGTCAATTTGCCGCAGCAATTGGAAGCAGGTAATTTCACAGCCGATTGGTTGCCGTTGTTGCCGCCATTCACATAACCGCTGTGCCCCGCGGCAAATCCTACTGCGCCGGGTTGATTAACATACGAGGCGGAATTGGCAGCGACAGATCCACCCCGCCCCCAGGTGCTCGGAGCATTGTGGTTGTAGCCTCCGGAATTACTCGACAGGCCTGGAACATTGCCGTCGGTACCCGCAAAAGAAGGTCCAGCAGTCTCTTGAGCCAGGACGCCCTGCGCAAAGACACCCACCGATAAAGCGGGCAAAAGAACCGCCATAAGCATTGAGCTAAAGGATCTCAACGCCTGAAGATGCCATCTGTGTTTGGGTTTGCGCATTTATTGTCCTGTCAGGTCGACGTGTCGGGCACGCCAGGGTGCAGATACTTCCATTTCGGGCTGGCTGCATCATAAACGCATAATTTGAAAAGGTGTGAGGCGGTTTTTCCCACACCCGAGCAAGTTTTATCAAACAGCCCTCAGACAACCAGGCTCAGGGTTTGGGCAATTCAGGAATTTTGCACCAGGTGTCTTTTCCGGCTGTGCATCGGACGCAACGCTTGCGCGATTCACTGAAGTGGGTAGCGCAAACGTCACTGTTACAGCCTTCGCAGTGTTTTTTTGTTACACCGGGCGCTGTCGGCATTGGTATGAGCCCTGATTCCAAAGGTTTCCCGCAAATAGAACAACAGTTCTTAAGTGTCGAATCCGGAGGATTGGGGAGCATTAAAATCCCTCATTGGTAATAGCCCACAGTTCTCATTCTAGACCGAACCTGCCGCATCTAACGTGTGGCGGAAAGAATTCGGCTATGATTTCACCTCCGGCGCCCGAAAACGTGCCAGGTTCGCCAATTAGCGATTTGTCGAGGTCTTCTTTTCCAATGTCCAATAAGTACATACTCAGCATCGATCAAGGAACCACCAGTTGCCGAGCGATTGTCTTTGACCCTTCAGGCAGCGTCTTGGGTGTGGGGCAAAAGGAATTCAAGCAAATTTTTCCCAAGCCAAGCTGGGTCGAGCATGACCCGGAAGAGATCATCGGCACGCAAGTCGAATGCATCAAGGAAGCAGTCAAGAACGCGCATGTAAAACCAGCGGATATTGCCGGCATCGGGATCACCAATCAGCGTGAAACAACGGTCGTCTGGAATAGAGAGACAGGCAAGCCGATCTACAACGCCATCGTTTGGCAGTGCAGAAGAACGGCTGACTTAGCAGAGCAAATCAAAGAAAAACATGCCGAACTCGTGCGCAAGAAAACAGGGCTCGTGCCGGATGCATACTTCTCGGGACCAAAAATCAGATGGATTTTGGATAACGTGGACGGCGCCAGACAACTGGCTGAAGAGGGAAAACTGCTATTCGGCACAATCGACACATGGTTGATCTGGAATCTCACGGAAGAAAAAAACCACTACACCGAGCCGAGCAATGCATCGCGCACGATGCTCTACAACATCGAAACGCTGGAGTGGGACAGTGAGCTGCTCGACATTGTCGGCGTACCGAAATCGATGATGCCGCAGGTGATACCATCGAACGGCGAATTCGGCACCATCAGAAAAGATCTGGTCGGATTTTCAGCGCCTATCTCCGCCGATTTGGGAGATCAGCAAGCGGCTCTTTTTGGCCAGGGATGTTTTGAGCCTGGCATGGCAAAATGCACCTACGGCACAGGCAGTTTCTTGCTCGCCAATATAGGCAGCACGCCAAAATACACCACCGGTTTGCTTACGACAGTAGGCTGGCAGCTCAAGGGCGAAAAACCGATTTATGCTTTCGAAGGTGCAATCTTTGTCGCCGGCGCCGCCGTGCAATGGCTGCGAGATGGGCTCGGCATCATCGAATCAAGCGAAGAAACAGAAGCTCTAGCCACTTCACTCAAGGACAATGAAGGTGTCTACTTCGTGCCGGCTCTGGTCGGTCTGGGATCGCCGTGGTGGAATTCCGATGTGCGCGGAACCATCGTCGGTCTGACCAGAGGCAGCGGACGTGCGCATTTGGCGCGGGCAGCGCTGGAGTCTATGGCTTATCAGATAAGAGATGTTGCCGAAGACATGCGCAAAAATGGCATCGCTGTTTCTGAGTTGCGCGTAGACGGCGGAGCCACGAAGAATGGTTTCATGATTCAGTTTCAGGCAGATGTTCTCAATATTCCGGTAGTGAGAGCGGCGCAAGTCGAATCGACAGCCTGGGGTGTCGCGGCGCTGGCCGGTCTGAGCGCGGGCATCTTCAAATCCCTTGATGAAATCCAGGAACAGTGGCAGCAAGATGTAAAGGTAACGCCACAGGCGGATAGGAAGCTGGAATACACAGGCTGGCAGAACGCACTTAAAAGCGCCTTTGCAGGCGCGGGCAGCACCTAGGGGCAGTCTGTCTTTTCACTAATGGAATTAGCGCCCTGGCGTGCTATAAAAGCGCTGCCAAGACCGTATTTATCGCGCGAGACTGTTTATGAAAAGAATCTCTGTTATTGCAATTGCGTCGCTTCTCATGGCTGGATTGAGCCTGCCCGCTCAAGCCCAGAAAGAGGAATACGGCAACAGCGGCACGATCACAGGCGATGACCCGAGATCATTTTTCGGCTCGGGTGCAAACATAGACCCTGATGCAATGGAAGATGCCAGCGTTCCTGTGGACAGAGCCACTCACCTCGACCCGGAATATCCTGGTCAGAAACAGATTTACCCGACGGTCGGAACAAGAGGCGCATCGACCTATCCGATCCAGTTGCCCAACCGTCCCAACGTCAGTCCCGGCACACAAGCCAGCAGTGCGAGCGGAAATCCCGCCGTCGATGCGAAAGTGCAGGATGCTTACAAATATGACATGGCCCAAGGCAACGGCGCCGACAATAGCGCAAATAACGCTAACGGCAAAAATCAAAAACAGAAGAAACATAAAGGGCCTGGCTTCCTGAAATGGTACGCACAGTCCTGGAAACACTTCTTCCTATCGTCTGGAAATATTTTGGGCTTTCCCGTCGGCACGGATGACGACGGCACAGGCGACCTGAAGCCACCGGACATGTACGGCAACAACTAGAAACGTGCAAGCAAAACGTAGACGTCTCTTCGCTATTCTTCTCGCGTTGTCGTTTAGTTGCACATTTTCAGATGGCGCACGCGCGCGCGGCGAAGATGCCAAAGCCACGGCAGGAGATTGGTATTGGCGCGGAATCAGATCTTTAGAACAGAATCGTTATCAGCAAGCTCTTAATGACTTCACGAAGTCGCTCAGCCTCATGGATGAAACCAAATATGGTGACTTCATGTCGGCCGCAAAGCGAGCGGCTCAGTCAAAATCGATACGAGACATCGACTTCATCGCTGACCAAACCTACAGCATAGCGATTTGCTACAACTCAAGAGGCACTGCATATGGAACGCTAGGCAATATTCCTAGAGCGATGGAGGACTTCGACAAAGCGCTCAAAGCCTATCCGCGATTTGGCAAAGCCGTCTGCAATCGTGGCAACGGACACCTGAGCCTTGGAAAATTAGATCTGGCACTGAGAGACTTCGATCAGGCAACAAAATTTTCGCCAGATCTGATTGAGCCATTCAAAAATAGAGCCAAGCTGTACAGGGCAAGAAAGCAAGCAAACCTGTCGTTAAAGCAACTGGAAATTGCAAGAAGAATGCCTCCACCGGACGAGAGCTTCGATACATCCTTCCACATATTCGTCGGCGACCTAGCTCGCAAAGGGCTTACCCTGTCGCCGAATAATCCATATTTGATCAATGCGCTGGGAGCAAGCAAGGCGAAATTCAGCGAACAAAAATCGGCAATTCAAGATTATCGGCGAGCCCGGACGATTGATCCGAAATTGTCGATAGCCTATCAAAATGAAGTCAAATCGCTTTTCCAAATCGGAAATGATACCGAGGCATTCCGCGTTCTGAAACAGATTGGAGAAAGATTCACAAAGGACGCGTTTCTATATGACTGGATTGCACTGCAATTCATAGAACACCATAAATATAAAGAAGCGATACCGTATTCAAATGCGGCAATCAAGTTGAATCCCAGGTTTCCTTGTGCCCTGACTAATCGGGCAGTGGCTTACTTTGGTATGGGCAAACACAGCCAACAGGCAATCAACGATTGCGACAAAGCCATTGCGATCAATCCGCGTTTCGCCAATGCCTACGCAACCAAAGCCGCAGCGCTGCTTGATTTCAACAAGTACCATGAATGCATAGAAGCGGCATCCAAAGCAATTTCATTCGACTCCGACTCAAAAGATGCCTATCACAATCGCGGCGTAGCCTATATGAAATTGAAGGTCTGGGACAAAGCGGACCAGGATCTCGAAAGAGCGATTCAACTTACACCGCAGGATACATTTACCCGCAAATACAGCAGCGAAGTTGCAGCGCATCGAGGCAACATGGAGCTCATGCTCGCCGACAGCGCTGTTGGGAAATCGACGATTGATGCAGGCAAGGCAATCAAAAAAGAGGAGATGGAACAGCAGGCGTCCTCCTATACCAGTGTGATCGCCGTCGCGCCATCACTTCCCGACCCTTATTACGATCGCGCGCTCATATCAATCGCATCGAACAAACCCCAACAAGCTTCTAAAGACCTTGCCAGATTCTTGTATCTGACTAAATGGTCGGGCAAGACTTCCTGCTATGCAGCATCATTGCTCGCTATAGTCTTTCGCAGTATGCACGATGATAAGCAAGCAGATGAAACTCTTCATCGTGCCGAAACCAAATTCGATCAGCAACATCGCCTGCCGATTCTCAATTATCTCCTCGGGAAAATCAACGAGAAAACACTGCTGCAGAGCGAAATGAGCAGGGCCGACAGAACACGCAATTTGCTCTTTTTTGCAATCGATCTCTTTCAGAAGGGGGACTCAAAGAAGGCGCGCCGCTTTTTTGAAGACATAAAGAAAAACGGAGACTCTGAAGTCGACGAATTCATACTCTTGCCTGTCTATTTGAAAAGGGTGGCTGATGCGAAATGAACGCGCGCAATAGAAAATATCTATTTTCATTGATTGGAGTTTTGCTTGTCGCGGTGCAAGTCTCCGCCGGCGCTCTCGAGCTGGTCAAGCAGAATATACTCAAAGAAGAGCAGGAGCTCATCAGCAAAGGCGAATATGAGAAAGCGGTCTCGCTGGCGAATACGGCAATCGAAAAGTATTCGATACCTTGCAGCAGCGATTTTAATTCAACAGCTAAGTGCTTGTCTCAAATGAAGAACGATCGAGATTGCGAAGCGCTGATAAGCAACGCCAACAACAAAGCGGAAAGCTTTTCCATAAGGGGAATAGCATACGCCTCACAAGGAAAACTAGCTCTGGCAGAGAAAGATTTTGCAATGGCGTTGCTCATGTTCCCGGAATCGGCGATTTACATTTGCAACCGAGGCCGATTGTTATTCAAAGAAAAGAAACTAGCAGAGGCGACTGCCGCAGCGCGAAAAGCACTGACGATCGATCCGAAGCTGGCAGATGCACATAAGCTGCTGGCAAGCATTTTCAACCAGCAAAGGAAATTCAAGGACGCCAATGCCGAGCAAATAACCGCACGCGCGCTTGCCGAGAGAGTAAGAGAAGATAATATCTATTTGTATACCGTCGCCATTACGACCGCCGCGCTCAAACACAATCCGCATAATCCATATGTTTATCGCGCCCGAGCCTCGGTCAGCTGGGACGAGCACAAGAAGAGGGCAGAAGCGGATTATAAAAGAGCGCTTGAATTAGATCCCAATTGCGCAGCGGCATGTGCTGGTCTGGCAGGTATATATGTTGATTCGAGAAATTTCAAGTTAGCTGAGCCTCTGCTCGAGAAAGCGGTGAGGCTTGAGCCCAACTTCCCTCGCTTCTGGTACAACAAGGGTGTTATGCATTCGCTCTGGAATCAGAAGTCCAGAGCGCTCGAATGTTATCAGCGCGCAGTAAAGTTGGAACCGGACAATCCAAATTACTGGAGATGCTGTGGCAGCATAAAAATGAAAATGGGAGATCCAAAAGCCGGACTGGTCGACTGCCAGAGAGCTCTCAAATTGTCGCCGAATTACGGACAGGGGTATATCCTGAAAGCGCAGTGCCTGGCGAAGATGTCCAAATTTCACGAAGCGATCGATGCCGCCAATAAGGCGATTGGATTCTCACCAAAGCGCGCTGAAGCATATCAGGTGAGAGCTTTCTGCTACAAAAGCCTGAACAATATGGAGCTGGCTCGTCCAGATCTACAGAAGCTGAGCACGCTCAAGCCGGAGGATGAGAACATTCACCTGGATGATAGTGATGTCGATGCGATGAGCAGCAATCTGGAATCCGCGATGCAGGAAGATCGCAGAAGGTTGACCGGAAAAGGAGACCCTGAGTTGGAGGAATTCCTCCGGGCCAGGGTGTACAGTAGGAAGATAGACGCGAAGTCCCCCCCAGTCGATGACAAAAAGCGTTGACAAAATTGCAAAAGACAAACAGACTCATCGTTATTTTGATCGCATCTGCATTGGTGTCATCACAGCCTTCAGTGGAAGCAGGAGAAAAGTTTTGGCTGGGTGATGGGCTCAGATTGCTGCATGCTAAAAAATTCGAAGAAGCCCTAATTCCGCTTACTAAAGCAATCAAACAATCCTCGAATGACTGGAGTTCTGACTATCGCAATTGCGTGATTTTTCTTTCAAAGGTAAAAACTCCCGACAATTTTTTCGAAATAAAAGACCACAACATGTATGTAGTCAACGCCTGCACCGCCAGAGGAGTAGCGCATGGAAGTCTGGGCAAAGACAAAGAAGCAATCGAAGATTTCAATCTAGCCATCAAAGCATTTACCCCGTCGCCTAAAGCAAGGTGCAATCGAGGGCAGGTATATCTGCGTCAAAAACTGCCGCAACTCGCACTGAAAGACTTCGATGCGGCGATTCAGCAAACTAACCATCTTGCCGAAGCGTATGTTGGCAGAGCAAAGGCATATCAGATGCTGGGTCAACCACAGAAGGCGGAAGCAGACATAAGACGAGCAAGCATGGTGCGCAATGACCCTGAAAATGAATTCGTCGAGGCGCATTTTCATCGAGATCGCCTGGTGGATGATGCCCTTAAGCAAAATCCAAAGAATGCCGTCCTTCTCACAGAGAAAGGAATGGAGTGCATCGCCAGCAATAAACTTGATAAAGGAATTGAATATTTCAAACAGGCAGTAACATATGATCCAACGCTCTTTGAAGCCTACGGCGGTCTGGCAGACTGCTATTTGAATCAGGAAAATTACGATGCCGCGCTGGCCATGGTAAAGAAGCAAGAGCAAATGAAGCCCGGCAACGTCAAAGCGCTTATGCGAATGGGGCTGATTTATATAAACACCAGGCGACTTAAAGAAGGGGCACCATATTTGAAGCGCCTTCTTCAATTGCCGGCAAAAACGGCGGAAGAATTCAGATTCAGAGGGCTCTGCTATATCGGCTTGGAAAAACCTAGAGAAGCAATGATTGAGCTGGAAAAATCGCTCAAGCTGAATGACCGAAATCCTCATACCTGGGACGATCTGGCCATGTGCTTGCACGAGATGAAGCGCTACAGCGAAGCAATTCAGGCAGAAAATAAAGCAATCAGCATAAAGCCGGATTTCGCTACGGGATACATGCATCGTGCGCAAAATTACGCGAAATTGCATAGCCTCGAAGCGGCAGACGCTGACTTAGACCGAGCCCTCGCATTAGCACCGAAGGATAAATCGATATACAGGCTGAAGAGTGCGGTTGAAGCAATGCGCGGCAATATGGAACTGAGTTTTGCAGATGGGCAAACAGGCAGTAGCTCGCAAAGAATAATGCGCTCCGTAACCAAAGAAGAGCTGATCAAAGAAAGTGCGCGCTATAGCAAAATCATCGCCACTATCCCCTCGCAACCGGCGCCATATTATGATCGCGCCCTGCTCAGAATCGCGCTGGAAAATTTGCCTGCGGGCATCGACGATCTGCGCACTTTCTTGAAATTGTCTAAGTGGAATGGAAGATCCGCATCCTATGCCGCAAGTCTTCTGGTTCTCGCGCTAAGAGAAAACGGTCAGCCAAAAGAAGCGGATGAGACTTTGAAAATTGCGTCCAGTCGAATGAATTCGACTAATACGGTGCCGATAATCGAGTTTCTCCTTGGCAAAAAAGACCAGCAAGCGATGCTGAAATCGGCGGGAGCAGGCAACACGGAGACAAGAGATCGACTGCTGCTGGGAATTTATCTTTTGCAGAACAACAAAATCGCCGAGGCAAAAAAACAACTTGAATGGCTTCAGAAAAAGGGAGACCAGAACATAGATGAGTACGTTCTGGTCTCTCTTTATAGTCGGAAGCTAGGAATTATTCCCAGGAAAGAGCCCCACCGGTTTGATAGTCAATAACGCGCGTTTCGAAGAAGTTCTTCTCTTTCTTCAAATCGAGCATTTCGCTCATCCACGGGAATGGGTTTTTCGCACTTTCATATTTTCCTGGCAGACCAATTTGCTTCATCCGTCTGTTGGCGATAAATCTCAGATACTCGGAGAACATTCCGGCATTTAGACCAAGAACGCCGCGCGGCATCGTATCGACAGCATATCTGTACTCGAGCTCGAGACCTTGATCGAAAAGATCGACAATTTCTTTCTCGAATTCCGGAGTCCAGAGGTGCGGATTCTCGAGTCTGATCTGGTTGATGAGATCGACGCCGAAATTGAGGTGCATCGATTCGTCGCGTAAGATGTACTGGAATTGCTCTGATGCGCCGGTCATCTTATTCTGGCGACCGAACGAAAGCATTTGAACGAATCCTACGTAGAAGAACAAACCTTCCATGATTGCGTAGTATCCGATCAGGTTGCGCAAGAAGCGTTGATCCGTTTCGGGCGTACCGGTGTGGAAGTTCGGATCAGCCAATTCTTGAGTGAATTGCAGTTCAAAAGCATCCTTGTCATGGATGACGGGGACTTCACGGTACATGTTGAAGATTTCGCCTTCATCAAGACCGAGGCTCTCAATCACGTACTGATAAGCGTGAGTGTGCACAGCTTCTTCAAATGATTGGCGCAAGAGATATTGGCGGCATTCCGGATTGGTGATGTGGCGGTAAATAGCCAGCACCAAATTGTTTGCCACAAGAGAATCGGCTGTCGAGAAAAATCCGAGGTTGCGCTTGACGATAAGGCGCTCATCGTCAGTCAAACCGTTGGGATCTTTCCAGAGCGCGATGTCACGAGCCATGCTGATTTCTTGCGGCATCCAGTGGTTTGCGCAAGAATCCATGTACTTCTTCCAGGCCCATTCATATTTGAAAGGAACGAGCTGATTGAGATCGGCGCGGCAATTGATGATTCGCTTATCATCGACTCTCAGGCGCTTGGCATTGAAATCGATGGTTTCGACGCCAGTGACGCCGGAGCCGTGCGCTTCTTCCGGAGCAAAGCTGATTGAATTTACCTGCTGAGGTTGGGTCGATGGCTTTGCTGCGACTGTTGCTTGCGGAGCGGCTTGAGGTTGAGCGAGTGTCTGAGCTTGAGTCATGACATGCGCCGGCGCATGTTGAACCGGTTGAGTTTGTACTTGTTGCGACTGCTGCACGGGTTGAGCCGGCTCTGCAGGCTTTGCTGCCGGTTGAACCGGTTTGGCAGCAAGAGCATCAGTTTTCTGTTGATCTGGCGGGGTGAAATCGTCATCAAATGACAGCATTAGGGGTCCTCAGCGTTAATGGGTTTCTACAAGTACTCGGTTTTTATTGGCAAGCCTCACATTCCGGATCAGATAAGAGACAAACACTTACAGAAGTAACTTCGGTGGCGGGCACATCAGCCTTAGCGTTGGAAACGGCATTGAGCGCGCCGGTTGTGATCGTCGACTTTTCAGCGTTGGTGGCGCTCAAGGTACGCAGGTAATACGTGGTCTTGAGACCTTTACGCCATGCCAGCTTGTACATTGTGTCCATTTTCTTGCCGCTAGGCTCGGACATGTACAGGTTGAGACTTTGCGATTGATCGATCCACTTCTGTCTGCGAGAGCCGGCTTCGATAAGCCATTGCGGCTCGACTTCAAAGGCTGTGGCAAACACATCTTTCACTTCTTGCGGAACTCTTTCGATGTTCTTGAGAGAACCATCGAAATACTTGAGGTCATGAACCATAACCTCATCCCACAGACCGCGGGCTTTCAATTCTTCGACCATGTATTCGTTGACCACAGTGAAATCACCGGAAAGGTTCGATTTCACATAGAGGTTTTGGAATGTCGGCTCGATTGATTGGCTGACTCCAGCGATATTAGAGATGGTGGCAGTAGGAGCGATCGCCAGGCAGTTGCTGTTGCGCATGCCATGTTTGGCGATGTGTTCGCGCACCGGCGTCCAATCCAGGCGGCTGGTGCGATCGACTTCGACAGCAGACGAACGAGCGTTGTCTACCAGGTCGATACTGTCTTGCGGAAGAATGCCGCGATCCCAGAGGGAACCCTTGTATGTCGCATAGGTTCCGCGCTCCACTGCCAATTCGCTGCTGGCGAGGATGGCGTAGTAGCTGACGGCTTCTTGAGCGGCATCGGCAAACTCCATTGCTTCTTTGGAAGCATAAGGAATCTTCATTATGTTGAGGGCATCCTGGAAGCCCATCACTCCAAGACCGACAGGGCGATGCTTGAGGTTGGAATTGCGGGCTTTGCCGACGCTGTAATAGTTGATCTCGATTACGTTGTCGAGCATGCGCATGGCAGTGCGAACAGTCTTCGCCAATTTCTTGACGTTGAGCGCACCGTTGATCATATGCGCGGTCAGGTTGATTGAGCCGAGGTTGCAAACTGCGATCTCATTCTCGTTGGTATTGAGGGTGATTTCGGTGCAGAGGTTGGAACTGTGCACGACGCCAATGTGTTGTTGTGGGCTGCGCAAATTGCAAGCATCTTTGAAGGTGATCCAGGGGTGTCCTGTTTCAAACAACATCGAGAGCATTTTGCGCCAGATGTCTACTGCTTGAACGCGCTTGAAAGCTTTCATCTCGCCGGCATCGGCTTTTCTTTCATAGGCTTCGTAGACTTCTTTGAATTTCTGTCCATACACTTCGTGCAAGTCAGGTGTTTCGTCAGGACTGAAGAGAGTCCATGAAGCATTCTCCATGACCCTTTCCATGAAGAGATCCGGAATCCAGTTGGCAGTATTCATGTCATGCGTACGGCGGCGGTCGTCACCGGTGTTCTTTCTCAGCTCGAGAAACTCCTCGATGTCCAGGTGCCATGATTCGAGATAGCAGCAGACTGCGCCTTTGCGTTTTCCGCCCTGGTTAACAGCGACTGCAGTATCGTTTACGACTTTGAGGAAAGGAACTACACCCTGGCTCTTGCCGTTGGTGCCTTGAATGTGAGCGCCCAGCGCGCGAACAGGTGTCCAGTCATTGCCGAGTCCACCGCTGAATTTTGAGAGCAGCGCGTTTTCTTTAAGCGCATCGTAGATGCCGGCGAGATCATCTTTAACCGTAGTGAGGAAGCAAGATGAAAGTTGCGGGCGGTGTGTTCCGGAATTAAAAAGAGTCGGTGTCGAGGAGACAAAGTCGAAGCTGGAGAGTACTTCGTAGAATTGAATCGCTCTGTCTTCTCTGTCTACTTCGTTAACAGAAAGCCCCATGGCTACACGCATCCAGAAGGTCTGCGGAAGCTCGAAGCGCTTGCCGTTGGTGTGCAGCAAATAGCGATCGTAAAGGGTCTGCAGTCCAAGATATTGGAATTTCAAATCGCGCTCGGGCTTGATTGCTTTGCCGATCTTCTCGAGGTCGAATTGAGCCAGTCTGGGATCGAGCAGTCCGGCAGAAATACCTCTGTCGATGTAGACGGGCATGTAGGCTGCGTACTTCTCGCCCATGTCTTTCTGAGCAACGCGCTCGCCGAGTATTTCTTCTCTGATTTGCTCGAGCAAGAGACGTGCACTTACGTATGAATAAACAGGATCTTTTTCAATCAAGGTGCGAGCGGTAAAGATTGCCGACTTCATTACCTCAGCTTCGCTCACGCCGTCATAAAGCGATGAAAGTGTGGATTCGACGATATTGGCTGGGGACGCCGCTTCGCCGAGCCCTTCGCAAGCATCCTTGATCATTGAATTCAGTTCGGCAACATCGAGTTTTTTCGCCTTGCCGTTATTACCAATGACGGTGATTGCATGTTCGATGCCGTCTTCACCTTGCTTGGCACTACGCTCTTTTGCACGCTCTTCTCTGTAAAGAACATAAGCACGGGCAACTTCATGCTCGCCCGAGCGCATCAAGCCGATTTCCACCTGGTCCTGGATATGCTCGATGTGCAGAACGCCGCCATCGGGCAAGCGCTTCATGAGGGTTTCTACAACCTGATTGGTTATTTTGCCGACTATGTCCTTGATGCGCGAACTCTCAGCGCCTGCTTCTCCTTCAACAGCCAAAAATGCCTTTGTCATAGCGACTTGAATTTTCGATGGCTCGAAATCAACCACGCTGCCGTTTCTGCGCACGACTCGGTAAAGTGCCAGGTCTCTGTTGACGGCTTCGGTGAACTTCGCTGCTGTAGTTGTCTGACTCATGAATCGACTCCAGGTTCTTATCGGCGTGAAAAAGAAAAACCTCCCGGCCCACGGAACCAGAAGGATGGTCCAAGCAGAAGTAAAACTTCTCCTTTTTGACTCATCACTCCTTGCCGCGAGGAGGTGTCATGTAGAAGCATCCAGGTGGGTAGTCTGACTTTCAAAACCGAGCTTACTTTCTAGTTAGCTTGTTTCGATCACAGTTGCGGGACAGCGGTGGAATTGCACCACACTTCCCCCACCAGACTCATTGCGTAGAAAAACTAACTTGCGAAGTTATCGAGTTTGTCCTTGCAACGAATCCCTGGCAGTTGCTGAATGCTCAGCTTTGATCTATTGAAGATCGCCCGTATTGGGATAACGACACCTTAAAATTACACTCGAACCGCGTCTCTGCCTAGTGATCTCGATCGATAGTTCGTCCTACGAACAGACCAGATATACTGCATATGCAACGTATTGCTTCAAACTCGCAAACATTGAGCCTGTGACATTGCCTCCGATAGATTAAATGACGCCTTCTGCGTAACATGTTTGTTAGCAAAAAGTTTTAAGTACTGGGAACGTGGCATTTGGACGGATTGATCAGTGATGGAGCGACTTGTGAGAATGGTCTATAGAATGGTCTATAGAAATGAATGACTTTCTCCACGATCTGCTTGTCGTCGTACGAAAAGAGCTTCTATATATCTTCAGGGTGCCGGATGTTCTCATCTTCTCGGTATTCATCCCCATGGTTCTTTATCCGGTACTAATGATCGCAGCGGGTATCTACAGTGCCTGGGCGGTAACCAATCAAAAGACGCAAATATATAAGATCGCTATCCCTGAGCAGCCTCAGGCAAATGTCAAACGAGTTGTAGAAATTCTGAAGGCGACGGGCCGGGTTGTAATTGTGCCGGTAAAAAATCCGGATGACGCTGTACGCAAAGAAACCGTCACCGCCTCTATATCAAGTGATGTGCAAACTGGCGCCGTTGAGATTCACTACGATGAATCATCTTTCCAGTCTGCCGAACCTATACGCTTCTTTGCAGATACTCTCGAGTCCGAAGAAAAGAAGCAGATGACAAAGACCCTCGTCGGCCACGGGCTCTCCAAAGAAGAGCTGGAACCTCTGGATGTGCGCTTGCGCGATATAAGCGCGATGCAGTCGACAAGCAAATTTCCACAACTAGATGCACGCTTTGCAGAAACCTACGCACCTTTACTTCGATTCGGAACTTTGCTGGGCATATTTTTCCTTCTATCTAATGCTCGCTCTTCTGCGGTATCACCTGCGGTTTTCATGTTGGCGCAAGAGCGCGATTTGAAAACACTGAAAGCCACCTTGAGTTTGCCAATAAGCTGGAACACTCTGATTCTTGGCAAAGCCATCGCTGTTTCTCTTATGGCTCTGCTTTCTGTTTTCGTGAATTCAATCGGTGTGATTGTGCTCGCCTTTTTTGTCACGACCAGCCTGCTAATACGCCTGCCTAGCGTTCGCTCCACAATCGACGGCATTATTCAATCGATATCTCCAGCCAGCGTCGCTCTCATTGCCACATGCTCTTTGCTTGACATTCTGCTTTCCTCCTGCACCCTTCTCCTTTTATGCAGCCTGTCGCGCACAACAAAGGAAGCGCAATCTATATTGCTGATCTCCAGTCTGGGCATGGTCGGAGTTTCAATTTTCGCCCTGGCGCCTGATCAAGCACTCACCTGGCAAACGGCGCTGATTCCAATTATGAATCTTCTGCTTGTCATCAAAGCAGTAAGCACTGGAACCCACACGCCGCTGCCGGTATTCATCACAATTGCCGAGAATATGCTGCTAATATACGTCGCAGTACACCTGACAGCCTTTCGCCTCGGACAAGAGTCGTTCATTCTGGCGGGCGAAACTCACTTCAGATGGCCGTGGCAACGGCGGACAAAATCCGTTCAGAGTAAAAGCAATTGACGATCAGGGCAGACGGTGTAAAGAAATGGTTCTACGATCGCAAGCGCGGTGAATTCCCGGCTGTCAACGACGTTTCTTTCGAGTGCAAAAAGGGTGAGGTGTTCGGCCTGCTCGGTCCCAATGGTGCCGGCAAGACGACGACACTGATGATCATCACGACGCTCCTCAAGCCTGACGATGGAAAGGTCGAAGTAAACGGATTCAATGTTGCCACCAATCCGGAAGAAGCACGAGCGCAATTCGGTTTCGTATCCTCCGATGCGGCTCTCTATGATCTGCTTACACCACGTGAAACACTGGCTTTCGTCGGTAAATTGTCGAAGTGTCCGAAAGAAAAATTGTCTCAACGAATCGACGAGCTGATCAACTTGCTCGACATGTCGTCCTTTGCGGACACGCGGTGCCAGGCGCTTTCAACCGGGATGAAACAACGAGTGGCGATTGCCCGCGCTCTTGTGCACGACCCTCCCGTGGTTATTATGGACGAGCCCACCAGTGGACTTGATGTTCCTACCATGCAGTCTGTTTACCAGCTGGTCAGGCAGTGTCGCGAAATGGGCAAATGCGTGCTTTTCTCTACTCACATCATGAGCGAAGCGGAAAAGCTCTGTGACCGCATTGGCATCATCAACAAGGGTAAATTGCTGGCTATGGGCACGCTCAGCGAATTGAAGGAAAAATACGCCAAGCCCGATCTCGAAGAGATTTTTCTTGCGGTTGTCGGAGGCAACGAAAACAATGGGTCATGAGATTTTGACCCTGATGAGAAAGGACATTATCGAGACGATTCGTGAATTCAAATCACTGGGTCTTTTCATAATGTTCTGCGCAATTTTCTTTCCTATGTTCTCGCTTTTCGGCAACACTGAAATTTCGGCTGCCCTCATCGAAGATCAGCTCTCCAATCAAAGAGGAAAAGTCGGTGTTCGCGGCGACGTCGAGCTGGTAAGAGATCTTTTGAAAGAGAAAAAAGAACTGGATGTCAGTCCGCTCTTTGATATGGATCCGATCAAAGCTGTTGAAGATGATGTCTACGACATCACGGTCGTAATGCCCGAGACCGAGAAAGCATCGCAATCGAATACACCCTCAACGTCTGCAGCGGATAAGCCGACGATCGATGTTTTCTATGACTCACACTCTGAAGGTACGATCACCTGGGCAGTCGAAGTCGCTGCGGCTATGAGCAGCAGTCAGATGAAAATGTTGAGAACAAAATTGACTAAAGTGGGAGTGCAAGCTTATCCGGATGCGGTTCCGAAAGTAAGTTACAAAGGCATTGCCGATGTCGAAAGAAAGGGAGCCGCACCGCTGAGCGAGACTCTGCCGACCGTGATTCTGTTTTTCGTAACAACGGTCGCCATAGGCGGTGCTATAGGCGGTATTACAATGGAGCGAGAAAACAAACGCCTTGCCCAATTGCTTCTTCTGCCAATCAAACGCTCCAGCATTCTTTATTCACTCTTGTTGGTCGTATCAGGAATTTCACTGCTTCCTGTTCTGGCAGGACTGTTCTCTCTATCCTGGGCATTTTCGCTCGACGAAATCGCCGACCGCCTGAAGATGCATAATCTCGTCGTCACAGTGCCACCGGAGACGGTTTTATGGCTCATGCTGTTGACGGTTCCAATTGCCATTTCGGTCACCGCCACGTCCATTCTTTTCTCCTGCTATTACCGCGTCGCCCAGCAAGCTCGCGGATACTCACTGATATACATGGTGGTTTTGAACGGCATCGTGCGTTATATCATTACCCTCAAATCGCTTGAAGGTGTGATGCTCTTTATTCCTATCGTAAACTCAGTCTATGTAATGCAGCGCGCCCTGGACGGAAAAGCAGATACCCAGGAAATAAGCCTAGCGACGATCATTACCCTGGCGACTTCTGTCTGGATGATTCAGATAGGCGCGAAAAAACTGAGCGACGAAAAACTGCTACTGGGTGTAGAGCGGGCGCCAAAACGCCAACTATTCTTCTGCGCCAAGCCGTCGGAAAACCTCTAGTCGTTAGAACTTCAATC
The DNA here is from genome assembly GCA_964493595.1 of uncultured Candidatus Obscuribacterales bacterium. Classification (GTDB taxonomy): domain Bacteria; phylum Cyanobacteriota; class Vampirovibrionia; order Obscuribacterales; family Obscuribacteraceae; genus QKMZ01. The sequence continues at coordinate 13,214 of CAZBOX010000006.1, read as the reverse complement.
TTTCAACGAGCTGAGGCAGCACAACTCCCGATGGTCCGGCAAGAAAGAGGTCCGCCGAGTCAGTCAGTTCGGTTCGGTTGGGATTTACTTCAATCACTTTTGCACCGGATTGCTTGGCGATGTAAGGCAAAGAAGCCGCCGGCTGAATCAGTCCGGATGTACCGATAACCAGCGCTAGATCAGCTCTTCTAGCTGCCGCAAAGGACTCTTCGAGAAGCTTTTCCGGCATTGGTTCGTTGAACCAGACGACGGCTGGACGAATGAGAGATCCGCAGTGGCAACGCGGCGGCTCTTTCATATCGAAAGGGACGTCATGCGCATCATGCTCATTGTCGAAACATTTGAAACTGGACAGGCTTCCATGAATTTCCACGACACCGGTGCTGCCGGCGCGAATATGCAAACCGTCGACATTCTGCGTGCAGAGAAAGAAATCAGGCACCAATCTCTGCAGTTCGGCAAGAGCATAATGACCCGCATTCGGCTCTACGTCTTTCACCTTTTGACGACGCGAGTCATACCACTGCCAGACTAACGAAGGATTCTTTTTAAAACCTTGCGGAGTTGCCAGTTCTTCAGGATTGTAATTAGCCCACAAACCTTCCAGTGCATCGCGAAAGGTTGGAATTCCGCTCTCTTTCGACACGCCGGCGCCAGTAAGAACAAAGAGAGACCGGCACTTTTTCAACCAATCAACAGCAAGATCAATGGCTGCGCTTCCAGTTTTCATTTTGCATCCCCGCTTCCGCGCTCAGCGCTCAAGTTTTTTAAAACCTGCCTGGCGCGCCACTCGCTGGAGAGAATGGCATAGAGAAATGTGTCTCGCCACTTCCCTTTTATCAATCTTTCTTCGAGAAAATGTCCTTCCTGGCGCATGCCGCATTTCTTCATTACTGCTGCAGAGCCGATATTCTGCACGTCGCATGAGGCATGAATGCGGTGCAGTCCAAGTTGTTCGAAGCCGTATCGGATCATGGCCGCGGCTGCCTCCGAGGCTATGCCCTGATTCCAGTAATTTCGATGCAGGGTATAACCGAGAGCCGCCTGTTTCAGCGGTGCATCAAATATAGTCAGACCGCAGCCACCGATCAGTCTCTTGTCTTCCTTCTGGCAAATCGCCAGCTCATAATGCCTGCGCGGGTCGTCGCGCCGAAAGTGGCGAGCCCCCTTGACAAAATTGCGCGTTTCTTTTTCGGTGTTTGGTCCCCACTCCATGTACTTCGAGACTTCTGGATCTTTCGCGTACTCGTGCACCGAGGCCCAATCTTCGTCTTCAAACTCGCGCAGGATGAGCCTTCTGGTCTCGATTTTTACCATGTTTCCACCAAAATCAAAGTTAAGCCAACAATTGTAACCCCGCATCCCTTCCTTATTACATACGATGCCATGAGGTTGTAAGATCAGTGCTTCGCCGAAGATGGTAGAGCAAGTGGCATTCTCAGTCGCATTGCCAACCGACTCTTCTAATTTGAGAATGGAGAAATCGAGCATGAATGAAGTTCAAGTAAAATCTACCGCCGGTAAATACAAACAAGAAATCACGGCAGGCGAACACAAATTGACTTCCGACGCGCCCAAAGAATTTGGTGGCGCCGCAGTCGGTCCGGATCCGCATGAATTGCTGCTGGGAGCTCTCGGAGCATGCACCTCGATCACCATCCAGATGTACGCAGAGCGCAAGGGTTGGCCGGTCAAAAATATCGAAGTAAAACTAAAAGAAGAAACAGTTGAAGATCCGGAAAACCCGGGCAAGAAGATTTCGAAAATCACACGCGAAATCGATCTGCAAGGCGATCTGACACAAGAGCAAATCGATGGATTAACGGCGATCGCCGACAAGTGCCCGATTCACAAGCTTCTGTCCGGTCCCAAACAAATTTTGACAAACGTCCATCACAACTAGATGTCCGAAACGCTCGACCTTTCGAGATTCGAGTCATATTTGACTACAAGCTGGCTGGGCCGTGCGCCCGGCTGGCGAAACGAATTGTGGGAGAGCATCGGCTCCACCAACACACGCGCTGCGGAACTGGCCTCGCAAGGGGCGCCGGAGGGCGTGATTGTTCTGGCGCGTCACCAGATGTCCGGGCGCGGTCGTCTAGGTCGGACTTGGGTTTCACCTGTCGACGCCGGACTCTACATGAGCTTGATTCTTCGCCCGCGCCAACCTCAGTCTCAGATTCCGCTGCTCACTATTGCAGCGGGTGTGGCCGTTGCAGATGCGATTCGCTCGGTCTGCAACCTAGAGGTCGGACTGAAATGGGTGAACGACATCATTTACGATCGCCGAAAGATTGGAGGCATACTGGCGGAAATGCCTGCTATCAGCGGCGCGAGCGACGCAGCAAAAAAATTGCCGCAAGCGGTGATTGTAGGAATCGGCATCAACATCAATTTGAAGCAAGAGGATATTCCCGAAGAATTGACGAGCCGCATAGACTCGCTGGCACGCATCAAAAATGAAGATGTAGATCCTAATAAAGTGGCAGCGGCAATTGCCGGTGCCTTTGAAGAGACATCCAAACTCCTGACTCCATCGGCATCTCAGGAGCTCACAAAACGTTGGCGAGATCTCTCGATTACGATCGGACAGATGATCGTGACTGAAAATTCCGAAAGAAAGCTGGAGGGAAAAGCGGTCGATATCACCGACAGTGGTGCCTTGATTGTGGAGTTATCCGACGGCTCGAAAATCACCTTGCACGCAGGAGAAATCAGCATAAGAACTGCTGACGGAAGTTATTGCTAGCACTCTTGCACGAGAAAATTCCGAACGAGCGAACAGCGCCCCTGAAATTGGAAAACCGAACTGTCGCCCTAATAGGTAATCAGAGAGAAGATGTCGGTGTTTGCCGGTAGCTTCTTGCGTCCATCCAGGAATGCCAGTTCAGTGATGAAACCGATCGTCGACACTTCAGCGCCCAGTTTCGTAAGCAGTGCGGCGGCAGCAGCAGCGGTTCCTCCGGTGGCCAGCAAATCATCGACGAGCGCGACCTTGTGACCTTTGGCTGCGGCATCGATATGCACTTCGACAGAATCTGTTCCATATTCGAGATCGTATTCGACCTTCTCGACCTTGTACGGAAGCTTGTTGGGCTTGCGAATTGGAATAAAGCCTTTATCGAGATTGTATGCAACAACCGAACCGAGGATGAATCCGCGTGCTTCGATACCGACAACGTAATCGACATTGTGCTTGCGCACATGTTCAGTGATGACGTCTACGGCAAAACCAAATGCCTTCGGGTCCTTTAAAAGAGTTGTGATGTCTTTGAAGATGATGCCCGGCTTCGGGAAGTCAGGAATATCTCTTATGGTCGACTTGAGCCAGTCAGACTTTTCCGTGGACAGTGGCAGCGTAAGCTCAGATACTGGCGCCTTCGCGGCTGTCGGGTTGGTCATTTTCAAAATCCTCATTAACGGTCAGAAGCGTGTCTTCCCCGGGTTCTACCAGGGAGTCTGTCTCGCCAGGGCTGACCAACTCAATCTGGTTGGTCGCGACCGCTAATTGTATCTCCTTGAGGGAGGTTTCGGACATCCATGCCCGAAACTTCTTGACTTGCCGCAAACTATCCGACAGCTGCTTGAATTCAGGGTGATTTTCGGGCGCGCTTTCCGGCTGGCCGATGAGATCGAGGAAGAGACAACCCTCTTCAGCGAACCAGTCGACCATGTGAATTTTGCGCAGCAGGGTAAGCGCCAGGGCGATTGCCATCTTGCTGGTTCCCATCAGAGCAGCCAGTTTGTCGCCTTCTACCTGGCCTTCTTTGTTGTTGACAGCGTACTTGATCAGCCCCAGCAAGCGCTTCAGGAATACAGAAGCATCATCGCTGACTTCATCAGGTTGTCCAACTACAAACACCGTTTTGGGTTTGACCTTATCTAGCACTTCTTTCAAAACGTTAGAGCTGGGCGGGTATTGCCAGATGATCAGATTGCTTGCCGCCTTCAGTGCAGTGCGATCGCTGACAGAAATACTGCCTGCATCTGTAATTGTTTCGCTGAACAAAACGTAGTCGCTTCCCAGTCGCTCTGCCGCCTTTTTCAATACCTCACTCTTATTGTCGAATTCACGCAAATCCTTCCACGTGACGATCTGCGAGCGTATCTCTCGGCGGGCCCCAGCCAGCGCCGGCTCTACTGCGGCAGAAGCGGCCGGCGCAGCAGAAGTCTTCTGAGGAGAGACTGCATTGCGCTTGAGAGACGCTTCGAGGCTCTGAATATCGTCGTCACCTTGCCGCTCGAGTCGCCAGTCGGTCAGAACCAATTGCAATCTGTCACGACCGTTGAAGGTGTTTACTTCCGGCGTAAATGCTACGTCAATGCGCTCTCCGTCTTGCGGAACAATGCCTTGCGTATTCCACATGACGCATTCGAGTGGCTGGGCTATCTCATGATGCTCGAGCATGACTCTATGATGCTTGCCGTCTTTTCCGAGCACCCTTGTTGAGTGGCAAATCATGCCACGCAGGATGAAGATAGGCTTGCGATTGCCCATGCCAAAGGGGGCAAGAGTCTGAAGATTGCGTGCCAGATCGAGGTCAACCGTGGGCGCCAGGGCTTCAGCGTCAATATTCAATGTTGCCACAAGCGGATCGCCGGCCAGCATCTTGTTGCAAGTGTCTGTAAGGGCACGGCACAAAACATCAGCCTTGGCGGCTTCCACCCCCCAACCGGCAGCCATCTTGTGACCACCCCATCTGGTCAAAAGATGCTCGTTGGCTTTCAGCACCTGATAAAGATCTATTCCATCTACGCCGCGCGCCGAGCCTTTGACCACGTTGTCCTCGGGCTCGAGTTCGCCGATGAAAACCGGGCGATTGTACTTCTCGACTAGCTTAGAGGCGACGATGCCCACGACACCGTGATGCCAGCCTTCTTTGAAAATGGCAATACAGCGGTCGACGGACAAGTCGATGCGTTCTTGAACCATCCGGTCCGCTTCCATGAAGATCTTGTCGCAAAGATCCTGGCGGCGGCTATTCTCCAGTTGAAGCTGTTTGGCAATATTCTCTGCCACAGCCGCATCATTCGTCGTGAGAAGCTCGACTGCCGTATTGGCGTCGGAAAGGCGACCTACCGCATTGATGCGAGGAGCGATTCCAAAGGCGACCATGTCGGTGTCGCCGGACTTTTGCACTTGCGCAAGAAGCGCTTGCATACCAGGTCTTGGAGACTTGAGCAGAGCCTGCAGACCATTGCGAACGATGTGACGGTTTTCGCCGACAAGCGGAACCAGATCGGCGATCATTCCAAGTACAACAAAGTCCAGAAGGCTCTCCGCTTCTTCAGGATGACCGTGCGCGGCCAGAAGCGCTTCGGAAACTTTGTAAGCAACTCCCACGCCCGGCAAATGAAAAAGAGGATGGTCTTCAGGAAGGCGCTTAGGATGAACTATACCGACTGCAGGCGGAAGCATCTCGGGCATCGTGTGATGGTCGAGCACCAGCGTATCGACGCCGAGCGACCGGGCGAGATTGATCTCCGAAAAATTGGAAACCCCGCAGTCGCAGGTGATGATCAATTTTGTTCTCTGCTTGCTGGCAAGAATGCTTACAGCCTTTACATTGAGCCCGTAGCCTTCACTGGTGCGGTGCGGAATGTAATAGTTGACCGATGCACCCAATCTCTTCAACACCGTCATCAAAACCGATGTCCCGGTTACACCGTCAACATCGTAGTCACCAAATACGGTGATATGCTGCTTTTTCTCAATGGCTTCGGTAATGCGAGCAACAGCTTTGTCTACATCCGGCAATTCCATAGGACTTGTGTAGATGTAGCCGGTACTGTCGAGAAAGTCGTGAATTTTCGCAGCTGTATCAAAACCTCTGCGCACGAGCAAACGAGCAATCAAATCGGAGCCGCCGGCTGCGGCGACAAGTTCGCTCTCAGCGGGCGTGAATTTAGGAACAAGCCAGACTTTGCCTCTTGCGGATAGGTTCATCCCGATGTTCGCTCCTGGCGAATTTGACTGTTCTTTTCCGTTGCCGCTATTCATTCCAATCGCCTACTCTTTATCCAAAACACACCGATCGCAAAACAAAGCGGATACAAGCCGCAAATACAAAAGATATTCTTCGATATCAACAGCCACCACTGGTAATGCGCGTGTCTGTGATTTAAGTATCAGTCTAGGCTAAGAAGCGCTTGGCGGATCCGTAGTTCCACCACCAATTCGATAAAAATTCTGCATAGCATCCGACTGTATACACATTTAAATACGAGTCGATATGCCAAAAAGTTCAATCACAAATCCAGAGCTAATAGAAACGGAAAAAGAAAATTCCGCCCCGAACTGCCCCCGCGCTCAGGACTATTGATTCAATTTGGGATCGCGAAATTCAAAAACTTTTTTGGGCTTGGGCATCTCCGGCCAGTTTCCAAGATCATACTCAATGATGGTAGTGATGACCGGCGACTTGGGCCAGGGCAGGGCAAAGCCAATAAACCACATGACCGGAAAGAGAGCCACGTGGATACTGACGGCAATGAGAAAAGCCTCCATGAGCGGCACTTGATCGAGCAACCACTCCTTAACGGTGGTGGCCAGCGGCTGTGGCGGTCCTGAGGCAGTTAATCGAGCCAAATCCCGTTATATCCATCGCTCATAGCTATCCAGCATATCAATCATACAAACTTACAAAAATCGCGGCGCAAACGCCAGCTCGGAATTTCGGTCCATTACTCACCGGTCGGGCAGTAAGGTCTAGATCGGGCTGGATGCTACGGGACAATCGGCGAGGCGATATAATCCACTAAGTCCAACATATATATAAAGATTCGGATGCCATGAGATTGTTTTCAAAAGCTAGCAGACATGCCGCAATGGCGCTGGCGATTAGCCTTTTAGTGCCAGCCTTCGCAACTTCAGCGAGGGCAGAGGGCGAGGTTTTCGGACCGCCCAACATGTTAAAGACCTTACCCACGCCCTTCACACGCGGCTCACAGCAAATAGGCTCGGCCAATAACGAACCAATCACTGAGCCCATTTCAATATCCGGGCGCCGCACCCTGGCCAGCCGACTCAGACTTTCAGACCGCCTGGTCCCGCCCCGCCTCTACTTGCCCGGGCGCATGATTTTAGGTCGCTCGGAAGAATTTATCGTCAAAGGCAAGCCCGGCGCCTGGGCGGCTATCGCCATGGCCGACAAGAATAGCGGTGCCAAAGACATCGCCGGACACAAGATTAGACTTGGGCCCGACAGGAAGCTGGTCTCTCTTGTCCGCATAGGCGAGGGGGGCATCGGGCAGATGTTCGTCGAAACACCTGTGCAGGGCGACATGATCGGGCAAAATTTCTTCTTCGAGGCGGTTGTCTGGTCCAAGGACGATTTCAGCGACGCTGAAGTTTGCCAGACTATCTCGCCCGAGCAAACGGAGGGCGCCGACAATGGCGTTCTTGTAGCAGCCGAAGCCGAGGTAAAAAAGGGAGTGAAGTTCGGCACCACCACAGCGCTGCCCCCATCCCAGCACTCTATTCCAGGTTCACTTGACTCGAATAAACCATAGAAGAAGGGGTCCCACTGAATGAAATTGCTGCTCTTGCCGCTCGATGATCGCCCAGTCACTTATGTGTATCCTCAGATGGTCGCTCAAGCGGCCGGCATCGAGACAATTGCGCCGCCGCGCAAATTGATGGGCTCATTGACGCAGCCGGCCGACCCGACAAAACTCATGGAATGGTTGGAACAAGCAAGTGCATCTAAACCGGACGCACTCATACTCGCCCTGGACAGCTTGCTTTATGGCGGCTTGATTCCGTCGCGCCGAGCACCGATCACTCTGCCTGAAGTTTTAAAACGCGTCGAGGGACTGAAAGCCTGGTACAAACGCAGCGACAAAAAAACATCGATATCTTGCCAGGCAAGTATCATGCGCATCTCTGACAATTACGACAATACCGAAGAAAAAGAATACTGGGCGAAATATGGTCGCGAAATTTACGCCTGGTCGCAGGAGATGCACAAGCTCACAAAGAACCGAGAAGGCGATCGGACCCACTTGCGAACGCTTGAGATGCGCGTTCCGGCTGAAATACGCCAGGACTACATGGATACCCGATTCAGAAATTTCCAGGCATTGAAAAAGTGCCTGGAGCTTGTAAGAGACAAGCAAATCGAGCGCATAACTCTTAGCCTGGATGATTCGGGCGAATACGGCTTGAATCTAGTCGAAAAGCAGATGCTGGAAAAAACAGCGCAAGATATGAACATCACTGATCGTCTTTCAGTGTATGCCGGGGCGGACGAAGTGTTGTGCTCTCTTATCGCCCGTCATCTGACTGCCAAAGCGGGCGCTCCGAAAGTAGCATTGGTCTATTCGAATGACACAATGGGCGAGATTTTCAGCCGCTACGAAGGACAAACAATCGCGCGCACCATCGAATCGCATTTGAATGCCTGCGGAGTTCAAGTCACAGGAACTTACAACACGACAACTGTTGCAACCGCAATTGATGCTGATTTCGCTTTCCTCGTACATCTGCCAGATTCGCGGCAGGGCGATCATGTTTTGATACCGGGCTTGCCGAATTTGACAAGCATCGAAAGCGAGCGCTCCGCAGAAAATTCGATACGCTTTCTGGAAGCCAGCCACATTCCAGTCGCTGTAGCAGATGTCGCTTATGCCAACGGCAGCGATCCTATCCTTGTAGAAAAGATGCTTTCCAAGCCAGGCTTGCTCAAAAAATTATGCGGTTATGGCGGCTGGAACACCACGGGCAATGCCACGGGCTCAACAATCGCACTGGCCGTCGCCCACTGGTATGGCAAGAAGAATAAAGGCAATGTCGAGCTTCCGCTTCAGCGCTGCTTATTCGTCAGGCTTGCCGATGATTGGGGTTATCAAACCCAAGTCAGACCAAAGCTTCAAGCGGCTTTGCCCGGCAACGAATTAGCCGCCATGCTCGCACCGTATGTTCTGCGCATCGGAAAATGCCTTGAATTTACGCCCGGCAGCATCTCTGTCAAACAACCGTGGAACAGAACCTTCGAAATCGAAGTCAGCTTGACCCCGGCAGAAGCGACAGCAGCGGCATTCTAGGGAATCAGAAAGGCAGGAGTGGTGGGCAGGCGCAAAAATGTCGAGTCTGGCTATAATTCGGACAGCCGTTCGACCGACGGACTAAGGAAGCAGGAAAAACATCCAGTGAAACTTAGCAGCTCTGGAAAATCTCTAGCTCTTCTACTGGCGCTTGCAACCGGCATGGCCTGCCCATCTTCCATTGCCGTGGAGACATGGGAAAAGCTGGACCGCAGGCTGAAAGGTCAAGTGCTCAACGTCCGCCCCGGCTTGAAGCTGCGCCTGCGCGACCAATACTGGTGTTATGTCTCCGATCTTTCACCGAAGTATCGATTTCCTGTCTATTGCACCTTGAAAGACGACGCGCGCGGATTTCAAATCATGGGATACGGCACAGCATTTCCAATCAAGACTGCTGCCCGCGACAAAACTTACTATGTCACAGATAAGCATGTCGCCGGCGACACCTGTGGACCGGTAGCCGCCGAGTGTGCTCGCTTTTTTGCCGCCACTCGCTTGTATGCGGAACAGACTGCATTTCTCAAAGACCACGAAACAAGATTCAATGAGTTGCTTCAGATCATAAATCTCAGCATCAAACCAGGGTTGGCAGGCGGTGAGCGCGCTCATTATCAAAATACAGTCGATGCTATTTGGGAGTGTTATGAGAAAAACTTGAGTCTGCGCGCTGATCCATCGCGAGTGCGTTTTCTCAAATACGCGCAAATGGCAAGAGTCAATCCCATTATTGGTTATTTCCTGCACCCTCCGGGACCTGCCACTATCCCGGCGATAGAAGCGACGCTATACAAAGAGGGCAGCGAAGGTGATCCTGATATAGCCATTCTGCAGGCGCCCGGTCTGCATCCGATGCCTTTGGAATTCGACCCGTTGCCTGCATCTGAAGGACAGGAAATACAGGTGGTCGGCTATCCGCTCGCCTCTGACCAGCTCGACAAAGATTCTGAAAAGTATTATGCACCTACATTCACGACCGGCCGCGTCAGCCGGGTGACACCGAATACGGTGCAGGTTGATGCACCCGTGACTTCTGGCAGCAGTGGAAGTCCGGTCGTCAGCATTCGAGGAAAGGTGGTAGCCGTAGTTGCGCAGCGAGCCAAGACAAAGAGCGGCGCAGAGCTGACGAACTTTGCCGGTGCGATCAGCGCCAGCGCAGTAAAATCCGTGGCGCCGGAACTTCTCGGCAAGTAATAACCGAAGTGATTTTAGTTATCGATATCTTTCGCGCGTTCGAATTTCAGGCTTTTTGTCCCGACACAGTCACCAACTTTTTCTAAGTAACCAACGCAAATCAGCTTCGTATTTTCATCGTATGTCGAGACCTTTATTGTCCAAGGGATGTGATCATGCTGCACTATCGGCGGTGATACAGGTCCGCTTTCCAGCAAGAGAAATCTATTTTTGTCGAGCAAAATCAAGTTTCGCACGCTCTCATGATTGCCCGGGTCACAAATCCAATCTGCAGCTTCCTGGGCGCCATAATTTTCAATGCCGCAACTCTCGGCTATACAATTGCGAGTTGAAGGTTTACGCAGCAATTCATCTACTGCGTTCAAATAAGCTTTCATTACATCAAAATTGTGCTGAGCTGTAGCAATCTCGGTTTGCGGACCTGTAAATTTCAGAACTTCCTGCGCAATCTCATCCAAGACCTGCCTGTAATTTTCCATCACAAATTTAAATATCAGCTTACCGTCGAAGAAGTCAAAAGTGACTTCTTCTTCGTTTTCCGTGACGATGCAATCGAGAAAGCCACAACCAGTTTCTCCACAGCCACACACAGCAACGATGCGATGCTCTGTCCCCATAACAGTAATAGGGGTAAGTCCGTTCTCCAAATACCAATAGGGCACACCAATTGAGTCAGACTCGCACAAATGCTGTATTGGCTCACCATCTACAAGCAAGTCAAAGGACAAGCCATTATCTTCGGTAGTTCGATAGCTCAATACATTCATAGACAGTCGAATCTAAACCGCAACTACTTCGCCGGGAAGCCGAGCTGCGCGATTGCTTCTGTGGCGGGAATACGCTGGTCATGGCAATATGTGAATGCCATAATCGCGCGCTCGAGCGGAAGCGCCCCTTCCTGAACAAGCGAAACAAGGCTTTCGGAAGCTTGCACCACTTCTTTTTCCATAATTCCGGATTCAGCAAGAATGTCTCGCAAGAGGTACGAATCGGTCACAGCGGTCTTGATGGCTTTGCGCATCAAATCTGCATCTTCGTAATCAGTGATGCCGGCATTTTCCATAACACGATCAAGAAGATCACCATTGGTGATGCAACTCTCAATCAACTCGGTAAGCCGGCGGCGAGTCATGAATCCGGCCACTTTGAGAAACTCGAATAGTGTCAGTTTTTTATCCAGAGGATCGCTTGTCTGACCAAAACGTCCCCAGGAAAGATCAAAGCTGACACCTGTTGAATACATGTCCTTGACGACATTTACAGCACGCTCGAGGTCAATTTCGCCCGACCAGAGTTTTTGCTGCAGCTTCAAAGCGCCCAACAACATTTCGGGGGAAATCCAATCAAGCTCTGTGAGAATTTCACCCAGCATCTTGTTGTTTGCCCATGCCATCTCCAGCGCAGCATCAACATCAGAAGTCGAGAGAACTTCAGCGGCGACGAATAATTCGCCCAGCTTGATTTTGTATGTTTTGTCCTTGTCTTTGCTTTTCAAGCCTTGCATGCGCATGCGGTCCATGCGGAATGTCATAAGACCTTCACTGCGCGAAACTTGCCCTTTGCGAATTTCGTCCTGAATCTGCAAAGCACGTGCGGCCAGCGGCTCGGTAATCAAGCCAAAGAGGACGAGTACGCGTCCGAGCGGCAATCCTGTTGCACCGCCCATTTTGAGCGCGCGCTCCAGCTGTTCGTGAGAAATTTGCCCGCAATCGACAAGCAATTCACCAAGCCGATTTGTCGGACGCTGCGGTTGGTGCAAACCCTGCTCATGCAAAACTTCAATAAGAGGTTTGTTTGCTCGACGCGCTTGCTCAACACATTCAAGTGCCTGTTCGCGCGTTAAAACTCGATCTTTTACCAGAGACTGCACTTCGACTACGGCTCTGAGCGCTTCTTCCGATAGGCGGTTGGACATCACCAACACGCGTCCTACCGGCATCTGCGTCTGAGAGGCAATCGTAAGCGCCTCTTGCAAATCAGAGGCACGAACGAGACCACTTAGGGCGAGAAGGCTTCCGATACGCAAGTCGGCAGATTCTTCCGGCGGGGACGCCTGAGTCATTTGACGACGGGTTCCTCGAGCGAAGGGACGTGAATTCACAATAGCACACGCTCAGGTGGGCCGAAAGCATTTGGCACCCGGCAGTTGCGGCTCTTAACCCTTGCTATTGCAGCTTTTGCAGCTCCGGAGCATGGAGCCTAGCCAAAAGCGGCGGCTGTTCTGGTGCTTCCGGCGCAACCACATTGATAGCCAAAGCCCCTAAGCCTTTCACAGTCTCGGTTTCGACCCTCATGACTCGTTCATTTATTGAAGCCGCGGCCGAAATTATCCGCCCCTTAAAACCTTCCGGGTCTCCCATCTGATGAACGATGAGACCGACCGCCGGTTGCTCAGAGATGACCTTGGCATAGAGGACACCGCCGGACCTTTTCCACTTCAATTCTAAAACCGCCGTATGGCAACCGCATCCGAGCTTCTCGAAATAAGCGCGAGAGCATGCCAAGATGATTCCATCATCAGCGGCGTCAAAAGACACAGCCGTTCGCTGCTTTTCTCCCATGAGCGTTTTCAGATTTCGCCGCGCGGCAGCGGCAGGATTATTGGTGAGCGAGCGAAAACGGCCTCGACAATACTGAATGAGCTCATTTTTCGGCTCTCGGCGCGCCAGCTCTTCAATCGCCTCGGCCGCCTCAACGCTTCTGCCCTGCAATGAGAGCACGCCGGCATGAGCAAAGCGATAGCGCCAGGCTTTGACATGTATCTCTTCGGCGAAAGCCAGAGCCTTCTCAGCAAGAGTCAGCCACCTTGATGCTCCGCTCTGATTCGAGGAAGTTTTCGATTGAGCAAAATTTTGCAAGAAAACACCGGCCAGATGCGCATACAAATCCCCATCATTGCGGACGGATTTCATTGCCTGAGCAAGGATCTGCTCGGCCACGGAATAGTCATCCTTGCCGTTTCCATGCAAATAATCGGC
>CAZBOX010000005.1:0-67078 GCA_964493595.1 uncultured Candidatus Obscuribacterales bacterium | reverse complement strand
ACCGATATGAAGTTCTTCCTATCGAAATTTCTTTGTCTGGCGGCGTTCGCCTCGACGAGCCTGCTGCTTTATGGTTGCGGGCAAAATGGCGCGCCCGCTTCGGCTACCTACGCGCCTCCGGCAGCATCTGTTCAACTCTCCGAAGTCAGGCTGGGCGCGGTGACCGAGAGCAGTCGCTTTACGGCGACATTGAATTCACGTAAATCAGTCAGCCTGCACCCGCGCGTATCAGGGCTGGTCAAAGAAATTTATGTGCGTAGCGGCGATAAAGTGGCCCAGGGCACAAATTTGATACTGATCGATCAGGAGAAGCAGCAAGCATCTGTCGATAGTTTCGTTGCACAAGTGTCTTCCGACCAGGCTGATGTTCAAACTGCTCGCGAGACATTGCACTCACTCGAGGCCGACCGGACTTCCCGTCTGTCAGAGCTTAAGCTGGCGGAACAGGAATTTGCACGCGCCAAGGACCTGCATTCGCAAGGCGCCGTTTCGGCGCAAGAAGAGGACAATCGCGCCAATCAGCTGAGGGTGGCGCGCGCTCAAGTCGAGTCTATAGAAGCCAGAATCAGCGCGCAGAAGTCTGTGCTCGATAAAGAACAAATGGAAGAGAAACAGCACCGCGCCTTTGTCAAAGAGCAAGGCGTGCAACTGCGCTACCATTCGATAAGAGCTCCTTTCGCCGGTACGGTCGGCGATGTTCCTGTGAAATTGGGCGATTATGTGACATCGGATACGGTGCTTACCTCTGTCACGCAAAATAGGCCGTTGGAAGTCTATGTTTCAATTCCAACTGAATATTCAAGTCGGTTGCGCAATGGCATGACTGTCGAGCTGACCGACGCTTCGGACAGCATTCTAGGGCGTGCACGAGTGTTTTTCATATCTCCCAATGTCGAGAATCAGAGCCAGACTGTCCTGGTCAAGGCAATCTTCGACAATTCTGACGAAAAGCTGAGAGCAGGGCAAATGATTACAGCTCGTGTTCTCTGGAAGACAGAGCCCGGCGTGTTGGTTCCGACGCCTGCCGTTATCCATCTGACCGGCCAGGACTTTGTCTTCGTGGCCGAGCCGCAAGGAAAGAACTGGGTGGCTAAGCAGAAGCTCGTCAAACTGGGCGATATTGAAGGCAACGCCTACAGAGTGCACGCTGGTCTGCAACCGGGGCAGAAAATAGTCGTTTCCGGCATTCAAAACTTGACCGACGGAATGGCTATACAGCCGAAAGAGTAACCTGATGTTTGCAGACTTCTTCATCAAGCGGCCGATTTTCGCCACTGTCTGCTCGCTCGTGCTCGTTATAGCCGGGGCTGTTTGCATTCCCAGCTTGCCGATTGCCCAATACCCGCAAATCGCTCCGCCGCGAGTCAATGTCACATGCAATTACACGGGCGCCAATGCTGAAGTGGTCGAGTCTGCTGTGACCACGGTTTTGGAAAAGCAGATAAACGGCGCGCAAAACATTCGCTATATCAATTCGACCAGCGGCAATGACGGCACTGGAACAGTCGATATTACCTTCAATCTCGGCCGTGACCCCGATCTGGCGGCGGTCGATGTGCAGACTCGCGTGGCTGCAGTAGAAGGGCGACTTCCCGAGGACGTGAAACGAACAGGCGTTTCGGTGAATAAAGTCTCCAGCCAATTTGTGCTGGCCATCGGTATCGGATGCCGTGACAATCGCTACGACAGCCAGTTCATCAGTAATTACTGCGATGTCTATGTTAAGGATGCACTCAAGCGCGTCAAAGGTGTGGGCGATGCGCAAATTTTCGGCGAGCGCAAATACTCGATGCGCGTCTGGCTGGACCCACAGAAGCTTGCCAATCGAAACCTCACAGCCGTAGATGTTGTAAATGCCGTCGCCGAGCAGAATGTACAGGTGGCGGCCGGACAGATAGGACAACCGCCTGCTCCCGATGGTCAGCTCTACCAGATTAGTGTGCGGGCCGTCGGTCGATTGAAGACGGCTAAAGAGTTCGAGAACATGATTATCCGTGCCACTCCGGATGGTCAAATGATCCGCCTGAAGGATGTCGGGCGCGCAGAGCTGGGTGCCGAAAATTACCAGTCCATCGTTCGTTATCGAGGCAGAGAGGCCGTTGGAATCGGTATCTTCCAGACCCCGACTGCCAACGCCCTGGAAGTCTCTAAGGGCGTTCGCGAAGAGATGCAGCGCCTCTCCAAGCGCTTTCCGCCAGGACTGGAATACGATTATGCTTTTGACACTACGCTGGCGGTTCGTGAATCGATAAAAGAAGTTCTGATCACTCTGGGTCAGGCGATCGGATTGGTCGTCCTTGTCACTTTTCTCTTTCTGCAAGATTGGCGCAGCACTTTTATTCCATCCATCACCATTCCAGTGTCTCTGGTCGGTACTTTCGCTTTCATGCAGGCGCTGGGTTTTTCCATAAACACTCTTACGCTTTTCGGCATTACCCTTGCCACAGGGCTGGTTGTTGACGACGCCATCGTCGTTATAGAAAACATCAGCCGCTTGATAAAAGAACGCGCTCTGGGCGGCGTGGAAGCTGCTCACGAGTCGATGAAGGAGATTACCAGCGCAGTCATCGCAATTTCGCTTGTCTTGGGCGCCGTTTTTATTCCTGTGGCGTTTTTCCCCGGGACGACAGGTCTTCTCTATCGCCAGTTCGCGCTCACCATTGCCTGCTCGGTCGGCATATCTACATGGGTGGCTCTTACTCTTACTCCTGCCCTCTCGGCGCAATGGCTCAAGGGTCACTCCGAAAAGAAGAACGTACTTTTTAAACCTGTCAATCTATTTCTTGACTGGTTGAAAAACAGTTATGAATGGACTCTGCGTTTTGCTCTAAGAGTCAAGCCTCTGATTATTCTCGCTTTCTTTGTATGCATCGGTGTCACTTACTGGCTCTTCTCCACGGTTCCCAAAGGCTTTGTGCCTAACGAAGACCAGGGCTATTTCATAGTTATTGTCGAGTCTCCGGAAGGTGTTTCCCTGGGCTATACAGCCAAGGTGCTCCAGCGTGTCGATGACGTCTTGAGCAAAGAGCCGGCCATCGAGTCAAATTTCGGCATCGCCGGATTCAGTTTTTCAGGCAATTCGCCCAATAACGGACTTCTCTTTGCCAGTCTGAAGCCATGGAAGCAACGAGGGCATGGACAATCACTCGATGAGATTATCGAGCGTATCCGAGGACCGTTGTCGTCCATAACAGACGCCACAGTCATTCCTTTCAATCCGCCTGTAATCGAGGGATTGGGCAATTTCGGCGGTTTTCAGTTCGAATTGCAGGACATGCTCGGCGGCGATACTCAGATGATTGCCGATGCCACCAAGATGATGTGTCAAAAGGGCAATCAGTGCCCTGAGCTGCGCGGAGTTTACTCCAGCTTCAAAGCCAATTCTCCGCAACTCGTCGTCACAGTCTTTCGCGATAAAGCCAAGAGTGTGGGAGTGGATATGAATGATGTTTTCCGCACCCTGCAAGTCTTTCTCGGCTCCGAATATGTCAATGACTTTGATATGGGCTCGCGCATCTATCGTGTTTATGTGCAGGCGGATCAGAAATTTCGCTCCAATCCAAAGGATATAGAGCGCTTTTATGTCCGGTCGAAGTCCGGGCAGATGATCAGCCTTTCCAATCTGGTCACTGTTACGCGCACGACAACGCCGCAAACAATCACTCACTATAATTTATTCCGCTCTACCGAGATAAACGGTAGTGCCGCCCCTGGTATCAGCTCCGGACAAGCTATGGAAAAAATGGAGCAGCTGGCCAGGGAAAATCTGCCCCCCGGAATGGGTTATGAATGGTCTGGTATCGCACTCGAGCAGACCGAATCAGGAAGCAAATCCTTGCTGCTCTTCGGGCTGGGTTTTATATTCGTTTTTCTGGTACTGGCTGCTCAATATGAAAGCTTCGTCGATCCCTTTATCATTCTTCTTTCCGTTCCTCTTGCTATGCTCGGTGCTCTGGCAGCCCAATCCGCGCGTGGTCTGGAAAACGATGTTTTTTGCCAGATCGGGTTGGTGATGCTGATTGGACTGGCAAGTAAGAACGCGATTCTTATCGTCGAATACGCCAATCAACTGAGCGAGCAGGGGTTGAGCACTAAAGAAGCGGTTGTCCGCGCGGCGACTATTCGTCTGAGACCGATCCTGATGACGTCCCTGGCCTTTATCATGGGGATTATGCCGCTGGTCTTCGCGCACGGTGCCGGTGCGGCTAGCCGCCACTCGCTGGGAACAGCTGTGTGCGGAGGCATGGTCGTCAGCTCCATTCTCAGCCTCTATCTCGTCCCTGTTGTTTACGAATATCTGGGCATGTTGCGCCAGAAACTGCGCCGGCGCAAGCCTGTAGACAGTGCGGCACAGAAAGAGCATGTTTCACTGTAAGAACATGTTTCTCTTATCTGGATATTCCGGAAAAATTCACGCTGTCGTTGCTATCATCCGCACACAGGTGACCTCAGGTTCTAATCCATGCCGATCTATCAAAAACTGACCTTATCCCCCAGGTTTCTTGTAGGTTATGTACTTGCCCTAACCCTTATGTTACTTGCCCTGACCGGCTGCCCTGCCAATGCTCAGCAAGCTGAGCCTGCAGCTATTTTTGAGGGCAAGCGAACGGCACATAAGGTAAGAGGCTGGGAGCACGGTCTAATCAAGAAGACACCCAATCTGAGCAATTACTATTGGACGCCGCTGACTCAATACACGCAAGGAAAAGGGGCGCGCCGAACCGGCAAGGGGGTTCGTGCAGCGGAGCGCTCTAAGCAACTTACCAGGCATTATGTAAAACCACGCTTTGCGCCTTTGCCAGGCAATGGACGCTCGGCTGATACTAACGAGACCAGCCGCGAGGTGAGCGCCAAACTTCGTTTTGACAAAGCGAAGAATCAGCTAGCCTCGGGTCGCCCCAGCGATTCTGCAACCGATTGTGCCGCTGTTCTCACCTATGGTGATAGAGAGAAAGGCGAAGGTTATAGCTACAAGCGGCAGAACCTGGCAGTGACGGGCCGCCTTTACGGGCAGAAGAAAAAGACAACCGAGCAGTAGAGCGGGCAGAATGCCGCCGAATAAAGCAAACCCCTTCAGAGGGGGTAATTTTGAGCGTCAAGGATGCTTCGATTGCCACATATCCATTGACACTTCATTGAAACAATTGAGCGGCAAAATGCAGAAATCCCGTTACCCGCCCTCCCAAAAATTTGTCCGCCCGATTACGGCCGGCAAGCTCTTAAAAGGAATACCACTATGGGTCAAACCATCGGATTTCCGCCTGACGCAGTGAAAATGAATCGCACTGCCAGAACCGAAGCTCGCAAGAAACTTTTGAAGCAAGAGGCGCCCAGAGAAACTGCTCCAATTGAAGTCGACATAGACTGCGATGTCTACCTCGATTTGCCGGAAGAGTGGTTTGGGCTGACTACGCCCAATACAAAGTATGACTATGACGTCTATTTGACGACGGACAGATTCAAAGCCGCAGTTTATCCTCACAACCGTGAATATCGGTATGTGGAAAGAACCTTGCCTGACGGTGCGGTTGAGACAATATATTCCGGTCCCAATTTTCTTGATAGCAGGACGGTCATCGAAGACGCCGCCGGCAATATTCTCTGCACGATTCGTGCCAATCATTTAGGCAATGGTGTTATCGAAGTTCGCTATTTGCCGGACGGATCTTATACAACCGAGCATCAAGCACCTGAAGAGTACGACAATTTCAGCTACGAAAAAGACAATAGAGGACGCATCACGAGTTTGACTCTGGCAGACGGGACACATTTGCGCTTTGCTTATGGTGGAACCAGTCCCACGCCCTATATGTACACCGACAAAGACGGTGTCGAATGGCGTCGCTGCCCTCGCTCAGAAATGTTCAAGAATGCAGAAGGAAAGAGTCTGGGTGATAAGCCGGTGCAGATGGTCGCTGCCAACGAATCGGGTTCTTACATGTTCGCCAGCTATGGTCGCTATACGGTGATGCATCGCAACGGCGTTGTCGAAGAACGCTACTTTCCGACCGTTCGCGATTTGCTCGATCAGAACTTGCCCGTAATTGTGGCTATTCGCAGCGAGAAAGACCGCGAGCGTGCTGAGAGATTTGCCGAAAGTCTGCGTGCACAGTACTCACATTCAGACATCCTGGTCGATGTTTTGCCTTGCGAAGATAAGGATGGTGCTATTGTCGCAGGGCGGCACGTAAGCCGCTTCTATTGAGTCTAGGAAATATCCTTCAGTTCTGAGAATGTTTCCAGCTGACTTACGAATGAATCCACAAGCCATTTGTCGCTTTGAGGACAGTCTATCAATGCGCTTCTAAAAATTTGCATCGCTTGCTCATCTTCACCTCTTTCAAGAAGGTCTCGAGCAACGAGCAATTTCAAAAGGCGTTTTTCGAGAAGCATGGCACTATGTCTCCCTGGTGTCCTGACTTTTCCATGATGATCTTCGTCAGGTGTTCCAACATCCCTCACCAGAGGGGGACAGAGAAAGCAGGCGTGTTTCACTAGTGGAAAAAGCGCAAGCGCTGATTGCGATTATCAATCGTGAAGCGCCATCCGCTGAAGAATGCCTGTCCGAGCAAGCCGGCCGCTCCTTCCTTTCCGATCATGCCTTTGCCTCCGACATCGGCGCTGCATTTCACGTTGCGCACAACAATCGGACCGAGTCGCAGCATATCAACCACAAAGCCTACCGCTTCGGTTGTGCCCGAGCCACCAACTCCTTTGTGATACTCAGTCTCGCCACCGGTAGTATCGAGTCCCAGTTCACGAACATTGGATGGGCTGAATAGAATGCCCTCTGCCCCGGTATCAACAATCATCTGGGTTTTCTTTCCTTTTTCGCCTTCCAATTGCACATAAAGGTGCTTGCCTATGCGTTGAAATGGAATGCTGTAGGTGTCGTCCTTCGCGATTGCGCTTGATTTGCTGAAGTGTATACAGTGTCCAATATTGTCAATCTCGTAATCGATATCGCTAAAGAAGTCCTGCCCGAGCAAGGGTGCGTGATCCCATTCTTCAGTTACCGTGACTGGGATTTTCTTTGTGATACCGCCTATAGTTACATCCAGTTTCATAGTCCAGGACTCGACAGTGCCGCCTATCCCACCTACCTTGCTGGTCGCGGGAGTTGTCGGCGGGTGAATGCCTAATTCACGCAAGTGGTTTTTGCCGAGCATGGTGACCGAGGCACCTGTGTCGAAGCAGAAGGTCATCCTCCGCTTATTTACGGCACCATCTACATTCATGTCATTATGCCCCGGGGTGATTGTGAAATAGGCTTTGGCATTCGGCGGGACAACTGTAGGCAGCACTCTGTTATCGTCATCGTCGTCACCCGGGCGTGAGTTACCCGACGGGATATTCGCTGTCGTACTGCTGCCTTTCACAGAAGGTGAAAACGCCGCCGCTGCCCCTTGCACACGCTCGATAATGGAGAGCTGCTTTTGTGCAAGTGCTTTGATGTTGGCGTCGCTGCCATTGGCTATGACACTCTGGTAGAGGTTTTTTGCATCATCTAAATTGCCGCCGACGTGATAGCAGAGTCCCCGATAATACTGAGCGTATGAATCATTGGGATTGGATTTCAGGCGCACATCGAAATATTGGGCCGCGACTTTGTAATTGCGCGCCTGGAACATCTTCAGTCCGTAGTCGAAGTACTGGTCGGCTCCGGCTGCCGAAGGGGGCATGCAGCCGTAGATGAAGACCGCAAAATATGCCAACACCGAGGCTTTTGGGAAATGGATCCGAAACCTCTTCGTGTTCATCTGATTAACCCCCAGCGCTATAAGCCTATTTATTCCCAGTCTGCTTTTTAGAAAGCTTTAGATCGCCCGATTTTAAAAGATTAAATGGTCTGATGTGAAACTCTCTATGGTCAGGGTCGCCTCTGCGCAGAAGATCAAGAAGTAAACTTCGCTGTCATCAGCGCCTCATGCCCGTTCCGAATAGGCTACAATCAGATTCTGCATCGGCATTGCGGGCTGATGCGATGGAGAACCTGCGTGATCAGGCTGGTTGTATCGCTAATAATTTTATCCGCCTCTTTATGCTCTCCTGTCTGGGCTGCATCAAGCGATTCTGCACGCAAAATCCTGTCTATGCCCATTCTTTTTGTCACTGATAGAGAAAAAACAGTAATTCGAAATGGCTACCAGGACTTCGGCGTCCAAATGATCGAGCCTGTCGATGCACTTTATTACGGGTGTCAGCAAGTAAAGGTCAAAGTAACCCCTAAGGAAGCCGAGGAGATGGTCGATCTTCCTAGCTGGGGCTGGAGTTTGCGAGCAGAAAAAGAGACAAAATCAACTCAGGGCTCGGAGTCATCTTCGGATGCAGAGTCAAAAGAGGCAAACAGCACGCAGGATAGTGCAGAAAAAACTCCGGCCGTTGAAACCTCGGACTCTCAGCAGTCTGGCGATTTCTCCAATCAAGTATTCGACAAGGATAAAGACTTTCAGAGTCTTGTCGCTTCCTTGCGAAAAGCAATGGAGATGAATAATCGCAAGGAGTTTATCATTTTTGTGCACGGCTGCTGCATTGGCTTTCAGGGCTCTATGAACCAAGCCGCCGCACTCGAAGAAGCAACCAGAATTCCTGTTATCAACTACGCCTGGGGGTCTGTAAAAGGCAATTATGGCGGATCCACAATGACCTATCCGCGCTCCCAGGAGCGATTCAACGGTTTGGTACGCCGTCTTTTGAAAGAATTTCCCGACGAGAAAATCACTCTTGCCGGCAACAGTGTCGGCAATATGATGATCGTAGAGTATTGCTTAGAGACCTGTGAACATAGCGATCTGCGCAAGTTCGACAATATTATTCTGTCGCGTGCCGATATGGACGCCTTTGCTTTCAAGACGCAAGTGAAACATGTGATGCGCACCACCAAGCACGTCAGTCTCTACGTCGCAAAGAATGACCCGCAAATAAATCTGTCCGGCGTTTTACGCTGGTTCTTCAATCCACGAGACGGCAGCGAGAGAGTCGGCAATACGCGCTCTGCGTCAATGTATCAATGCGATCAACCTGTCGTCGTCTATGACGTCTCGGCCCTTAAGCTCAAGCATATAATGCCGCACCGGGCGGTTTCTGAACTGCTCAACAATGATGGTTGTGCGCCCACTGATTCGCCGGTCTATATTTACACGCCCGAAAAGGACAACGTCATAAAGGTGGTACAGCGTCCAGGCAAAGTCGCCGAGCGGCAATTTGCCAACGCTACTGGTGAATAGCTTTTCTGCGCTGGAAATATTCGCCAAATAAATTGTCTCCTGCAAACCAGACGAATGTGCCATACACCCCGATGCAGAGCGCAACTACAAGTACGTTTAGCAGCGTTGGCGCGCCCAAAATGAAGGAGTTCCACACTCTGGGATAAATTTCTGCGATTGTAGGCGGACCGACATGACCGTATTTGAAGACAGCACCATAAGCCAGTGCCCATGGTGATAAAGCTGACCAGATTGTCACGAAGATGGCTGTGAATGGCAGTATTTTTGCTCGTATTTTCTTGTTCTTCATGTTCTGCACAAAGAGATATATCTTGAACAAGCACAAGCTTTGCAGAAAAGATAGCACCGGAAGAATGGCACCTGTAGCCCAGTACAGTGATTCTGGTATGGAATAAGAATAGAAGTTGTACGGTGAATTGTAGAACATCAGGCAGACCCAATAACCCATTGCAGCAGCTGCTGAAGTGGAACACCCGGTCAGTGAGGCAAAGAAGAGCAGGTTGAAGAACTTGCGGTTGAATTTCATTGCACGCGCTACCTATAGCGAGAGTCTCTCTTTCAAAATTCAACATATCAGCAATTATGAAAGCTGGCTGCGCCAAGCAGCATAAAGCGAAAGTGTTTGCCGACACACACCAATTTCACAATCGTGTGGTGCCTTAATGCGGTAAAGCGTTCAGTCCAGCAATAGCCGCATTTTGTGTGGCGATGAGGGTGTTGCCGGCAGTTTGATAGATTGTTCTTACGCTCAGGCAAACAATAAGGACGCCTACGGCGACCATTAGCGGCTTTGGCTGAACAGTCTTGCAAGCTTTTGCGGCAATCGGCGCTGCAATCATTCCGCCAATCACCAAGCCAATGACGGCGTTCAAGTAGATGGAGCCCAGAGAGACCAGAAAGACAGCCGAAGTTGCAGCTGCTACGAAAAACTCAGCTACATTGACCGACCCTATAACGAAACGCGGGCTGTTTCCTTTGGCGACGAGCGTCGATGTGACGACCGGACCCCAGCCACCGCCGCCTATAGCGTCTACAAAGCCGCCAAGGAAACCAAGCCGGCCTATGTGGTTTCTCTTAGGTTCCGGCTGGTGTTTGCGAGCTGCTTTTACCAGGATGAGAATGCCCATTCCCAGGAGGTACAGCGATATGAAAGGCTTGATTACTTCCCCATTGATATTGCACAGGATATAAGCGCCGATGATACCGCCTATGACACCAGGTATAACCAGGCGCTTGAGAAACTCTTTGTCCACATTGCCTGCTTTGACATGGCAAAAGGCAGAAACTGCGGTGGTGAAAAGCTCGGCAGTATGAACGCTGGCTGATGCAACCACGGGCGCAACCCCAATCGACAGCATCAGGGTCGAGCAACTGACGCCATAGGCCATGCCCAAAGTGCCATCGATCATTTGAGCGATGAATCCAGCCAGAATGAAAAACGGAAGAGAGTTATCCATAGGAGCTTTACTGGGTTTCCTTTAATTCGACGTGCATGAAGGGGACGTTTTGCGTATCAGATCTGCCAGGGATGTGTTGTCGAGAATATTTGCTACAGCATCACGAACTTCGCGCATGAGAAGCCGCAACCGGCATGCTTCCGGCTCAGGACAGCTGGGGCACGGTTCATATGCGGTGACTGAGGCACAAGGTATTGGCGCCAAAGGACCATCCATCAGGCGGGCCACTTCGCCGATAGTGATTTGCTCGGCTGGGCGATTGAGCACATATCCACCCCGTGAGCCGCGACGGCTGCGCAGAACACCGCCGTTCTTGAGTGTGAGCATGATCTGGTTGAGGAATGGCTCGGGGATTTGTGCGCGCTTGGCGATTTCGGACGCGGAAACACCCTGCTCCTGGTCGCAAGCGCCGAGATAGAGCAGCGCTTTAGTTGCGTATTCGCCTCTTCGTGAGAGTTTCATATAGCAGGCAAAGGGTCGCCGGGGGCTTCTTAGAAACAAGAAAGTTGACTGAATTAGTCGCCTATTGGAAGTCCATATGGTGTCATGTTGAATCTGGTTGCGGCAAGTTCTTGACAGCCGGGCTGCAAAGATTGCGTATCCATAGACTGGCAAGGGTTTTGGGGCGAATTGCCGACTGGCTCAACTTAAGAACGCTTTAATTCCTCTATAAGATGTTCAGTATTTCGCTCTCTTTGAGGGTGAAACTGCCAGCAGGGCTGTTATTGCCTGAATTGGTCGGGGGGCTGCCTGTCTGTAGTTTGATTCGTTCGACCGCTTTGGCGAATTTAGAAATCTGCTTCGTGCGGCTCTTTAGGAATACTGAACCAGAAAGCACAGCCGCCGCTTTCAGCATCGACAACGCCAACCTGGCCGCCGTGAGCCGTCACAATCATCTTGCAGATGGCCAGCCCCAGTCCGTAACCCTTGCCTCTTGTTTTTGAATCGGCAGTTTGGAAAAAGCGATCGAAAACCTTGATTTTGTTTTCGTCTGAAAGTCCTGGACCGCTGTCATTGACATAAATTTCAGTTTGGTACGTGGTGATTTGATGCGTGACACTGATCGTGGTATCAGCAGGAGAGTGGCTGATTGCGTTGCCCAGATAATTCACCAGCACCTGAACAAGCCTCTGGCGATCCGCTTTCACGACGATCGGCTTTACTTTATTGAGCAGTGTGACTTTGCGCTGCATAGCCAGCGATTGAACAGATGTGAGTGCCTGGTCGATGATTTCAGTAATGTCGAATTCAGAGAGTTGCAGCTCGATGCGCCCGGACTCGAGATTCTCAATAGTGAGCAGATCATCGACCAGACCGAGCATTCGATCTACATTGGCTCGTGCAGAGTTGAGCTGGCGCCCTCCCAGATCTGATGTCTCTTGCGCCACTTGCATTTGCAGAGCTCTTAAGGTCCCTTGCACAAGAATAAGAGGCTCGCGCAAATCGCGTGCCACCATCTTCATGATAGTCGTGCGCTGTTTCCAGACTTTGTCGAGCTGATCGGCGACATCATGCAAAACGAAGTCCAGATAGGCAATTTCGTCTGTGCCTGCAGCCTGCGGCTTGAGCGGCTCACGCAAGGGCAGGCGGGTTGAATTGTAAGTGAGCAGTTGCATGCGTTTTGATATATCTCGACCGAAAAGAAAGACGAGAATGAAGGATAGAAAGAGGCTGCCAATCAGCCCGCCTTTGATAATTCCTTCCACTCTCTCATGCTGCTGCGCCTGAGCCTGGCGCGCTGATTTCAGTCGAGTCTGCTCCGCCTCGGAGAGTTTCAAGAACTCTTCTTGCCTGTGGATGGCAAATTTCCAGAACGGCATAACACTGTTGTAGAGCTCCATTTCGTCCTGGAGATTCTCTTGCGTCATGTATGGACGCATTTCGATGAAGCGTTTGTATTCCACGTCGCCGAGGTTTTTCAGCTTGTCGAGCAACTTGCGCATCTCTTCATCATTCTTGACGAGCTGGTATAGGTTGTCGTACTGCCTTTCGGCCATGTTTCTGTAGAAGAGGCCTTGCTGGTGATCTGTGGATTTTCCATAGAGCAAGTAATTGCCCATAAAGCCATAGGAAACGACGCCCATACTCATCATGCGGTTGATGTACGTGGCAATCTCCGTCTGTTTGTGCTCATTTATAAGTGCTGTCTCTTGCTCGTTAATCACTTGTCCGATGCCGGTCAAAAGCATAGTGGCCAGCGTTAGCGGCACAATCACGAGCATCATCGCTTTCTTGAATATGCCGGGCTTGAATCTCTTTTCCTGCTCGACTTGCTCTGCTGTCTGCCCGCTCAGCTCCAGGCGCATCAGCTGTGTCAATTCATGTATGCCTGCGTGATTGTCCTTTTCGAAGGACTCAACACCGACCGCAGTAACCTCGGTGACGTTGGCTGCCAGTTTTTCCAGTGTGAGCAGGTCGTTGACCAGCGCAATCAGGCGTTCGACATTCTCAATGCCTTGAGTCAGAAGCGGCTTGGCTTCAGGGCTTATCTTATCCCCATCCGCCTTGTCGAAAACTGCAAGAGATAGGCTCACGGCAGAGAGCGGCGAGCGCATATCATGCGCCACCATCTCCATCAAATGCTTTCTGAATTGGGCTGCTTTATTGAGCTGAGCGGATGCCTTATGCAGGATATTGTCGAGATAGGCAAATTCGTCATCGCCGAGAATCTCCTTTTCCAGCGGTACTCTTTTCGGCAACTTGACCGCATTTTCGATAAGAATCGTCATTCGATCGGTGATTTCTTTGTTGAAATAGAAAAGCAGCGCTATGGCGAAGACGAAATTAAGGCCCATGCCCCAGTAGACTAATCTCTTCGTGGTTTCTCGGTAATTCTTTTCTTTCTCGATCGACTTTGTCAGCCTGTCCTGCTCGCTTTGCGAGATTGAATAGAAGCGTTTGTAATTTTCATACGCCGAAAAGACCAGGCTCCTGGCGCTACGCAGCTGCCGAAACGGCTCTTCTGCAGATTCGCCTGGAATCCAGGGGCGCAGCCATTTGAGTTTTTCCATCTCGGGCACGGCCAATTCATAAACTTCGCGCGCCGCCCTCTTTCGCTCTTCGTCATTGCCGGCCAGAGCCAGCAAGACTTTGAATTCAGCAAGAGCAATCTGGACATAGTGCTCGCCCTTTTCGCGTGACTTGTCATCACGTGAAATTAAATAACGGCAGTACAATCCGTACCCTACCGTCCCGGCTGCGATAAGGCGATTGGCGTGAATAGTCTGCTCGAGGCTGTTGCGCTGGTCTATGAGCGCTGACTCTGCCTGCTGGCTCATCCATCCGACCAGAAGCAGCAGGACGGTTTCGAAGACCAGAGGCACAAGGACCAGCATTATCCCCTTGGTAAATATCCGCCGTTTGAATTTGACGTTTGGGGTTGCTAGATCGGATTCCGCCATATTTGAATTTAGCTCTCAGGCCTTCGTGTAAGATATTACTTCAAGCGGCAAGAAATGCTTGTCCAGTTGCTGGAAGTTCCATGGCGAAGATACTCATCGTAGAAGATGATACCGAACTTGCAAAGAGTATTGCCGACTGGCTTACTCTCGAGAACCATACGGTCGAGCATGCCGAGACCGGAGAGGACGGCTTGCAGCTGGTAAACGGTTATCAGTACGACCTTTTGATTCTCGATTGGCAACTGCCCGGTATCTCAGGTGTCGATGTCTGCAAACAGTACAGGCGGCAGGGCGGCGAGATGCCGGTGCTGTTTCTGACCGGCAAATCGGGTGCAGACGCCATCGAGACGGGCCTGGACGCCGGCGCCGATGATTATCTGGTCAAGCCTTTCCAGGTTCGCGAGTTATCGGCGCGGATTCGCTCCCTGATGCGTCGCCCCAAAGGTTTGCTGCCCACTAAGTTGAAAGTGGATTATTTGTCGGTCGAGCTCGAAACGCGGACCGCAATTGTCAATAACGAGAGGGTCGTGCTCTCGCCCAAAGAATTCGCTCTGCTCGAATTTCTCTTCCGCCACCCCAATCGCTGCTACGGAGCAAAGGCGTTGCTGGAAGCTATTTGGCCTTCTGAGACGGAAAGTTCAGAAGATACAGTGCGAACGATCATGAAAAACTTGAGGCGCAAGATTACCCCTGCCGGTTCTGATTGCGTGATTAAAACCGTTCAGGGCTCCGGCTATATTATCGAGCAGCCTGTCACGTCCGATTCCTAAAAAGCAGCCGCCGCCCGCAAATCCGCGTTGATTTTCTCTGGCTGGAATCATTCACGTTTATTTCACGTGCCCGCACTTACTATCGTGTCATCGGAGACGTCAATACGACATCGTTGACGACAACGACTGAAGGCGAGCAGGTTCTACCATCCTCCTGCCCCCGAAACCAAAACCAATCGAACCGCATGAGGTGGACTGCCCCACAGCATGCAAGATGTGCTCGTAAACCGAAATTCACGCGTCGCTTTACGAGCCTCGATTGGATTATCCCGGACTACTACAAGTAAATAAGAATTGCCTTGCAGGCTACAAATTTTGTGCAAGGGGGGAGAGGGGCTTTCGAGCCTCTCTCTCGGGCATTTCAGCAACTTATGCCACCGCCGGTAGTTACTCTCCAGGCACTCGGCTCTATCAGTAAACCCGCACTGGTTTTCCGGTTACTTTCTTCGCTTCGAATTTCGGCTTCTCCGGATTGCGACCGAAGGATATTCCCAATGTTTCGAAAAGCGCGACATCTGCCGGATCTACAAGGCGCTGCACAATCGCTTCTTTGACGTCCATGTATTCCAGATTGCCGGCTCGGTAGGAAACAACGGTGACACCGTTAATACCTTGCGAGACAAGTTCGACGGCAGCAGAGCCGACTTCCAGACCGAAATTAGAGTCGAGTGCAGATGATGCTCCGCAGCGGACCATGTGGCTCGGCCGGATTTCGCGCACTTCCGGAATCTCGTAGACACCTTCAACAAATTGCCCGGTGCGTTTCATGAATTCTTTGATTTCGGGATCCGCCTTGATGCGGTCTTCGATTTGCTTCACAACGTATTTGCCTGCACCGATCAGTTTGCGGTGACCGAAAGAATCTGGCTCAGAGCTCATATCCACAAGTTCGTTGCCGGATGCGTCTTTCAATCCTTCTGCCACGACCACGACGCAGGTGCCTGCATTGACGTCGCTTTCTTCAATGCGCTTGATGAACTTGGCTTTCAATTGCTTGTAGAGGATGTCGAAATCAACCGGGATTTCCGGGATCAATACAGCATCGCAATCCGCTGCTACACCGCCTCTGAAGGCTGTGTGCCCGGCATAGCGACCGAAGACTTCCATGACGATTATGCGGTTGTGAGTGCGACCAGTTGTCTTCAAATCGCGCACTGCTTCGGCGATTCGGTTGATGGTCGAGTCTCCGCCCACGCTGTAAGGCATCAAGTCGAGGTCCATGGTTTTCGGCGCGTGTACGCAAGGAATGCCTTGAGAAGCCAGGTCTGCCACGACTGATCCGGTGTCGTCACCGCCTGCGATTACCAGTGCATCGAGCTGAAATTTCTTCAGTCCTTCTTTGATGCGGTCGTACTTTTTGTCATCTTTTATTTTCGAGACTTTGACACGTGAGTTACCAGCTTCGCTGCCAGCGACGATAACGTCTATTTGCTCGACCCGGTCGGCGGTCAACTTGCAAAGCGACTTGAAATCGACAAGATTGTAAAGTCCGGCGTAGCCGTTCGGAATAATGTATGCCGTGATGCCCTTGGAAAGCGCTGTCAGTGCCGCTCCCTTGATAACGCCGTTGAGACCGCCGCAGTCGCCGCCCGATGTAATGATGCCTATGTTTTTCACGCTGCCTCCAAATGTCTATCAGTGCGCCAAGGACGGGAAAATTTTAGTCGATTGAAGGTCTTGACCTCACCGAGTGTAAACAGCAGAAAATCGCCGATTTCATCCTCGCCCGGACATCAATTGAAAAACTGTTGCGCGCCGCTTCTCTTAAGCGATCTGCTTCATTAAAGTGAAAGTTAATCGCTGCCGATGGAATCTGCACATGGGAGTCTGGCATGCATTTGTCCAGCCGAAAATTCGCCAGATACGCCGGTTTTATTTGTTTGACCGTTTTTCTGGCTCTCAGCGCCTATCTGATTTTCTGGGGATTGCTCTATCGTTTGCCCCGTACACAGCCTGCCCTGATTGATCTGCGCAGTGATAAAAGTGTCGAAAACCCTCTTAATGACCGTTGTTTCATGATTTGTGCAGGATTGGCAAACAACCCGCATGGCTATCCCGGGCACTGCTACATAATTTGGGACCGCTGCAAGCCTGAGAGACTCGAGTATGCAGCTTCCGACGGATTCGTCCCTGGGCATGTGAAGGATTTGATTCCGTCGCTCTTCACTGACATCAATGGTTTTATGGCAGACGATGCGCTTTTCGGCAATATGAGAAATTTTGACTTCCTTGCCGTTCGCCTCGACCGTAGTCGTTATGAGAAGGCCAGAGCTGTTCGACAGAAATTCGTCCAGGATCCCACTTTTCATACGGGTCTGCGCGACTGCGTTACGTATGTAGACGAGATCGCTCAGATTGCGGGGCTCAGGACTTCTGCCCATAAGTTTGTTTATCCGCTCGATTACCTCGAGGCTCTGAAGGTGCTTAATAAGCCGCACGGTCAACCGTTGAGCAGGAGCTCTGAAAGTAATACGAAAGAATAGCTGTGGCTAAGGTGCTGGTTTCGCCAATCGGCTATCCTGTCGGCTGACTTAAGGCGCAAGACCGAGCGCGCCGGAGACCAGAGGCATTATGTTAGCTAGAAGAAATTCGCTTAGTTCGCTGTTACCTGCTCTCACGATGGTTGGAGCACTCTGTCCACAAGCATGGGCTGATGAAGCCGTTAATGCTAATCCAAACCCGCCGGGCAATCAGCTCAGCGAGGTAACCGTCACGACTGAAAGCAAAGATGCGGCCAAGAAAGATGACGCGCAAGAGCCCGAGGTAAAGCCTGGTTCTCAACTCGACTTGAAAGTCGTTACCCCTGAGTCTGTACCGGTGTCAACAGTGCCGGATGCAGTAGGTATCATTGAGACAACCGCTGCTGAGCCGCACGACGTTGAGATCTGGAAGAAGAAGACCTTGCCGGCACGTCCTAAAATCGGTCTGGCACTTGGCGGCGGAGGCGCTCGTGGTGCAGCTCATGTGCCTGTTCTGCGTGCTCTCGATAAAGAAGGGATCAAATTCGATTATATTGCCGGTACCAGCATAGGCTCGGTCGTCGGTGGCTTGTATGCTGCAGGCGTATCGCTCGATGACTTAGAAGATGAGTTTGAAAACGGCAAGTTGATGCGCAATTTCATGACTGTGTCACTGGCTGTCAGAGTCGCTGTGGCGCCGGTTCTGCTCGTGCCGAGATTGCTAAATTCGAAAGAATATGACGGGCTCTATCGAGGCAATAAGTTCCGTAAGTATCTGGTCAGCGGACTTTCCTGCCACGATATGAATATTGAAAATTTGAAGATTCCCTTTGCGGCTGTATCTCTCAATCTTCTTGATGGAAAGCCGTATCTGATTCGCAAGGGCAATCTTGGTTTTGCAATGCAGGCGAGCTCGGCTGTACCCGGTCTGAGAAAACCTGTAGAAATTGGCGACAAGCTATTCGTCGACGGCGGCGCACTCTGCAATCTGCCTGTAAAACAAGTAAGGCAGATGGGTGCTGACTTTGTAATAGCAGTAAATATAGACCAGCGCTTTCATCCTCAGCCCAAAGAGAAGTTCCGCAAAATCGGCAGTGTCACCAAGCGCATGCTGAACTGGGATTTGTGGGAGATGGACAAACCACAATCAGAACTGGCTGATGTGACGATTCACCCGGACACTGGCGACGTCAGTTTGATTTCAACCAAGAAGTCCGATGCAAAAATTTGTGCTGAAGCGGGAGAAGCGGCGGTCAAAGAGGCCTTGCCTCTGATTCGCGAGAAGTTGAAGAATCTGGGCATCGCTCTCAATTCGCCAAGTTCTCAAAGTTCTGAAAACTCTCAGTAAGCTGGCTTTTAGTCGCAGCAAAAAGGGCGCTATAAATCAACGCGCCCTGTGCGATCACATGTTTATTTCTCAAATTACGAGAACCAGCTGCTCGATACTTCTTGATTGATAGGAGCTACCACGTGGCTCTTCAATATTGCATTCAAGCCAGAGTGGGTTCTCTTTGCGCCCTGTGATTGCTTGGCTGAAACCGGTGCTGCAAGACCTGTGAAGTCAACGACGGTGACAATGCCTTCATCGCTGTCTTCAGTCTCTTCGCTGGCGATAAAGGAGTTGATCGGTGCAATGTAATTTGGCGAAGTCTGGCGCTGAGCTTCCATCTCTGCGAAAACTTTAGGCATGTGGGCTGCATAGACTTGAGCAAGTTCTTGTGCGAATGTTTGTGCCGCCAGCTCCGGGTCGACCGATTGAGCTGTTTCGATCTCTTGCAGCCTTGCTTGCTGTGCCATTTCCATGTAGGCAGGCATTTGCGGAACAAACAAATTGGCTCTGGGCACCACAGCTTCGATGTGATCGTAACCGACGCTCACCACATCAGACATTCTGGACAAAAGCGATGTGCAGGTTTCTTCTTCAACTGCCATAGGAATGTCAGATGCCGACATGCAGGCATCGAAAGTTTTGCCCTTGTCTGAAGATGCTAAGGGAGGCGGCATGAACGAGAATCTCTCTTCTTCTTGCCTAACGGTTCTGGGTGGGTCCACGTTAAACATCAATGGTTCCTCGGGGCTTCGAACTTCAACGGGGTTGAATTGATAGTAACTGGGGGTGAGTAAATTTTCCGTGAACAACTCGAATATCTGTCTGCAGAATTTTCAAAACTGAATTCGTTGTCTGTTCATTTTGTTACTCACAGTTTGACTCAAACTTGTTGCAACTACGTAACTGTAGTTTGATTTCCTGAAAGAGGCGGCAAATTTGTTCCTTCCGAAGATGGAGCCATCCATTCGCGAGTATTCGGGTTGAAAGCGCGTATGTGCGGCTGACGATATTCGGAAACTAATTTTGGGTCGATACCCTCCAGTCCGAGCAAGCGTCCAGTAGAAGCGACCTCTTGTGGAGGCAGCGGCACCAGTGCGGGGTCTACTGCGGCAGTGCGGATCGGTTTGCTGGGCACTGTCAGGAAAGCAGGAGCAAGGTTTGGTTTGCGCTCGTCGAGATCGGCGACCTGGGTGCGCGGCTTGGGAAGCAGTTGTGTTCTGGCTGCAACTTGAGTCGGCATCCGGTCTGGAGCAACTGCCGGTTGTGTCGGTGTTTCGGCCGGTGCTGCTTGGTTGTTGCCTTTGCTCTTGCCGGATTTGCCGCTCTTGCCACCCTTGCCGCCTTTGCCGCCGCCTTTGGTTGCTTGCTGAGCAGCTTTGGCGCCCATTCTTTCAGCTTCGGCAGCTGCACCACGCATCAAGCCTGCGAAATCGAAGGCGTATTTGACTGCTGCAGTGGCGAGGAAGTTGCAGGCGCTGACGATGTAGAGACCGGAGGATGCTTCACTCTTAGTAAGGGCGATGATGAGAATGACTACGTTCCAGAAGAAAGACCAGAATGAGAGTGTGACTACGCCTTCGACCCATGCCGGAAATGCGTCTCTGAAGATCTTCATCGGCCATGTCCAGAGCGCAGCCATGATCGGTCCTACGAAGAAGAGGTAGTACATGAATGCCATCTGGAATGCGGTCAAAATAGACCAGGCGGTATTGATACCGGCGTTGGAAAGGTTCATTGCCAGGCGCATTCCGATGGAGCCCTGGCTCATGCAATTGTCATCGCGATTGGCAGGAACTTCATTGAGTCCGACGCAAGGATCGACCAGTTTGCCCCAGATCATGCCTTCAGCTTTGGCAAAAGGCTCATTGCCTCTCGGGGCTG
The DNA here is from genome assembly GCA_964493595.1 of uncultured Candidatus Obscuribacterales bacterium. Taxonomy (GTDB): domain Bacteria; phylum Cyanobacteriota; class Vampirovibrionia; order Obscuribacterales; family Obscuribacteraceae; genus QKMZ01. Next base: position 46,553 of record CAZBOX010000005.1, on the reverse strand, counting down.
TATCTGCCTGCGGAAGATTGGTAAGGCTGCCTTCATTTTCGGCCAGGTAGCGGACACCAAAAGCGCGGATTTCAGCGCACATCGCGTCTTGATACATATCGGTGCCTTGCAGGCGCTTGTACTCGGAGGCGATTGTGTACTGGAGGCTGTTGCCGAGATCGATGGAGTAATTGACGACCAGGTAAGTGCTCGGTACGAGAAAAACACCGATGATTGCACGTTGGATGCCTTCCAGCGGGCTGGCTTGTCCAGCCATCAGCGGATTGCCTTGAGCGATGATAGCTCTTACTTGCGTGAGCACTGCGCCGGGAAGGATGAGAAGGAGAGCCATGGGAACGAAGAAACCATCGCGAAGTCTGTTCCAGCGATTGCCACCTTCGGTGGTGAAGTTCTTCATGACGCGCTGGCAGTAGTCTATGGCTTGGATAGCTTGCTCGCGGGCAATGTCACCAGCGTTGTTGCCGGCTTGATTAGCTTGTGCTTGTTGAGAAGCTTGTGCTTGCGGAACGGCATTTTTCGGCTTCTTTTGCTTGGCTACTTGCCATTGCGCCTTGTTGTCCATGACCGCGGCTTGTTGTTTGTTGTCCCAGAGACCAGGTACTTTGGCGAGCTCCAGGGCTCTTCTTTCGAGCTGGGGCTCGAGAGAATTGTTGTCGTAGTCTCTAGCTTGCTTCCAGAGCGGATCGCCTTTTGCATCAGCTTCGAAGCAAAAGGCAGTCACTGCAAACAGTGCTGCCATCAGGGCAAAAATGACTGACTTGGCTGATTGGCTGTCGGTATACACCGAAGAAACGCGGCGTGTCATCTGTACATTGCCTGGTCGGGGGAGGGACGTGTACAGATATTAAAGAAGAGAGCGTGAAAAGGACGTGAACGCCTGAAAATGCCCGCACAGCTGCCGTTTTCGCGCTCGCCCGCGGCAAATAGTCTGCATCGTGTTCACGCTCGTGTTCACGGCGCCGGACCAAGAATTAATCTGAGTTTTTTTGATTAATTTTGCTGTTGCAGTTAATTCGTTACTTGCTGTCCCCCGCTTTTTCAGCAAGTTCGGCAGCTTTCTGACCAGCTGCTTTCACCAGTCCGCCGAAGTCGAATGCGTATTTGACAGACGCCGTGGCGAGGAAATTGATCGCCGTGATCATGAAGATGCCCGTGTCGTCGGTGCCCTTGAAGCAGGCGAGCAAGAGTATCGTGGTGCTCCAGAAGAGGCTCCAGAAGCAGAGTGTGATAACGCCCTCAACCCAGCTTCCGAAAGCGTCCCGCAGAAATTTCATGGGCCAGACCCACAAGGCAGCCATGATTGGACCTACGAAGAACAGGTAATAGAAAAATGCCATCTGGAACGCGCAGAGAATAGACCAACCTGTACACATAGCTGCGTTGGTTGAATTGAGAAGAGCGCGCACTGCCGTATTGGACGATTCTATACTGGCGTCGTCTCGATTGGCCGGCACCAGGTGCAGGTTTGAGCAGGGATCTTCAAGTTTGCCCCAAATACGTGCTTCTGCTTTGGCGAAAATACCTTGAGGATTTCGCGGAGTGAAGTCCCAGGGAGGAGTGTTCAGAGAGCTGTCATTTTCCGCCAGATAGCGGGCACCAAAAGCGCGAATTTCCGCGCACATGGCGTCTTCATACATGTCTGTCTGAAAGAGCCTCTTGTACTCGTCGGCAATCGTAAACTGAATGCTGTTGCCCAGGTCTATGGCGTAGTTGCAGATCAAATAACTGCCTGGAATCAGGAAAACAGCAATCATGCCTCTCTGCATGCCTTCGAAGGGGCTGACTTGTCCGACTATCGGCGAGCCCTGAGAGATGATGGCGCGCACCTGACAGACGACTGCACCGGGCAGAAGGATAAGAATCGCCATCGGCACGAAAACCTGATCGCGGAATCTGTTCCACTTGTTGCCGCCCTGAGCGGTGAAGTTTTTCATGAAACGAGAGCAGTAGTCGATCGCCTGCACTGCTTGCTCTCGTGCGATGTCCGCGGCCGAGTTGCCAGCCTGGTTGGCTTGCGCTTGACCGGATGCTTTCGCTGACGGAGTTGAGTTCTTCGGCTGGTGTGCCAGACCCGCCATGCGCTCAGCGGCCAGGAATTGAGTCTTTTGAATTTGATCGTCTGTAGCTTTGCGAGGGTCTGCCATCAAGGCTTTTGCCTTGGCGGCCGCTTCTCGCATGTATGTGGTTTTATAAGTCTGATCTTGGAGAATATTGGCGTTATTCTGCCGGTTCTGATTCTGGGACTGCTGTCCTCCTTGCGTTTGGCCGCCGCCACCGCCGCCGCCGCCGCCACCGGCACCACCGCCACCGCCGGCACCACCGCCACCACCGGCCCCTCCGCCTCCGCCAAACATGCCACCACCTTGAGGCAGATACTGTTGGAGTTGCTGCTGCAAAGTTTGATTATTTGGTTGCTGCTGGAGAGCGTTTTGCATGGCTTGCTGCCTGGCAAGACGTTGTGCTGCCAGATTCTGCGCCGTGCGTTGCTGAGGCGTCAACTGCGGCTGCGCCACTGGAATATTCGGATTGACCTGCCCTAGCTGTCCGGTAGGTACCGCAGTGCCGCCACCGACTTGCGGCACTTGTCCGCCTGTGACTGGCAGCTGTGGCACATTGCCGAGCTGAGGAAATTGGGGCAATTGAATATTGGGAAAAGGAAGTTGCGGCAGCTGGACTTGGGGACCATTAGGAAGTTGAAGCGTGGGCAGATTTGCCGAAACATTGGGCAGCTGTCCCTGGGCATTTGGCAATTGACCTTGAACATTCGGCAATTGACCCTGGACGCTGACACCCAACTTGGGCACCTGGGCCTTCAGTTGTGGCGCCCGCCCCTGCAGTGTTCCTATCTGTCCGCTTACTTTTACTTGCGGCACTTTTGCCTGGACTTTTCCGGTGGCGCCGCCCTTGGACGTGACCTGAACCTGTGCGTTTACCCCGCCGCCCGAGACTTGTACGCTTCCGTTCGCTCCAGCCCCTGCTCCAGAACCGGAGACCGAGCCGGAACTAGAGACTGAACCAGAGCCGGAGCTGCCCTGAGAACTGCCAAAGATGCCGCCGAAAACGCCACCGCCACCTGTGCTGTTTTGACTGCTCTGAGTATTACCGTTGGAGCCGCCACCTATATTGCCCTGGACGGTTACACCTACGCTGCCTCCACCAGAGCCAGCTTGACCCTGTCCGCTGGATCCGAAGGCGGTAAAGCCACCTTGACCGCTTGGTGTAGTCGTGGTGAATGTGCCTTGAACTTTGACGCTGCCCTTGCCTTTTCCATTTTTGGTTTTGGCAATTTTGCCCTGAGCTTGCTGTTGCGCTTGAGTCTGATTTTGCTGCTGTTGTGTTTGGGTAGGATTTTGGCGAAGCAATTGCAAAAGTGACTGCATCTGCTTCTGGTTTTGCACTTGATTAAGCAGCGATTGCTGGCGCTGCAATTCCTGTTGAGCCGATAACTGATTATTCGGCGACTTCGACGAACCACCCTGGGCAGAAGCGCCCGAGGAAGTTTTACCCCCGCCCCCGGAGGTATTGGAGGATGACTGACTTCCTGCCGAATTTGCCGTACTTTGGGAATTAGCGCCCGCTGAACCTTTCTTACAAATGTCTGGCGATTTCTTCTGGCAGGATTGACGCGCGCCCTCTTTCTTGCAGTCCCTTTTTGCCCCGGTTCCACAAGAACGAGTTTGCGCAGATACGCTTGCAGTTGAAAAAAGAATCGCTCCCAAGGCCAGAAGGCCCCAGGCGGTCGATATTTTTCTTTGTCTCAAGTCTTTCACTTTAGAGTCTCTCCGGGTGAGAACCAATGACTAAGCTCTGCCTTGGTTGTGCGGCGAGCCGCCTTTTTGACCGCCGCCGGCGCCGCTCTCACTGGCTTGTTTGGCCTTCTCGAGCAGTCTGTCGACCAATTCGCCCGGTTTCAATTCGAAGGGTGCAAAGGGAACGTACATCATCATTACCATGAAGCACATAAGCATTAGTCCCTCCCATTCGGTGTTTGGAACGTATTCACCAATTTCTTTAAGCCAAGAAATACGGGTGACCATTACAAACACGATGAGAATCCACCAGAATCTCCAGAGAGATAGTGTTACTACTGCATTTACCCAGTTTATGAAAACTGGCTTGAAGAGTCTGCCGACACTGCCGGGCCATGCATAGAGCGCGGCGGCAATTGGTCCCATGAGGAAAAGGTAGCAGCTCATTGCCAGTTGAAACGCTGCCAGGATAAGAAGACCGACGCCCATCGACATGTTGATCATGCCGGACGCCATCTGGAATGTTTGATCTTTGAATTCTTGCGGGTCGAGTCCGTCTTTCAGTTGCCCTTTCGCCTCTTTGGCTTCTTGCTGGCCGATCGCCCATTGAACTATTTCGTTGGCAGTGAATTGCTGTGCGATGGAGTAGGTCATGGAATTACCGACGTCAATCGAGTAGCTCATGATCAACTGAGTAGAAGGGATAAGGAAAAGTGCAATCATTGCTCTGAGGATGTGACCGAGCGGACCACCCTGCGAGTCTTCGTCGGGATTAGCGAATTGCGAAATCATCAGCTTCATTTGCAGGATGACAGCGCCGGGCAAGAGAAGAAGGAGTGCCATCGGCAGATAAACATGCTTGTACATCTTCTGTACCATGCCGATTGCTTGTGAGACCGGACGGAAAGGAGCTCTCGTGCTGCCGCTGGTGCCGACCGCTTCGTTGGCTACATTTATGTTGCCTGCCAGAAGCATCGGGATATAGTCTGTCAGTGCGTCGCAGTTGCCATTCTGCATGGCGTCGCCCGCGCCCTGCATCTGTCCTTGCATATCGCTCACTGCATTCGGCAAAGCTTGTTGAGGAGCGCCGCCGATTTGCACGCCGGCTTCGGTGCTGTTTACAGCGGCTTCGCCTTGCATCGCGTTGTTGGCGGGAATTTCTCTGTATTTCGGTCTTTCCTTGTCGAAATTGTTTTGGTAGCCCTTGCTGCCGGTGTTGGAGCCCTGGTTATTTCTCTTGCGTTGTTTTTCCAGCTCGATGATAAGTCTGTAGTCGTGAAGTCTGGTTCTATCCGGAGCCGGCTTCGACTCATGGGTGTAAGGGTTGCCTTCGCAGTTCGCATCTGGACGCGGTTGGGCGTCGTGCAGAGCAGACAGAGGGTTGTTCTGATTCCACTGTCTCTGGCGATCTGTGAGGGAGCCGCCGCCTCTTGCTTGAGCATCTTGAGCAAGGCTGCTCAACATGAGCAAAAGAAGCGCGACAACCGCAAACGTTCTGGTCGTTTGACCGAATTTTGCGTTGGCTTTGATGTTGGTAAGGAGGTTACGAGTAAAAACCGACTCGTCCGGCGTAAAAACGCGGTTTGTCATTCGTGGGCTCTGGGGGCGTCAGGGCTACACGAAGATAGTAATTAGGGCAACGTGAAAGTAGCGTGAACGACCTAAAAACCTACCCCTGTGAGCCTCCCCGGATTTAATCTTCCGGGGTGACGGGGCGCTCGAGCCGATTTCGGCGTTGCAGTTTAATCTGGAGAGTTAAATTTATCTGTCTGGCTTACGGGTGGCTCTATTTTTTTTGCACCTCTTTGTCGGGATCGTTTTCTTAAGTATTTGTATTTCCGGCAGCTCGGAATTTCGTCCTCAGCTTAAGACCACCATCCGTTGCTCAATGTTTGAGGAACGGCAGGTTTGACCGGTGTCTCGGCTTGAGCCCAGGCGCCACGTTGACGCAGGATATGACCGAGAGCCTCATTGAGATTTGGCTGGCGCTGCTCACCGTCGTTTTGACCTTGTAGATCAACTGCTTTTCTTTGCGGCTCAAATGACTGCTGGCTGTTTGGCACCGCGCTGAAACCGGTAAGAGGCGGTGCATCAACGGGGGGCGGCGGCGGTGCGTATGAATTGGCCTCGGCAACTGTTTGCAGCTTGGAGAGTAATTGCTGAGGAGTAAGCGCTGCACCGGAGGGTACTTTGGCAAAACCGGCCGCAGGTTGTCCGCTCACCATTGGAGGCGGCGGGTAGTTGAAGCGCTGATTTCTGAGTGCGGCGATTCTAGGATCTTCGTTCGAGTTCATTACTGACTCCTGTTCGGGGCTGGATGGGGAGATGTCCTTAGTAACTGTGACTTCTTGTTTTTCTTCGACTTTGCATACTGCCAATGTTGCTTGTGCTTGCTGGCTCGTTGCTTCGGTATTTGCCTTGACCTGCTGGAGATGGACGAGGTCAGGGTCCTGGTGCGGAATATTGGCTGGATAGTGCATGACGTTCTGGATAGAGTTGCCCAGTACGCTGCCGATTGTGTTTCTCGGCAAAGGCGCAGTGCTTCTACCCGCTGCAGGCGGCGCGCTGCAAACCGGGTCGTTCCAGACGCCAGTCACGTTGTTGAGCGTGCAGGTGGTGCCGGCTGGATCAGGAGTGGCGCCTCTGAATGGATTTTGCGCTGGATCGACGTAAAAAGTACCGTTGAGCGGGTCTGCAGCCACGGAGAAGCTTCCCGGCTGTGGTCCTGCGGGAGTGGCGGGCACTCTTGCTGCCGGCGGCAGCTCCGCCATTCTGACCGGAGTTGACTCAGGCGTCGTGCGCTCGATAGAGGGCTTGAGAATTTTCGGGACTTGAACTTTAGGCAGTAGGTTGCCTTCGTCGTCATGTGTGATGACAGGTGCGGCCGCTGCTGCTGGAGTCTGAGCGGCAACCGGAGCGGCAGGAGTACCGACCGGTGCCGGTGCGTTAGCAGGGGTGCTGCCTTTGCTGGAGCCGCCTTTCTTGCCGCCCTTACCGCCGCCTTTGCCACCGCCGCCGCCACCACCGGATTCGGCTGCTGCAGCTACTTCGGAGCCGATCATCTCGCATTGCTGAACGGCGCTCTTCATGATCGCAGCACAGTCGAATGCATGTTTGACCGATGTCGTGGCCAGCACATTCAGAGCCGTGACCATGTACAGACCTGTCGATGCTTGAGCCTTGGTCATGGCCAGAAGGCAAATAGTAATTTGCCAGAGGAAGCTCCAGAATGCCAGTGTTACGCAGCTTTCGACCCAGGTAGGAAACGCTTGTTGGAACATGCGAGTCGGCCATGCCCAGAGTCCAGCCATGATCGGACCGGCAAAGTAGAGGTAGTAGAAGAAAGCCATTTGAAAAGCGGTGAGCAGTGCCCAACCGGCGCAGAGTCCGGCATTGGCTGTGTACATGCCCATGCGGGTGGCAATCGATGCTTGCGGCATGATGGTGTCGTCGCGATTGGGCGGGACCAGATAGACACCCTGGCAAGGATCGACGATTTTGCCCCAGAGACGACCTTCGATTTTGGCAAACGGTTCGTTGCCGCGGGCGGAGAGGTCGGGAGGAACGTCCTTCAGTGAACCTTCGCTCTCTGAAAGATAACGCACTCCGAAGGCGCGAATTTCCGCACACATTGCGTCGTGATACATGTCGCCGCCCATGATATGCGAGTATTCGGAAGAGACTGTGTAATGGAGGCTGTTGCCCAGGTCGATTGCGAAATTGGTGACCAGGCAGCTGGCCGGTACCAGGCAAACAGCAATCATGCCTCTTTGAATACCTTCCAGTGGGCTGGCATTGCCGATAATCGGATTGCTTTGAGCCATGATGGCTCTTACCTGTGTGAGAACCGCACCTGGAAGAATCAGCAAGAGCGCCATCGGAACAAAAACATCATTGCGATACCTGTTCCAGCGGTTGCCGTCTGATGTGGTGAAATTCTTCATGAAACGCGATGCATAGTCGATTGCCATGCAGGCCATGTCGCGAGCAATATCGCCGGCGGAATTGCCGACCTGACTTTGACCTGCTTGAGATTCAGCTTGCGCGCCCTTTGTAGCGTTCTTTGGCTGCATCATTTTGGCAGGCAGAAGGTCTGATCTGTTTTTTGCCGTCTGACCGACTTGTTGGTTGTCTACTTCGCCCGGTTTCTTTGCAAGAGCTTCTTGCTCTGCTTCCAACTGGCGCAGTTTCATCGCCTCTTCCCAGTCTTTTTGCTGTTTGTTGAGCGGCATATCCGGTTCGTATGCTGCACTCACCGGTGGGCAGAAAGAGAGACCGAGAGTGACGAAGCAAGCCAGACTAAGTATCTGATTGAGGAGGATAACTTGATATTTTGCCGACTTGGAGAAATTCACTTTCTTTTTCCTCGCTTACTTGGCATTGGCGGCAGCTTTGCCCATCTTTTCGCCGAGTTCGGCGGCTTTCATTCCGGCTGCTTTGACAAGACCGGAGAAATCGAAAGCGTGCTTGACAGAGCCGGTGGCGAGGAAATTCAAAGCTGTGAGCATGAAAATGCCTGTGTCATCAGTGCCTTTGAAGCATGCGATGAGAAGAACAACCGTGGTCCAGAAGAAACTCCAGAAGCAGAGGGTGATTACGCCTTCAACCCAGATGCCGAAGGAATCTCTGAATACTTTCATCGGCCAGACCCAGAGTCCGGCAAAGACAGGACCGATAAAGAACAAGTAGTAAAAGAAAGCCGTTTGAAAAGCGCAGCAGATGGTCCAGCCGGTGTTGGCTGCCGCGTTGGTGGAGAAGAGCACGGCACGGGCGGCGATGGTGGAAGCCGGCATGCTGGCGTCGTCGCGGTTGGGCGGGACCAGGAAAAGACCGGCGCAGGGATCGTTGAGTTTGCCCCAGAGCCTGCCTTCAGCCGGTGAGAAGATGCCGGCAAAGCGGGGAGCTAGATCAGGATCGGGTGTCTGGAGAGAACCTTCGTTTTCGGAAAGATAACGGACGCCGAAGGCGCGGATTTCAGCGCACATCGCATCATGGTACATATCTGTACCGCACATGTTGCGATACTCCTGAGCGATTGTGTACTGGAAGCTGTTGGCGAGATCGACGGCGTAGTTGACGATCAAGTAGCTGGCGGGAATGAGGAAGACGCCGATGAATGAACGCTGAAGTCCATCGATAGGACTGACTTGACCAAGTACGGGGTTGCCTTGGGCGATGATGGCGCGCATTTGAGACATAACGGCGCCGGGCAGAAGGAAAAGAATGCCAATCGGTACAAAGACGCCGTCACGAAAACGATTCCAGCGATTGCCGCCTTCGGTAGTAAAATTCTTCAAAAAGCGCGAGCAGTAATCGATTGCTGCGCAGCCCTGGTCACGAGCGATATCGGCTGCCGAATTACCTGCTTGAGTCGCTTGCGCTTGCCCGGTCGCTTTGGCTGCCGGAGCTGTGTTGCGCGGTTGGTTCATTTTGCCGATCATGCGCTCGGCTTCGTTGAAGCGAGCTTTCAGTACGATGCCGGCTTTCAACTTTTCAGGCGGCAATTTCGACAATGCTTCGGCAATCGCTTCCAGGTGTTCTTTCTTAATCGTTTTGTCGTACTCCTGGGCTGCCTTAAGCAGATTGGTCATGCACTCTGCGCCGCATAATCTCGGTTGACGTAGTTCTTGGGCGAAGGCTGTTGCTGCTGCCACCAGCGTTATTAGAACTGCCACGAGGGCTGCTGTTATAAGAGTTTGTGATTTGGATGAAGGTGACACGTGCATTTCCTCAGGTAAGAATCGGGAGATGGGAAATTAGTTAGGCAGCCTTTTTGCCTTGCGCGGCTTGGCTGATTTCCTTGCCCTTTTCCAGGAGCTTGTCGACCATGTCGCCCGGTCTGCAGTCGAATGGTGCAAACGGAACGTACATCATCATCACCAGGAAGCAGCAGAGCATTAGAGCTTCCCATTCTGTATTCGGCTGATATTCGCCGATCTCGGAGAGCCAATGAATTCGTGTCACCATCACGAAACTGATTAGCACCCACCAGAAACGCCACAACGAAAGAACAACGACACCGTTAACCCAGTTAATGAAAATCGGCTTGAATAGCTTGCCCACGCTACCCGGCCAACTGTAAAAGGCGGCGGCGATTGGTCCCAACAAGAGCAGGTAGCAGCTGAGCGCTAATTGGAACGCTGCCAAAATCAACAGTCCATAGCCCAAGGACATGTTGATGATGCCTGCGGCCATTTGCCACATCTGCTCTTTGAATGGTTGTGGATCCAGCCTCTCTTGAGGCTGCCCTGCTGCTTCCCTCGCTTTTTGCATGCCCTCTGCCCAGGCGACGATTTCCATGGGAGAGAATTGCTGAGCGACTGTGTATGTCATCGAGTTGCCCACATCGATGCTGTAGCTCATGATCAACTGTGTGGATGGAACCAGGAACAGCGCAATCATGGCGCGGAGAATATGAGCCCACGGTCCGCCTTGCATGTCTTCGTCCGGATTGGCGAATGAGCTGCACATATTTTTCAAATGCAGAAGTACGGCGCCTGGCAAAAGAAGGAGCAATGCCATCGGTAGATAGCAGTGGCGGAACATGTGTTGCACCATGCCGATTGCCTGAGACAGCGGACGCCAGGGCTGTCCGCTGTTGCCTATGCCGCCGCCTGCTGCCTCATTGGCTACGTTGACGTTGCCGGCGATGATCATGGGCATGTATTCTTTCAGCGCATTGATGTTGGCGCGTTGTCCGGCATCACCTGCACCTTGTTGTTGTCCCTGCATGTTGGCCAGGGCACCGGGAATTTTTTGTTGCGGCGCGCCGCCGATTTGCTCGCACAATTCGGTTGCGCACTTCGAGAGCTTGCCGGTGTCGCTGTTGCGAGCCGGAATACCATCCGGGTGCTCAGGCTTTTTGGGGTCGAAGTTTTGCTGATAGCCTTTATTGCCTGCTTCATTGCCTTGCTGATTCTGCTTTCTTTGTTTTTGAGGTTGAAATTGAATCAGGTAAAAGCGCTGCATGGTGCGGTCGGGTGCAGGCTGTGACTGGTGAATGATGGCTTCACCGGCGGCATTCGAGTCTGGGCGCGGTTGCGAATCGTGCTTCTTGGACATCGGCATGTCCTTATTCCACTTCTGCTGCATCTTTGCCAGGCTGGCGTCGAAGTCGCCGTCCTCGGCGTAAGCTTCAGTGGAGCCGACGATCAAGAAGAACATGGAAAGCGAAGCCATGACCGCTGCAACTGCCAGGAAAAGCGCAAAAATTCGGGTCACAGAACCCGATGCCTTCTTGCAGTTGTTAGTAAGGTGTGGGCAGGCGACGCGGCGCGAAAGCGCAGCGCAAAGCGCGATGACGGGGTTTGTCATAGTAACTTATATGGTGAGAGGAGAGAGGTGAGAGGTGGTCTGCGGACTGGGGAAGGGGATTTTGGCACAATGATGGTATGCGGGGAAGCGTGAAACCAGAGTGAACAAAATCGCTCCCTCAAGCGTCGTCAAGCCGGGCTATTGCTTGGTTTCGCTTATTCTTCTAAGTAGCTTATTAGTAACAAGGACTTAGCTTTATTCCGTTTGGATTTCAGCGGCGTCCTTTTTTCATCGAAGGGGAGGATAGTTCGAATGTTAGGACGCAAAAATATCAATCGCGTATCAGTGCTGTTATTTTTCTGCCACAGACCATTTCCGGCAAGTTTCGAACGAAATTTGCCGGAAATCGGGCAAGAAACAATCAGTATTTAATCTAAACTCCAGACTATTATTTATATGTCCTGTCAGACCTGAGCGACCGAAAGACTTTATCAGCGAATGAAGCTGCGCCTCTCATTAACCCAGACCATTGTTCTTCTCATCACTGTGCCGGTGTTGATGCAGATTGTCTTCTTTTTCTGGCTGACCAATATTGTCTCCGAGTTGGAAAAGCAGAGAGAAAAAGAATCTGTGGCTGTGGACGGACTGGTTCTGGTTAACGAAGTCTTGAATGACGTAATGTCCATAGGCGCCGGAATGTTTATGTTTCAGGCTGCCAAAGATCCCACTTTCCTTATGGAAATCGAGCAGAATTATGCGCGGCTCGACACTCATACTGAGGAATTGAAGCGCCTGGCGGCAAGAACGACAGACCAGTCATCAGGTGTAAAAGGTTTTGCTGCCATTATTGCGGAAGTAAGCACAACTCTCGAGCAAGCCGCGGATTTTAAACAGGAAGAAGTATGGGACATTGATAGTGTTCACATCTCAGGAACTATAAAAAGCCTCTGCCGGCGTATTCGCGTCATTGGTGAGCGAACAATCGAGCAGCAGGCGAAAGTTCGCGCTTTGACCCGTGCCAAGGAGCAGAAGAGTCGAGCCGAGCTGGAGACGATGCTGCGGGTAATGACTGTGTCGAACCTCGGCTTAGCCGTACTTTTGGCTGTCATATTTACGATGAATGTCGGTATGAGATTCAGGCAATTGATGTATGACACCATGACTGTTTCTTTCGGAAAACCTCTTGGATTGCCGATGGAAGGGGACGATGAAATTGCCAGGCTGGACCAGGTTGTTCATAGCCTGGCGGCTGACCTTGCCGCGACCCGCAAGCAAGAACGCGCCATGATCGACAATACGGCTGAAATCATCGCCTCTCTGGATGACTCATTTCGATTCGAAGAAGTAAACCCGGCTGTCACGAGCCGTCTTGGCTACGAGCAAGATGCCGTACGTGGCAGTCTTTTCCAGTCTTACGTGCATGAGGAGGATAGAAGGTCTGCTTACGAAGCTCTCTCTCGCATAAAGAATGAAGCCAGAGAGGTGGAATTCGAAGCCCGCATTCAAGGAAAGGACGGGCGCTATCGTGACATGGAATTTGTCGGCAGCTGGTCGCAGCAGGATCAGCATCTCTTCTTGATCATGCGAGATGTTTCTGCTCGAAAAGAAGCCGAGCGTCTGAAACAAGAAGTTATCGCCATGGTCAGCCATGACCTGCGTGCACCGCTTTCATCTCTGGGCATAACGCTCGACTTGATTCTGGAAGGCGTGGCTGGCGATTTGAATGAAAGGGGACAGAGGCTGGTATCGGTCGGCCGGCGCTCTGTCGGTTCGCTGATTGCAATCATCAATGACTTACTGGATATAGAACGGTTTGAATCGAGTGGATTCAAGCTTGATTATGAAGACAGCGAGCCGGCGCAGATGGTGAGTGATGCTGTCAATACAGTTCTGGCGGAAGCCGAGTCTCGCAAAATAAGACTGATTCAGGAATGTGAGGATGTGGAACTGCTTGTCGATAAGGAGCGCCTGAAGCGGGTTTTGCAAAATCTTATCAACAATGCAATTAAATTCTCTCCTGACGATCAGGAGATCAAAGTGACCTGCAAATCAGGAGGCAATGGCACCGGTCACGATACCACTATCGAGGAAGCGATATTTCGTGTGGCTGACCATGGACCGGGCATTCCCGAAGAAGCTCGCGAAGCTGTATTCGAAAAATTCAGACAAGTGGGCACCGGTTCGGAAGGCGAGCGCAAGGGCACCGGTCTCGGGCTGGCTATTTGCAAAACCATTGTAGAGGCGCACGGTGGGCGCATCGGTATTGATGAGAACGAAGGCGGCGGCAGCGTTTTTTGGTTTGTTGTTCCAAAAAAACCGCATAGAGACGAAAGTCTCTTTGGTTAGACCTGAGAAAGAGAGCTGTCTAGTCGCCTTCAGGTGTTCCGAATTTCTCCAGATTTTGAACTCGTCTCAAGTCGTCTGCGCACTTGTCCGGTTTGTTCAGATGTTTGTAGATATCGGCTCTGGATGAATAGTATTCCGAGACATTGGGATTTTTCGAGATCAGGAAATTGATGTCGCTGAGAGCCTCTATCCATCGGCCTGTCCTCTTGTACAGATTGTGCCTTGCATAAATCGAGTTGAGATCTCCGGGAAATATGCTGGTGAACTTCGTCACCTCCTTGAGCGCTTCGTCGTTATGATTTGTTTTTTGCAGAAGGATAATGTATTTGAGCCAGGTCGATTTAGTGTCGGAAAGTTCCGTTGCGTCTTGACCGCTCATCATCTTTGTCCAGGCTGAGCGTCTTGTTTGACCCATAGTGACGGCATACTTCTTTTCGAAATTGGGCTTTGTCACACCGAAGGCGTCAAGAGACTTCTTGTAGTCTTTGACCGCGGCTTCATAATTGCCCAGTTTTTCATAACACTCAGCTCGCCTTGCATATGACGTATCGCCGACGCCGCCTATCTTTTCCAGGGCATTGAAATCATCGATAGCTTCTTTGTATCGACCGGTCTTTTTGTTCAATTTGGCGCGGGTGGCTCGGACGTACTGGTCGCTTCCGTAGTGTTTTATGACTTCATCGAGATCTTTGAGCGCTCCTGAATTATTGAAGACCTCGCGCCTGAAGAAGGCGCGCTGGTAATAAGGCAGAGCTGCGTTGGGGTAAGCTTTTACAAATTGACTGTAAGACCTTTCCGCTTGGTCGTATTCCAGCTTTCGCAAATGAATTATGCCGGCAACGATAAGGACGCTGACGTCTTTTGGTGCCAGTTTCAGTGCTTCAGTCAGTTCCTGCTGCGTTGATATTTCTTCATTTCGCAGCCCGCTTAGCGCCAGGGCTGCGTGCGCTCTGCCCGACTTTTCGTCAATGGCAAGAGCCTGCCGAGCCAGTTGTTCTGCCCTTACGACATACCCTGCTAGAAATTCGACAATGGACGCGGTAGACAGTATTTGCACATCTTTGGGCGCCATCGCCACTGCCCTGCGAATGGACTCCAATCCTGATTTGCCTTTGGCCGCTACAATGTACATCTCGCCCAGTTTGCGAAGAAAAAGCATCTTGTCCTTCGGGTTTTCTTTTAAGGCTTTGACGCACAAATCATGGGCATCATTGAACTGTGTATTCATGAAGAGCTTGTCGATTTCAGCCTCATAGGCTTTCGACGTCATGGCATGGCCGGGTAGACCTGTACCCGCGACAGCAAACGCCAAGCTTGCCAGCGCTCCTGCAAAAATTGTCTGAATACTAAGTTTGCGTCTCTTGCGCACTATATTCACGGATGCCACCCGCCGCCTGATTGAATGATTAAATTCTACCCTGCGGCAGGCGTACACCCGCGTCCCTTTCGCGCATTAACCTGTTCTTTCAAACCTTGAATTTACATCGTCTGCTGGCGTTCTAGCCTGGAGATCAAGGTTGAGCAATATCTGTCGGTCGGGCGTAAAATCCTCTCTGGTCGCCCCTCTAGATTCGACGTCGTTGTCGTCGATTTCCTCGAATTCGTTGTTTCTCTTGGTCCGGTCATTGTCCGGCTTATCGCTGAGATCCTCAATTTTTTCAAGTTCTCGAACGATAGTGCCGCTCAGGATTCCTCCCACAATGCCTTCCAGCAAGCGAGGAAAAAAATCATCTTTATGTCGGTGATGATGATGGTGGTGGTGCCTGGGACCGTCGTAATAATAGTTGTTCTCATGGCGGTCGTTCCAGAAATTGTTCATTCCGTCATACGGATTGCTGAAATGAGGATGCTGATATCTTCTTAAATCGGCATTGTTTCTGTAATCGAAGTTGTTGAATTGATTTATTTGCGGGCGTCCGTGATGATGTACATGCGGATGTGAAAATTGGGGCTGCAGAAAATGTGGATTCATATTCTGCGGATATCTGATCTGCGGCGGCGTCGGATAATGTGCTCGCGGAATGTCCGTGCGGCGTTCTTGTTGTGGCTCACGATGTGGCTCACGATGGTGCTGACGACTATGATCGTTTCGCTGATGGTTTCGCTCTTGGACTTTTTGCTCTGGCATTTCTAACGCTCGTCTAGGTGATCAGTGAACATCTGTCGTAATTCTCTCGAGGGTCTGTGCCGCTCGGCTCTGGCTAGGTGATTGAGTTGATTCGGTACACGCATTCGCAGGTAATTGCGGAACGTGTCTTGCAAACGCAGCGAGAGACCAAGGGAAGAGAAGTTCTTTGCATTTTGTTGAATTTGGTCAGCGGGCTTAACAACCTGGCTCAACCGTTTTAAATTTGAAGGGGCGGAATTTCTAAGATAGACAGGAGATGGGACTTGATGCGTATCACGACGGGTTTCATAAACGTCTGACGATTTCAGAGTTGATACCGCATATGATGCTGCAATCAACGCATAACTTTCAATCGCTTTCAATCTCTGCGCTTCAGTAAGCTGAGGCGGGGATTGACTTTGCATGGAAGCGCATGAATTGGGCTCATCAACTGCGAAGGAAAGCGTTATTTGAGGGCTGTGGGTCAACATAGAGAGAACCTTGGGTTGAAAGCTAGGCGCAGATTGGGACCTGCGGCTATTAGATTGCGGGGAGGAGGGGCGGACTCTGGAGAAACTGTTGAATTTCAGGTGGCGGTAAAGAGCATTGGCTGAATCAACCTGATTCAAAGATTGTGAGGGGATCTTTGATTGGGTTGAGCTCTATTGGCGAACATCCCGCTCACCTGACTCAACAATCGCACTCCACTTGGGGGAACACTGTCACTTTAGGAAACGAAAGTAGCAATCGCGTAACAACCGAAAAAATTATTCGACTGGAAATTCTTGGCAGGCTGGCGTTCAGAAATGCTGCCCCTGTGAGCTAATGGCGGGAATTTTTGCAGGAGTAAGCCCGAACTGGAAAGAACAGTCGGCCGGCGTGGAACGATAAGGTAAGCTTATTAATATTCAAATATGCGGGCGAGGACCCGGACAGGAGAATGGGTGACTAATGCCGAAGATCTTGATTGTCGAGGACGACAAGGACCTGTGCAATCTCGTATCTGAGTACTTTGCCGTAGCCGGCTACACCGTGGACAAGGCATTTACCGGCGCAGACGGGCGCAATTTCCTGAAAACGTATCAGTACGACGTGGTCATTCTGGACTGGTCCCTGCCAGAGGTGAGCGGTATTGCCCTTTGCAAGGAATATCGAGCCCAGGGCGGCAACTGTCCTGTCGTCTTTCTCACAGGCAAGACCGAGATTGCCGATAAAGAGGTTGGTCTGGACGCCGGCAGCGATGATTATGTAACCAAGCCTTTCTCTATACAAGAATTGGCTGCTCGGGTGCGGGCTCTGCTCAGGCGCTCGCCGGTCTATCATCACAATGTTCTGAAAGTGAAAGATATCGAGCTCGATCCAAACGAGCACAAAGTGACCAAGAATGGTCAAGAGGTCAAATTATTCCCTCGCGAATTCGCCTTGCTTGAGTTTTTTATGCGTCACCCCAATCAGGTCTTCAGTGCCGATACGCTAATCGACCGGGTCTGGCAATCCGACACGGAAGCCACCGCAAAGACCGTGAGAGTGTCTCTTATGCGTCTTCGCCAGGGCTTGGAAGAGGACAAGGACAATTCGCTCATAAAGAACGTCTACGGAGTCGGATACAAGCTGGAAACCTAGGAAACCTGGCCGCTGACTGACTGTTGCGGACGTGGAAGATGAAGCCTGCTTTTAAATTGACCCTGTTTCTGGCAGTAATGGCTTGGGCTTTTTCAGGCTATTCGGCCGCCAAATCGGTACCAGATTCTCCAGTTTCTCAGACTCACAGAACCAGGCAAAAGCTCAGCTCATATGACGGTGTCGTGGCACAGCAAACGTCAAACTGGGGGCTTTACACGGTGAAGGCTTGCCCTTTCGGAATTCGTATCGAAACGCAGAATAAGGCAGTCTGTGTCGCACATCCCCCCGACTGGACTGTATACATTTTTCGCAGGGGGCAAAAACGTGCAGCAAAAATCACCTATGCGATGTTTCGCACCAAGAATTTGCGGGCCGTCCGGGTCGAGCAGCTGAAGGTAAAACCGTACCCGAAACGGGTACTGGGAATCGACGGACGACAACTTGTATTCGACGTCAATCAAAAATTGCAAGATACAACTATGGGTGGTCTATATCTATCACGAGAGAATCAGCCGGTTGTATTGAAAAAGGAATTCGTTTTTGCCTCCAGAATATCCTGTGTTCCGAGTCAGGCAAAGGGAATCTGGAGCAATTTCTTCGAGGTTCCGTTATTCGAGGAGATTCCGCTGCAAATAGTTTTGCATCTGCAGGATGGAGAAAAGCGCGCCTATTTTGACACCAAGAGATTTTCTTTTGCGAAATTGACCGCCGACGATTTCATGGTGCCGAGCGGCTTGAGCTACACGGCACAATTTGCCGAGATGATTTACGGTAAAGAGATGGAAGGTGTTGCTGACCTTTTGTACCCTTGAGGAAATCGTAGTAGAAAGTGAAACCGCAAGCAGACAAAGCGTTTTTTTTCAGGTCGTTGATGATATCAGCGCTGCTTTACCTCAGTGCTTTTCCTGCACTCGTTGCTTGGGCTTCGCCGGAGGGAAGTGTTTCCCGTGGGGGTGCTGCAAAGCCGGCACAGGCAAAAATATATACAGGCATTGTGGCGCGTCAGACTACCGCCTGGGGAATTTTTGATATCAAGGCATGTTCGGCAGGCATTCGTATTGAATCGCAGACGGGTGCCATTCTAATTGCGCAGCCTCCGGAATGGACTGTTTATGTTTTCCGCAAAGATCAAAAGAAAGCTGCGAAGATAAGCTATCCGGTTTTCCGTGATAAAAATCGCTATGCCGTCAAAATGGCACAGATTCTAGAAAAGCCGCGACCCGTTAAGATTCTCGGCGTCGAGGGGGTAATGTACAACTTCAACGTCGGCAGACCGCTCGACGAAATGACAAGCATGGGCAGTATTTATCGCTCGAATCAAAAGCAGTTGATCTTGCAGCGCAAAGAAGTGACATTTGCGCGCGGCGCTGATTTTTTACCCGGGCAAGCGAAGGAGATATGGCGGTCCTATTTTGAAAGCCCTGTCATAGAGGCTATTCCGCTTGCCACCACAATGTACTTTTCCAACGGCGAGAAACGCAACAATCTGGTGACCAAGCAGTATTCTCGTGCGACCGTGCATTCCGGCGATTTTGCCGTGCCTGCCGGATTGTCTTACACGGCGCAGTTCATTGAGATGATTTACGGGAAAGAAATGGAAGGAGTAGCTGATCTATTGTGGGAGTGATCAGTCGCAATTAGTGACTCAAAAGTGTTTCACTGGAATCTCATGCAGAAGACTTTCATTGCAAAACTGATAGCGGCAGCTCTTCTATTGACCGGGACATCGGCACCGGCAGCCGGTCCGCAAGCAACCAAGACAGCTTCACTGGGAGCGGCGGAATTGCCTGTTTCATCCAAGACTGTAAGAGTCTGGGAAGTAGTTCAGAGCAGTAATTGGGGCAAGTCCATCATCAAAGTCAACTCCCAGGGCATTCGCATAGAAGCCAATCAGGGCTCGATTCTTGTCGCCAAAGCGCCAAGTTGGGAAGTAGTGGTTTTTCGAAAAGGGCAGAAGAAAGCCAGTAAGAACTCCTACGCAAAATTCATTACTAAATATCCTTCTCGCGCGCAGGCGGATAGCTTCCGCGGCGTCAAGAGACCGGTGAAGATCGCTGGAGCTCCGGCTGTTCAATACGTCATGAAAATGAACCGGCGCCTCGATGCCACAGATGGATTCGGACATACGTTTCAGTCCAAATTGGAAACACCTTACGTTTCGAATATGATGATGTCTATTGCTGCCGATTCTATAGAACTGCCTCCTAAGGCGAAGGAGATCTGGCGGACTTATTTCGAATTTTCATTCGTAGAGAAAGTCCCTCTCGAGTATTACATGGAGCTTGGTGACGGCTCTAAGCGCTATCAATTTCAGACCCTGTCTCAACGGTATGTCAATATTCCTGCATCGGAATTCGACCATCCCAAAGGTCTCGAGTACACGGGAGAATTCATGCAGATGATTTATGGACAGAAAATGGAAGATGTGGCTGATTTATTGATGAGCCCGTAACTCTTCTAATTTCTTCCTGGCTGTTGCACTTGCGTGTACATCCCTTCGAATTTCGTCGCGTTGACAATATAGAACTCATTGTTGGGCCCCATGATCAGGTAGTCTCCGGCTTTTCCGGAACTTGCTCCTTCGAGAGACTGAACACTGTAGTCCACCTTCAATTTCATGGCGCGAGCCAGTGCGGTCTTCTCGTACACGCCTGAGCCGGGAGTCACTTCGCCGTAGGTCTTCGCGAAAATATCCGGCTTAACTGTCCATGTACTGCCATCCGGCCCGGTCAGTTTCCAGTCTCCTGCATTACCTGTGAGAGTATCGCCGTTTGTGGATTTCCATGTCATGTCTTTGGTCAGTTGCTCGGCTTTAACCTGTCCGGCTTTCTTGTAAAGCAGGTACTGTCCGTCGCCTGCACCATCGTGCTGGTGCTGTATCTTTTCGATTTGCTGTTGGGCTGCTTGATGGGCTTGATAGTCGGAGTACCATGCTCCCGGCGCTGCCGCAAAACCGTATACGATCGACGTGGCAAGGCTCTTGCCTCCGACACGTCCCCAATTGACCTGTTCGCCTGCTAGTCTGGCTGCTGTCAGCTCCGATATGGCACCGCGGGCGGCACCAGCAATCGCGCTGGTTTCGATTTTTTGAGCAAATGGTGTCATCAGTTTAGGTGCCGCAGCGCCAATCGCCCAGCCGCCCAAATAGGCTGTTCCCATAACGGCAGCATCGACTGCCAGGTGCTCGGGATTTGCTACTTCCGCTGCTGTATTTTTCACTCCGGTCCAGAGGCTGTAGCCCTGTTCTTTTTGATCGTAGTAATTCTCTCTTGTAAGAGCCGTGTCTAAACCGCGCCCGCCTATGCTCATGGCGCCGCCTTTGAGGGCTATGTTCATGTCGGCGCCCATAGTTTTATCGAGCATGAATTTGAATGCCAGACCTTTTGTAGCGCCCAGAGTCAGATCTACCGCTTGCGCGCCTATCTTGTCACCGGGTTTAGCTTCGTCGGCTGCGAAGAAGCCGGCGCTGGCAGCATATCCAATTTTTCCGCCAAAGAAGAGAGCCCCTATCTTCAGACCGGCACCGCCCAGTTGAGATATATCGTTTTGCCACTTGAGAGCGTTTTTGTCCCGGTCTACGGCTTGTTTGATTTCGTCGCGCATTTTTTCAAGCGCTTCCACTTCGCCATTTTTTACGTGGGTTTGAACACGTTGCTCTATTTCTTCCAGCTGCTTGAAGGATTTTTCGTCCGAGCCATAGACCCAGTCGAAGGCTTTGCCGAGGTAGCTGCGCTTGCTGTCCGCGTATTGATGCTGTTGTATCTCGTTCTGCATGCTCATTAGAGCCTCTGCAGTTTCTCTAGTCACTTGTGGACCCGCTTGCGCAGTATTAATAACGTCCGCCATGATACGTCCCCCAAAGTCTCGACTCGTGTGGGTGCGAAAAATTACAGCGGCTCGAGCCGCGTTTGCTTCAGACAATTAGCAGCCGTGAGAAGCTTTGCGACTATTGTCGCTTTATCATGCTGCTTGTTTCGGAAGAATGGAAGTCGATTCGCTCGATTGCCAACTCGCTGACAGCGCGCCAAAAGGCTGCCGGTTGTCCCGCCGCCATCTTTAGAGTTTCCAGCCGATGCTTGTCTCTATACGGCAATTACGAAAATTGGACAGCGAGTCGGGAATTATTTGGAAGGAAACATTTTGCATTGTTTTCAAACGCGCCGATAATACCCGTAAAATGAGGAAACTCCCGGGGGGGATGTTAAGGGGGCTGGGCCGGCGAAATGCGGATCTATATATCTATGTTGATCGCCGCTTGCTTTTTCTTCTGTCTTCCCGCTCATGCCACTGACAAAGATAGCGATATAGAAACCAATCGACCTAGTTTTACCTTCTCTTCGATTGTTGTGCCGAAAGGCAGCATTCAAGTAGAAGCGGGCACGCAGTATGTTGCGCTCGATCCGAAAAAAGGCATTTTCGACGCTCCTGAAGCGCAAATACGTGTCGGTTTGCTGAAGAGAACAGAGTTTCAGATGTTTGTGCCCAACTATCTTTTGTTTCATCGTCCGGGGCAAACGAACGATGGTGTTACAGATTTACAGGAAGTCGGCATCAAACAACAGCTTCCTTGCATCAAAAAACTGCAGTCGTCTTTCATCGGTTCTTTGAATTTGCCGACGGGCAGGAGATTTATCAGTGGACCTGGTGTTCAGCCAGTCTTCCGACTGCCAATGTCGGTGCCGATTGGCAAGACTAACCAGTTATGCGCCATGCCGACATTTGCTCTTTTCGACTCCGGTGCGGCGCCGGCCTATCAACAAACTGTTATGTACAATCACAGCTTCGGCAAGAAGGCTATCGTATTCATAGAATATGCCGGATTTTTCAAGTCAGGACTGCCCGCAATAAATTTTGCGCATATCGGAGGCGAGTACAAAATCACTCCTCGCAATCAAATCGATGTGCACATGGGAGTCGGTTTGAATCGAGACGCGCCGAACATTTTCGTCGGCGCCGGCTATTCATTTAGAATCGACAGATTTTGCCCCGCCTCTAAGTAGAACGGATTCGACCCGGTGGAACGTAAACAGTGATTCGATTGTAGCTGCCTTCGCGAAAGCGGACGTCGAAATTTTCGTGTTTGATTACGCCTTTACTGGTGTGGACCATTCTTCCATTCACTACCAGACCGACGTGATTTGTTTCTCCGTCCTGTCCACCGCCGACACCGACAATGTAGCTGCCGTCCGGATAGGATTTGCCCGGCACGAATCTCTCCGGTTTATAACCCTTGCTCTGTATCAATGAGCCGAATTCGCTCGCTCTTACCGTCACTTCGCCCGGGCTGATGATGCCGGCCTTCACTGCTATATTGCTCTGGAAGATGGCACATCGTAAATTCTCCGGCACTTCCATCCCCCTGTATCTGCCAGAGCGGACTTCGAAGATGCTTGGATCCTGGCTGCTTTGATAACGAAGCGCTTCAGATTCCACTCTTCTCAGCTTGGCGTCGATATTGCCATTGCCCTGTGCTGCGAAAACATTCGCAAACTCGAGGTGAGAAGGCTGATCGGAGCTTCTTACGAATTCAGGTTGTTGTATTCCAGCGACGGTGCGCGTAGAAATAACGTCATCCATGAGAATGCGAGCGGTAGCCTCAGACGCACCCTTGGGGGTATCGACTGCGGACCGATCGCCTTCAACCCACGAATGCGGGGAGGCGTTCGTATTCATAGTAATGTCCCGCAGCTTGGAGCTGCTCTTCGATGGGTTTATGGGGGAAGAGCTCGATAGTAACAAAGGTTTGCCGGCATGTCAAGAAGTTTTGCGCTGGCAAACAGTCTCTGTCACCTTATGTGGTGCCCGTGCGCTTGTCGGCAATTGTGAGGGCGGAGCATTGGAACTTTTGACAGAGAATGTTCACGCAAAACTCACGCTTCATTCACGCAAAAACAACGCCCGGAAATCTACTTCTGCTGCGCGTCGCTCTTTTTGCGCGGCGTGCTAATAAAGAAATCTTCCAGGTCCTTCTCTTGCAAGTTTCCATCGGTTGAAAGATAAAGCGAAGCTTTGTCTTTCGCCTGTCTATAATTCGTTGGCAGCTGCAAGAGTTTGTCATCCATGGTCTTTGATATCACCTTTTTTGGCAAGGCGATGCACAACCAGCGCTGCCTGCCTCCGCCGTTGAAGGCCTCGCGAAAATGGCGAATTCTTCTTGCATTCTGGAATTCTCCGATGGGAAGACCAAAACCCTTTTCAGGCACGCCCATGTATGTGCACCACATACGGTGCACTGCCGGCGGCAGCTCTGTATTTTTCAAACTGGTGATTTCTGCGACAATTTCCTCGTTCTTATTGGGGGCAGAGTGATAGGCCGTGATGATTTCGGATTTCGTTCCGTCAGCCAGTTGGTTTGCTCTGCGGCTCAAACGCGTATATTTCAGCGGGCGATAATCCTCACGCAAGTCTTCCAGGAACTCTGCAGTCGGCTGAGCGTAGTAAGTCTGATTCTCTGGATTGAGAAGGTAAACTACTGCCGGTTTTTCAGGAAACCAGAAAGACATCCCTATCCGGCTTCTGATGCGCACGCCCTTTTTACTGAGTACAACCTCCGCCGGTCCCCAAAGGTCTCCATCAAGTGTAAGACTGAGGACCTTTTCGCTGGCTGCTTGTGCCGCCCCAGACGATAGTTCGGTCATGCCTGGAGCGACAGGACAAAAGAAGACTGCAGAGATAAGTGCGGCAAGTGTCCGTAGTTTCATAATCAGTCTCGATTTCCTTTCTCTGACTTACATTCCCGCGCAAGCATGATTTGCAATCCGGCAGCCACAAAATTGCAAAAACTATCATCTAGATTGGGAAATGACCACCCGTACCAATTTTGACCGCCAGTTTTCAGCCTTATTAGTTTGTTCGTTTCTAACTAAATTCCGACCATACCCATTTGTATGCCGACCGGTGCATTAATCTGCGCGTGGTCCGGATTTTACTTGCGCGACGCGCTGAATGATGCGCGCGATCGGTGCAAGAAAGGATACTGATGCCGCCGATTACCAATCAACCCTCTCGTTTTGTCGATGAAAGTCAGCGAGACAATCGTCACGATTCCAGTAATGGCCTGGATGAGAATAATCCTTTAACCAGCGAGTCTACGGCTGACCAGCAAAGAAGTTCTAATGATAAATCAGGCAGCGATTCGGATCATTCCCCTTCCGGCAACGCTGAGTCATCCACTGTTTCAGAAAGCAAAAGGGAAGAAACCGCTCATGCGGGTGAAGCCGGCGGACTGAACGCTTTTGATTTGCTGAGCGCTGCTGCCAAATACATCATCCCTAAAGGCAATGATAAGGGCAAAGGTGACGCTGGCGTCGACGGCATGCCATCCGGCGACGAAATTCTGCCGTTGTCCAATCTTTCGAAAATGACACCAGAGCAGAAGGCGGTAAGCGGGTATCGCAATGCTGAAAGCCATGAAGATTTCTATATGAAGATGAAAGGTCCTTATGAGCAAAAGACCTTTGACGAAGCCAGCCTTCGCAAGCCTAAGGATGCCTCTGTAAATCTCAACGATAAAGGGCAGATTACTGATTTCACTACAGCGCCTGTGCCGGGAAAAGGGGAGGGCCTGTCATACAAGAACTTCAAATATGACGATGCCGGTGCTGTAAAAAGTTTCGAGACTCCATGGGGAACAACCATATCGCGAATAGGCGAGGCCGATAAGAACGGATATGGAAAATGGCAGCAGACCAATAAGCAGGGACAGCTTGTAAATTACCAGGGAGCCGATGCTTCGTCCTGGTTCGGCAAATCAGTCGTCGACGAGAAAGGCATTCACATACTGGTCGCCAGCGGTGGTGCCAAGCAATGGAATATGTATTCCCGCTCCCTGGACGGTACCTATACAGAGACTAACCCGGATGTTGCAGGCGGCGTTCTGAAAGGTTTTGAGACGACGACAACGCTTGCTGACAATACAAAAATTTCCAGCAAATCGCATTTTGAAAAGGGAGAGATAGTGCGTGATTCGGCTGTCGATCTCTTCGGAGAAAAAGGCGAGAAGAATCTCGTCGAACTCGATGAATCGAAGAAGAATGGCAAACTAATTTCAAGCGATGAGCTCAAGAAGCGTGAGGCTCTTGCTTCAGTGATGGACTTCGACAAGAATCAACTTTTTTCGAATGTCAATTCGATGAGTCTGAATCGAAGAGGCAATAACATTGATTTTTCCGTAGATCTTGACCATGCTATGGACACACCTCCCCCGAATGTTCGTGTGTACGGTGTGGGTGGATTCAAACGGGCTTCCGCAGTGCCGATCAGCTCCCAAATCAATGATCCAAGAGGAACGATCATCACTCATCCGGAAAATCCCGGTCAAGTGGATGTGGTCAATATGCAAGGCTTTACCGGCAAGAGTCAGGCTTACGGGCCGCTGGGGCGCCCAAGAGGCCAACACGACGGCAGCACCAATTCGATGACTCTATACAGCGATAGGAATGGCAATGGGCATGTCGTTGCCCGCTCGGATCAAGCCACTGTCGATCTGACAGCGCGTCACATGAATGGAGGTTTGTTCGGCGATATGCTCGCGAACCCGGCGAAGAAGCAGGCCTTTACCGATGGGCTGGCGAAATTGAGAGATAATCTCGATAGCCTCGAATTTAGGAAGGACTCGAAAGGAGCTCTTCATGGCTCTTTTGATCCGAGGATGAGTGAAATACCGCTGAATAAGAAGCTCGATGATCCGGCTATGAAGATGCTCGGCATGGAAGCGACCAAGCTGTATTTTGGCGATGGTAAGCTGAAATTCGATATTCAAAACTTGCCGAACGGCAAAGAACTGAGCTTTCAAAAAGGAGAACTGACTGTTGGCGTGCGTGGAAATCTCATGCCGGAAACTAAGTGGTCGGTATCGAAAGTGGTGACAACCAAGGATGCCCAGGGGCGTCCTCATGTAGAGGTCGAATTCTACGGCTTTGACGGCAGACAGAAACTGTTCTAGAAATCAGTTGAGAGCTTCTTTTGCTCTCGCCAGCCCAGAGATCAAGTTTGCATCCGACACTTCTTTTTCCGAGTCGGTTATGAAACCATGCATAGGGACAGCGGTTTCCTGAAAGAGTTCTTTGTCACTGCTGCTACAAGAAATCACTGCAGCAGGGGTAGCTTGTGATAACGTATCGCTCTGCGAATCGGGTGCCGCCTGCGCGCTGGGTCCGCCCACCGGGTCATCTTTAGGCGGTTCTGAATTGCCGTCGCCGGGTGTTGCCGGCGCAGTTTTTGCCGGATCGCTCGTCTTTGCCTTCGGGTCTTTCTTCTTGCCCTTATTAGGATCTTTCTGCTGATTGGCGGGATCTTGTTGATAGCGCTGTTTCAGCAATTGCATGGTGGCGATGAGAGGAGGTTTGGAAACCGCTCCTCTGACTCCATAGAAAAGACGAAAGTCCATGCCTGCAAGACCGGGCAAATTATCGGTGCCGAAGTTATAAACCGGCTCAGCCCGTATGAATCCCTGAAACCCGGGAATCTTTTTAAAGAGTTGTTTGGCAATTTCAAAGTCGCAAATAATCGTCTGGCTGTTCACATCAATAGATGCGTCCTTGAAACCACGGCGGAAGTTAACCAGGTAAGTCATGTTTGCGGAAAACGACCAGGGACCGCGCTGATGCAAGGCGCCAAGAGTGAAGAATGGATCGATTTCTCGATCGACGCCACCAAAAAAGTGCAGTGAGCGAAACTGTGCCAGTGCGTTCAGATAAGCGATCGTATTGTTCTTAATCGGCACAGACAGTGTCGTGCTGGGAATGTAGTCGAAGACTGGATCTGCATTCGCTTGCCAGAGTTCACGTGTCATGAATTGAACTTCCAGGTTGGCACGTTTGCCCAGTGAGATGTTGTGCTCAATTCCGGTTCCGAGCTGGTTGATGAATGTGTTCAGAGAATTGAAGCGGGCCAATTTGTCGCGCAGGTAGAAGTAATTTACGAACGCGCGTGTATTGGGACCGAGTGCCCATCCGGCAGTTATGTTCGGCGATATACGATAAACACTGTCTGTCTGACTGGCTCTCTGCACCGCAGATAGAAGTGCCAGCTGGCTGTCTCCTGGAAGCTCACCGAAAGTGATGCCCTGAGCAACTGTCGAAGAGTTCAAAAGCTGTCTTTTGGTTGGAAACTGAAAAACGTTCGTTTCAACCCGCCCAGAGGTTTCGCAGGTCGCATTCATATAGAAGCGCGATGGTAACTTTTGCCAGAGCCTCAGTTTCAGGCTCTCTCCGACTGCTCTGCGCTCTTCCGGCAAGGGCAGCGGGACAACGTCAGTAGGCAGTACTGTCGATCTGCTGGCACCACCGACGCCGCCCAGATTCGTGTTGGCTTGCGCGAAAGCTTCAGGCGCAAAAACGAAAGTGGCGAGCGAAAGCGCCACGCTTACTGCTCGCCACTTGTTGAGACTTTTGGATGCCAGTTCTACTTGGTAGATGTCTTGCTCTCCCCGGATGCCGTTGTTGCCGCAGGAGCTGCAGCTTTTCTGGCGCCAGGGGTGAGAGTCTTCACGATGTCTTCGGTAACGTCAACACCACTGTCGAGCACCTTCTGACCACCGGCGAAAACGCCTGCGCCATCTACAATCAAATCAAGACCTTTGTCTTTGGCGACTTGGTTGACAGCACCGAAAATGCGTTGTTGTTCCATTGCATTTTGGGTTTGAACCAGTTGAGCCAATGCTTGCTGCTTAGCGGCAAGCTCGGTTTGGACTTGCTGAACAATTTTCTTGATGTCCTCATCGGACTTCTTATCTTCACGAGCCTTTTGGATAGCTTTTTGACCTGCTTCGATGTCGCGGCGCAATTGGCTTTCTGCTTGATTCTTGAGAGCTTCGGAATCGCTGCCAGTGCCACTGGCTTTTACCATTTGAAGATTGAAATAGCCTATTTTCAGGCTGGTCGCGCTGGCTGTTTTTTGCGCGAACGCAGGACTGAGCGTGCCTGCTACGAGCAATGAAGCCAAAAGGGAGCCGCCCAGGATTTGTTTTGTGCTGCGTGCGAGTTGCATGTATTCCTCCAACGTCACCGAATCTGCATCCAATACGGATTGAATAAGGGCAGATTATATATCAATAGTTGGTAATTTAAGTCTATTGTTGCCGCCAGCACGCACCATTGCGCAACATTCACACAACCATAAGCAAACTTTATCAGTTACGACGCAGAAGTGAAAGCAGAATCGAATCGGTAACCGACAATTTTTACAGCGAATAAACCAGTCAGGGAGCCCACCTTGGAAGCTTTGTGCAAGCCAACCGGGAGTGCAAGAATGGGCACCGTC
Source organism: uncultured Candidatus Obscuribacterales bacterium (assembly GCA_964493595.1). Lineage (GTDB taxonomy): Bacteria > Cyanobacteriota > Vampirovibrionia > Obscuribacterales > Obscuribacteraceae > QKMZ01. The sequence goes on along the minus strand of CAZBOX010000005.1, from coordinate 18,212 downwards.
GGCGGTATCTCAAAAATTATCGGTACTCTGCCAGATTCTTGATTTCATCGATATATATAAGAGATGTATTACTCTTTGATCTTTTTAATGTGGCTCGGCGCTGCTGTGGCAAGCCCAGGGACGAACGTTTTTCGGGTTGAAAAGAGACGTGTCGCAGGTCAACAGCCCAGGTTTGAGCCCGGGCTGCTAACTGATTTCGCGTTCAATCTCAAACTTTTTGGGGGAGGCAGCCCCTAACTTGCTTGCCTCTCGGACCACTAGGCTGCGGCGCGTTCTTCGACCAACGGGGTGGGAGAGGACGAGCGCATCCATTCGATGAGCTCGAGGGCCATTTTTCTGGTCCAGCAGGATGGGCAATGATCGGGTGCCAGGCTGGCTGGATGTTCGTGGAGCGATTCTTCGAGCAATTGCGTGGAGAGAAACACCAAGGAGCCGGTGGATTGAGTATTTGTATTCATTTTTCGACTACCGCAAATTAAGGGGGGATGGGGTTGCGGACTGACTCGAGAAGCGCACGATTAAAGGGTGGGTGCGGTCTTATCGGTTTAGCGGGCTTGGAGGGAGAGGGGCTGGTGACTAAAAGTCTGGGGTTGCGTACATCATGCAATGGAAAAGGGGCAAAGTAAATTCGCAAAAGCGCGGGGAAAATATCGCGTACGCGAAAACGTGTATGAAATCGCCGAAATGCCCTTGTAGGTTGAGCTTCGGCGAACCAATGATTGAGTTTTAGCGGTTTGTGGCATGGATTACACAAGTAGCTGCCCGAGGATTTAATGCAGGATTCTTCTCCCGAATCAGTTTCTATCCCAGAAGAAGTTACGAGCGAATTGGTCAGACTGTTGACCAGTGGGCATTTCGAGCAATTTATGGGACTGTACAGAGAGACCGCGTTGGGCATTCAAGATGACGGCGCCGTACTCTTGGCTGAAGTCGTTAATGCGGGTATCAAAACAGCCGTGCCCGATTGCGAAGTAAAAATCGTCGTCTCCCAGAAGACAGACAACAAGCACATCATCATGATTCAGGACGGTTCTAAATTTTTCGGACCCAGTTGGACTGTATCTCGCCAGATGTTTGTGGTTTAAAAAGGTCGCCTTTTCATACTATGTTTGGTACCAGAGCTTTTGACGCATGGGACCGTTCAAAACGTTTTCGCCGCCTCCTAATCAAGGCTCAAAGTCAATGTGGTTTTTGGGTCTTAAAGAAAAACCGGCAGGGAATTCCCTGCCGGTGAAACTCATATAGGTTTGTGACTTGACTGGTTTTACTACATCCGCATTAGCGGCTATCTATCCAAATTGCACAATTCCCGAGTTTTATAACCTTTACGATTTACTAGACAACACTGGACCCTATAAGTTCCCACCTTTCTAAAACAAATCCGTCAAATTTCTGAATGAGTTGCGTCCTCACGTTAGTGATAACGCGGGGGCGAAAAAAAATAGGCGGGCGCTGAGAATTTTTTCGGAGCGGTTGGCGTGACTTACAGGGACTTCTGAAGACCGTGCAACGGACCGAAAGAAGGTTCTCTGCTCTCCTTCTGGGCACGCATGCATTCAGCCAGGTCGGACGTCGAAAAAATGGACGCCTGTAAATTCGCACAATGCAAAAGCGCATCCTGGATGCTGTGGTCGCGCGCGTAATTGATTGCTTCTTTTGACGCGGCAATTGCAAGAGGTGCGCGGCTGGCCACCGCATCCGCGATTTCCATTACCTGACTCAGCATCGCTGCTTGATCCGGGAAAACTTCGTTGACGAGTCCCAGCGCCTGTGCGCGCTGGGCAGTCAGAGCCTTGCCTGTAAAAGCAAGTTCTCTGATAACCGCATCCGGCATCAGATAGGGAAGTCGCTGCAGACCTCCCAGGTCGGCCATCATGGCCAGATTGATCTCCTGGATCTTAAATGTCGCATCAGCAGTGGCATATCGCATGTCGCAAGCGGCTATCATGTCGAACGCGCCGCCGATGCAGGCGCCGTGGACCGCCGCGATGACAGGAATTCTCGAGCGCTCGAGAGCATTAAAGGTTGATTGCAGACCGAGAACAAGTTGTTTTAGCTTCTCTCTATCTTGCGGAGTATCGGTTTTTAAATTTCCGGATTGAAAAACGCTTAGGTCCATGCCGGCGCTGAAGTGTTTTCCCTCAGCAGAAATTACGATGACGCGCGTGGCACCCGCTTCTTCCAAGCTGTTTATCAGTTGTGGCAGCTCCGACCAAAATTCTTTGATCATCGAATTCAGTTGTGCCGGTCGATTCATCACAACATGGCTGACACCATTTGTCTTGGTTTCAACACCGAAGCATTTATACACTTGCTTATTCCTCGATTTGGTTTCTTCTGCTATTTGCATGATCAGAATGTCTGATCGGTTGGACGAATCGTAATTTCATTGACATTGACTGCCGGCGACTGGCTGACGGCGTAGACAATCGCATTGGCGATGTCTTCGCTCGACAGTGCATTCATTTTTGCTACCCAGTCTTTTACTGATTTTTTCGTCGCGTTGTCCGTAATATGGTCTGTCAACTCAGTGGTCACTGCGCCCGGCTGAATGACAGTAACGCGTATTCCTTTGCTGGAAACTTCTTGCCGCAGCCCTTCGGAAAATGCGCCGACCGCGAATTTTGTAGCGCTGTAAGCGGCGCTGCGTGCTGAGACGACTTTGCCGGAAACAGATGAAATATTGACGATATGCCCGTAGCCGCTGCTGATCATGTGCGGCAAGACGGCATGAGTGAAATTCATCAATCCGAGCACATTGATGTCGAACATGCGTCGCCAGTCATCAATGTTTGCGCCTTCGATCGGACCTAAGTACATCACGCCGGCGTTGTTGACGAGGATGTCTATTCTTGCGAATTTTTCCAGCGCACTTTTCACCGCCTTTTCGATATCTTCCGGTTTCGATACATCTGCAGCGATATGCAGCGGCTTTTCCAAACCTTCTTTCTCTATCGACTGGCAGAGTGCAGAAAGTCTATCCAGTCTGCGTGCCAAAAGGCAGACTTTCGCTCCCGCCCTCGCCAATGCCACCCCTGTCGCTTCACCGATGCCGGACGATGCGCCGGTAATGACGGCTACCTTGCCCTTCAGATGAGGTGTAGATGAATGGGCGGTGGACGCGGCAGGTGATGGATGCGTCATTGTCGACTCCTCGCATGATGAGCCGACAATTATATAACGCTAGTATGTGTCGATATTGGTTACCGTTCGATATCGGTCGAAAGCCTCTCGAAGGACGTTTCTTCTACGCCTGTCTACGCAGCTTTTTAATCGGTGTCGCTGTGAATTCGCCTTTGATAAGGTCTTTCATCTGCAGGTGCTCCAGTGTCATTTTTGCGCGCCCAGCTACGTACGGATTTTGGTCGTCTTGCAGGGTTCTCAAAACTTCCAGAGGAGTGCTGTGATTCTCTGCCAGAGCAAAGCGCACATCGGCATCTTTATCGTTGGCCAGTGCCGCTTTGATATTACATGGCGTGTGCACGTTGTCGGCAACCGCCATGCGAATTTCGCGCCTGGACTCACCGGCGAGATCAGCCAAAATCGAAGGTGCATCTGCGGTTTCCGCTACTTTTACCAGAGCATTCTGTATGCCGCGGTTGCGTCCTGCAAGGCGCGCGGTATGGAGAATGTCCTGCTTAATCAACGATTTGGTTGCCTGACGTGGTACCGGCTGCAGAGCCGCAGCCAGACTGGGGGCGCTTCTTTGTCTTTCCGTTCCTTCTTTCGAACTTGCAAGTTGTTTCAGTCGTTCGGCTTCATCACTCAGTGCATCTATATCCAGAGGATTGATACGCTTGGGTTTCTTCAACTCAAACTTCGCAAATTTGTCTTTCAACATAGGGATACCTCCTCGACGCCAAGTCCGCAAGACTGGAAAGCCAGTAGGGGCGTGCGTTTGCAGAAAGACTCTTGATGTCTCTCAGGGTTCCCGCTATTACATACGTCCTGACACAATTAATCAGTAAAACGGCTGCTCAAGCCGTCTTTTCTTGAGATTGCATGCATTCTTCGCATTTCGCGAGCATTTTCGAAACTCGCGTTCTCAAACCTTTGGCAATGCTTGCAACCGCACCGATGCTGGGGTTTCTGTGTCCTTGCTCAATGTTGCTGATGAATGCTCTATTTACGCCTGATTCAGCCGCAAGTTCATCCTGAGTCAGTTTCAGCCTTTTACGCCGGGCGTTAATTACCTCGCCCAGGCATCGATATAAATGATTGTGATTTTCTCTTTTGTTAGCCATTTATTCATACCTCCGCGGACTAGACGCGAGGAAGTACAAAAGGTTTCAACTTGGTGGGTATCCAGTTGCGTACGTCTGGGTACGTTACAAAAGTTCTAGTATTGGGGAGGGATGGGCGTTTGGACTCAACCCCGGAAACATTAAAATTGACAATGCCGGGAACCGTAAGGCAGCAAGGCAGTCTCAACAGGCGGAAGATGAGAATGTTCGAGAGGAGCCACAAGATGACACCTGAAAAAGAGCGGTCGGGAGGGGCATTTGAGGAGCTTGACGAAGCCCTTGCACGTAGCGCCAAGGAGCTGGAAATACTTTCGACCATCTATAAGCAACGCGGCCATGCGCAAGAAGCTTCCGATATCGACAGTACGCTGGCGAATATGCCCGGACGAAACCAAGAGTCGGGAGACTATTAGTAAGCTACGCGGCGTTGAAATTTAAGCGGGGAGAGGCAGAAATGTCTTTCCCCGTTGCGTTTACGAACCTTTGCCATGGGCAGCCCGGTGGTCTAGAATCATAAGTTCAAAAATATGAGGTTGCCATGTCCGAGCAAGCAATTAAGGAAGCCATCGCCAATTCGAAAATGCGATGCCCGAAGTGCAAAAAACCAATTCAGAAGTACGAAAAATACTCGGAAACAATTGACGCTGTCCGCGACGGATTCAATGTTGTGGAAGTCGATTCGCGCTCGTCCCGAGTGACGCTGACTTGCGGTAATAACGATTGCGACTGGCGTGAGCGTACAGAGTACTGGTCTGAATACATAGACTAAACAAATTTTTGTGCGTTGTCCCGCAGAAATTCTTGCAGCACCGTGGGTGATGGCACATGGTTCGTCTTCAATAAAACCCCGGTTCTCGCGCTTCAGCTTTTCGGTTAATTGCTGGCAACGGGTTAGACCTTTGGAGCAGAGACCTTACGCGGACTTGATAAGTCTTTTATCGAACTCTTGATAAGATTCTCCTGAACTACATAGCGAAAGGCAGTTGAAAGTTTTGAGGCAAAGCGGGAACTAGCGACCGTTGAGCCCGTCAGAGCAGTATTTAGCAGCCGATGTCAAGTGAAATCAGGGTTGCAAGGAATGTGAGAGAATTACATACCCCCTAACTATCTGGGAACTAAGCATCATCCGAGTATGCAAACTGTCAAGAGTCGTGAGCCGGACCTCAAAGAGCCCCCGGAATCACCGGAAGAAAAGCCAGAACTGAATTCCGAGGCAGCCTCGCGCTACCAGCCGGGAAAAGCCGCGCTTCTTTCGCTCATTCCCGGACTGGGTCACTTTTACGTCGGACAGCCGGTTGTCGGCTCGCTGGTTCTGGTAAGCAGCGTACTTGGACTTACGTTCCTCGCCACCATCACTGCCGGCAAGAATCTATTTCCCATAGTCGAGCCGATCGCTCTTGCTTTCGGAGTGCACCTGGATAAGTCGGCTGCTCCGCAAGTTGTAGCCGGCCCAGCCGCTGTCGCGCTCTATTTGCTCTCATTTCTGTACGTCAGTGCTTATTTCATCAGCGATGCATATCAGCAAGCCGTGAAGAAGTCGCGCTATCCGGCTGGCTTCAGACCGGATATGGGCGTTACCTTCTCGGGCTCCACCGGTTTTTCATATTTGATGCACTGCATCTTGCTTGTCGTTTGCGCAATCGGGTGCATGTTTATCATCAAAGTTCCTGAAAAGCACGAGACGGTTATCGAGTTCGAATTTCCGGAACCGCCACCGCCGCCGCCACCACCTCCGCCGCCCAGAGTGCAGCCCAAGCCGCAGGAAGCTCCGAAAACCAAGCCGGAACCGGTGAAGCAGGTAGTTACACCTCCCAAACCTCAGCCAATTGCGGTAAAGGCAGACGATAGTAAGCCGGCTGATATTCCGCTTGTCGAAGAAGTTAAGCAACCCACCCCTGCCGCAGCCACTGGTGGTTCAACAGGTTCCAGTACTGGTGAGGCAGGAGGCAGTTCCGGCGCCGGCAACAGCGATGAAGTCGATCTGTCTGATTACGTAGCGCAGATGGAAAAGAAAATTCGCAAGTCCTGGTTCCCTCCCAAAGGCGAAGAGACCAAGAAGATCATTTTGAAATTCAAAATCAACAGTCAGGGTGCGGTTTCATCTGTACGCCTCAAGTCTTCTTCAGGAATTATGGTCGCTGACGAAGCCGCTATGACCGCAGTAAAAACTGCTTCTCCATTTGCCCCGCTTCCCAAAGGCGCTCCCGATCCTGTCGAAATTCTCTTCACGTTCGACTACAGTGTCTTCGGTGGAAAGCAACTCAACTAGCCATTTGAGCGTCTTGCTTGAAGCAATAAGTCAAAATAAAAGGGAGGCGGAGCGCCTCCCTTTCTATTCCAGACTTGTCGTCGTCTCTTGTCTGGTCTAAATCTCCAACACCTCGCTTTTAGACGCTGATTCCGCCGTCAGCTGCAATCGTGTGTCCAGTCACCCAGCGTCCGTCGTCCGAAGCAAGGAATGCCACTACTGCCGCGATGTCGTCGGGTTCACCGATTCTACCTAGTGCTGTTTTTGCAGCGAACTCTGCTTTCAGCTCTTCAGGCACGGAGTTGAACATGTCAGAAACGACCGGTCCCGGCGCCACTCCGTTGACTGTGATCTGGCGTTTGCCCAGCTCTTGTGCCCAAGTGCGAGTCAACGTATCCAGTGCGGCTTTCGTTGCCGAGTAAACGCTGAATCCTGGCATTGCGGCTTGTGATGCCTTAGACGAAATATTGATGATGCGACCGCCGTCGGCAAAGTTCTTCAGCGCTTCCTTTGTTGCCAGAATGACACCTTTGACGTTGGTATCAATTACGTGATCTACGTGTTCTTCTGTTGCGTCTTTGATAAAGGCTGATTCGTATACACCGGCGTTGTTGACCAGAATGTCGATCGTGCCGAATTGTTTGGTAACTTCAGCGAAAAGGTTTTTGCTGTCCTGTTCTGACGAGACATTTCCTTTGAAGGCGGCTGCTTTCGAACCGACTGCTTCGATTTTTTTCACTACTTTGTCGGCTGCTTCTCTGTTGCTGTTGTAGTTGACCGCTACAGTTGCGCCTTCTTCTGCCAGACGCAATGCGATGGCTGCACCGATGCCTCGCGAGCCGCCAGTGACTACGGCTACTTTTCCGGCAAGGCGCTTGGCGCCGGCGGTTCTGGGTTGCTGCTGAGTTAATGTCATTTTTCTTCTCCTGTGGGTGACTTGATTTAACACTAAGTAGTTTTGTCTTCCATTAAGACGCGGGTGTTTGCAAACTTTTGATCTGCTTTTTTCCATTACCGGGCAATTGGCATCACCTGATCCGCAAACCCCGCGTCCTGGATAATTGAGCGGCGCCCATAGGGGCAGAGCGCCGCCTGTGCAATTGCTCAAGCGGCCTGGAACTGGGCACGCTGAGCTGTGCTAAACAATGGTTCGAGTTTATCCAGAGTCACTTTAGCTCTGTGCGCGACATAAGGATTTTCATCGGCGCTCAAACTCTCCAGCACTGCCCGCGGTATCATCGGATTTTCTGATAGAGCATAGCGAACGTCCGCATCCTCATCTTCGGCAAGCTCTGCCAATAGAATGTCGGTGACGACGGGGTTGAAAGCCAGATTAATCCGCACTTCCGGGCTCTCATCGTGCACGAGTTTAATCAGCAGCCGCAATGGAGTGCGGGGATTCTCCGCCACTCGCGCTCTGATGTGTGCATCATTTGATTCTGCATACTCTTCCAGGAGTTGTACAGGAGCATCCGGATTGCCGGCGAGAAGATATCGTGCTTTTGCTGTGAGACTGAATAACATGATTGAGTTACCTCGATGTGTTCGATCTGCCCTGGCGGTGCGCAGGCAGGGGGAGTGTGGTGGTAGTTTGTGGAGTATTTGCCGTTAGATTTTTAGAACTAATTCGAAGATCAATTTGATGAAAACATCCAGTGGCTCTATGCTTTTGCTGGTTTTTGCTCGCATCATTGCGCCTTCCCAACCTGAAGAGAAAAGATCTGCTATCAATCTGGCATCAGCGCTGTTTGTTATTTCATTGAGTTGCTGACCTTCTTTGATGCAGGCGGCGAAAGCGTCCAGGCGTCGTTCCAAAATTTTTGACAATGCTTGCCTGAGCGTTTCACTCTGGTCCGACATTTCCTGGCTGAGATTACCTATCAGACAGCCTTTACGACAGTTAGCCGCGCGCATGCACTCACGCTTTGTTTCGCAAAAGGTGCGCAGTCTTTCGATGGGCCTCAGAGATCTGTTGTTGAGAATAGGCGAAAGGAATGCCATGAATTCAGCGTCGAACTCTTCAATAATTGCAAGAGCGAAATCTTCTTTGCTATCGAAATAGTAGTAGAAAGAACCTTTCGGCACGCCGACTCTAGACAGCACTTCCTGAATGCCTGTGTTGGTGTAGCCTTTCTCGATCATGATTTCGGCGCCGGCTTCCAGCAAAAGCTTTTTGGTGTCATTTTTTGTGGCTACTTTGCTGTTCATCGCTCTTTCTTCTCCGTTTGTTTGCCATTAGACCGGTCGTCTATTTCTATCTATTCGAAAATTGCGCTCGTTTTCCGGACTGGCGGACTCGCTCTCTTGTGCCTGCCGTTTTCAATTTTGGCGCTCTGTGCGCCAGTGCGTATGCAACTTTGCTTTTATAAGTAGGCAGCAAATCTTGCAGAAGTGCATAAACCAGCATGGAGCTCGTCAGCAGAGTCATAGGGTAGACCACCATGAAGGACATCGGGTCCAATTCTGCTGCTTTGTACAGCCCTTCTAGAAGATTGAAAACGTCTGGGAAATTCATTTGCCTGACCTCGTCGGTATGCACTCATATTAGACCGGTCGTCTAGTTCTGTCAACCCTTCTTGTTTCATTGCCTGGAGTCCTGGTTAGGTGCTGGGTTTCAGCCCTTTGAGCGGCGATGACCAGGCTATGTATGGTTCAAAACGCCCCATTTGATTTGGTTAACTAACATGTTTGTTAGTATGCGCCTTCTGGAAACAATCTGTCAAGAGTGCGCGAGGATACTTACCGGCCTCGGTTTTGCTCCATATATAAGGATAGGGCGGTAACATAGCCGATATGAAAGTGCGTCCGGATCGTCTCGTAAGCCTGCTTCTGTGCTGTCTATACAGCACAGCGAGCCTGATGACCCCGGCGAGGGTAGCAGGCACGGTCCTCATTTTGTCGTGCACATCGCCGACCTATGCCGTTGCGCCCACTTGGGCAGAACTCATGACTGCTGGTCGGCACGCGCATATGTCCGGAAACTTCGAGGCGGCGAAGCAGTATTTGAAAGCGGCATTGAAAGAAGCGCAGAGCGAAAATAGCGATGCAATGCAAGCCCAGTCATATCTATGGTTAGGACGAGTGTATGAGTCAACTAATCAGTGGGATTTTGCAGAGCAAATGCTTTCGAAAGGCAACGAGATCAGTGTGAAAGCGAAAGCGCTCGATCCAGAAATCATGATTGCACTGCGTCACGAGCTCGAGAATGCGCTTCATAAGCAAGGAAAGATCGATGCGATTCATACTTTGCGCCGTTCTCAAGGCAACAGAGAAAATCAGTACATTCGAGCAGTTAAGCCGAGTCTGTTTATGCGAGGGCGCGAATTCTTCGCAGACAAGAATTTTTCGCGAGCCGAGCCGACATTGGTAAAGGCACTGCAAGCCTACCGGGACGCCAATGATACTGAGATCCCTCAAGCGATGATGTGTATCGACATGCTCTATCAGATTTACAGAGATCAAAAGGAGTGGGGAAAAGCTGAGCACGTTATCGATCAAGGTCTTGCAGATCTCCGGCGCCGCCGCGCGGCTGGAAGTGAATATAGTCTTAAAGCTGCGAATTTATTGTTTTACAGAAGTGCAATACTAGATATGCAAGGGCACACAAAGGAAGCAGCCGCGGAAGCCGACAAAGGTTTTGCCATATATAAAAACTTGAAGACAGATCCGCAAGTAATCCAAAACCTTTTTCTGCGCTGGGATTTGACTGGAAAAGTGAAAGAAGTTGCCCGTCTACGCGAACACTATGCCAAGATCGCTGCCGAACTTCCTAAGGTACAAAAGTCTGGTTGGGTCGAATATCCCGAGGATAAAAACAGGAAGTAACCTGGTTTATTCAGCCCGCAGCAATTGCAGTTTTTCCAATAAGTCCTTGCCCTCTCTTCGCGCGCATACTTGTTTGTAAAGTAATGCACCACATATGGTGATAACCGCTGACATGAAACCATCGAGAGGAGCTGCGAGCATGGCAGAGCCGATGCCTGAGACGAAGTACCACAGAGCATCCCTTGGAAGCATGAATTGGAATGAAAGCAATCCAATCACAGGACCTCCTACGCAGAAGTAAACGAATGACATGAGTATGAGAGCCAGCGTTATATACCAGGCGTCCTGAAAAGACAATGATAGATACCGCTTCGTTGCTTTTATCAGGGATACATTTTCGAATATCACACAGGCCATGTAATAGGAATTGAGCATGATCACCCAGAGGAACGGGAGAAGCAGGGCGAATTCAAGCCCGGATAGCCACAATTCCCAGAAGGTGAAAATGTCAGAATGCGAGGCACTTTCAGAGACGTGACTTAGCTTTGTTGTCAGAACGGAAAGCAGATTTTCGAAAATCTCAAATAGAAACACCGGAATGGTCAAAATCAGAACAGTCCACATTTTCTTCTGGGCCTTCTGTAGACCCTCTTCAATGCTTGCGGCAGCGCCCGCCAGGTAGCAAATCAGCGCGTATTTCCTTACTGAGATTTCCCAGATGGAGAGAAATATGAGAATCCAGCCCGTTGCAATTATCCAGAAATTGACTGCAGGCGAGAACTGATTGGCGTACGTTTCCGGATCCCAAAACGCGCATGGAATCGACATCCAATAAAAGAATGTAGGGACAAGAAAAAACCGTCCCAGCCCGAGCCAATTCGTCCGACCGATGCGAACCGCACGTCCGACAAGGTCGCCTGCTGTGAGCAGATGATCTGGAAATTCCAAGGTCGCTAATTTACTTGGCACCGGACGTTTCGCCTTCAATAACACCTGACTTATAGAGCCAACGATCGTTCTCCTTTACAAAAGAGCTGTTCTCGCTAAATGTTGCATCACTGCCGGCTTGGCGTAAATGTGCCGTAAACGAGACGGTCGCAGTTTGCTCCCCATCGACGAATTCTTTTATGGTCAAATGATCAAAGCTGGTCGCTCGCGAGAATGCTTCAATACTCTCTTTCCATCTGGCTCTGTCTTTCGAGAATTCAGGATGATCGCTATGGGTCGTCTCGATAATGTAATCGGCTAAGCCGAGCGCATATGCGGCAAAGCGGGAGCGCATCAAAAGGAGCGCATTTTCGGGCGGCTTACCATCATGGAAAGGCTTGCAGCACTTGTGATATAGGGTTTTGCTTGCGCAGGGACACCGCTCAAACTTACTCATCGCTGTCTGCTGAAATCTCCGCTACTTGCCGTATTGGCTTTCCATCGCCTTTTCCAGATCAGACATTGTATTTGATTTTGCTGGTGTTGCTTGCTTTGGTGCGAATGGAGAGCCTGCTCTGGGGGCATTTGTTTTTGGTTGCATTCTTCCCAGCATGCCTGCTCCCGACATTCCCATGCCGCCAGGTCGACCTGCGCCGGACATGCCCATTCCAGTACCTAAACCCATTCCCATGCCGCCTGGACGAGCCATGCCCATGCCCATTCCCGGGCGCTTCATCCCCATCATGCCGGGTCTGCCCATGCCCTGATTCATCTGGTTGCGGCGCATCGCATTGTTGAAGGCGCTATCTTGTTGCATCATCTTCGCGAAGAGTCCGCTTTGCATACCCATTCCGGCACCAGGTCCGCCACCCATTCCCGGCATCATATTTGGTGCTCCACCCTGACGTTGCCGCATCAACTGCATTAGCGAATTTCCACCGCCGCCGCCTCCGCCGCTCTGCATCCTTGCCATTTTTGCTCGCATAAGTTGCATCATCTGGGAGCTGCCTCCACTACCATGGCCGGCGTAACCGCCCATATTGCTGGGGCGTTTTCCTCCCATCATATTCGCGTAGCCCGGCATGCCGCTGGCAGCGCCCCTGCTGTATCCCCCACTAGTACTGTAAGTGGGACGCTTGCCCTGCTCGAACTGGTTGAGCATCTGGGACATACGCGCCTGGCTGGGTGTGCTCTGGGCAAGAACTGGCTGAATTGCAGACAAAAGCGCTGCCGACAAGAAAATCGCTCCACCGATGCTTCGGTGAGCCCCTGGGACATGGCACCTTTGAGGATTTGCTTTCATTTTGCCTCTAACCTTAAATGACTACTTATAGCCATTGTTCCCCGTAAATTAACACTTGTACTGATCTCGACCTTTGTCTCAGCGAATTATTCTCCCGCGGGAACGTTTCGCATGCTCGAAGGGTCATGCTTAAACGCGAGAATGTCGCCAATTTTGTACAAACACGCTGCGCTATGTGACACACCAGAGGACCTTGAAATGTTTGAGCTGCAAACCCCATGGCACGAGCTAGTGATTCGATGCACGCTATTGTACTGTTTCATTTTGGCCATTCTTCGGCTGGCAAATCGCGAAGGTGGACAATTGTCCCCAGTTGATCAAGTTGTTCTTTTCACAGTTGGCGATTTGATTGCGTCGGCCGCTATTAAGAATGACGATTCGCTTGTAGCAGCTTTCATTGCTATGTCTGTTTTCGTCGGCATGAGTTATTTGGTCAATACGCTTTCTTATCGCTTTAAGCCTGTCGCTAAAGCCTTGCAAGGAGCTCCTCTGGTTTTAGTGCATAACGGCGAAATCAAATGGGACAACATGGAGAAGGAAAAGATTTCCAAGAACGAATTGATGGAATCGATTCGCGCAGCGGGACATGCTTCTATCGTTAACGTACAAGTGGCAATGTTGGAAGCGAACGGTACTATTTCTGTGATCAGCAGAACAAATAATGACCCACAGCGAACCATTTAAGAACGATATGATTTTTTAGACGATATACTTTCTCTGAGCGCGTTGCGAGTTGTGAGTTGCGACTTGTCACCATATGCGGTGGATATGCGTGGCGGCGAAGGGATGGTTGAATGAATTCATACGTCATCGGTTTTCTGGTAATGATTGCCACTTCCTCTGTGGCGGTGTGTGGAATGTTGTTAGTGCGACGCATTGTCGGTGTAGAGAAACTCAAGAGTTTCAATGAAGTCGCAGGCAATAGCTTTCAGGTCGTTGGGACGTTTTACGCGGTTCTCCTCGGTCTCATTGTTGTCGACGCTATGACAGACATGTCAGACCTCAGGAGTGTCGTTGAACAGGAAGCGAATGCTGTAGCGGATGTATTTATCCTTTCACGTGGAATGCCAGAAGCTCAGAAAAAGAAGGTGCAGGAGTTGACGAAAGGCTATGTCGACACCGTCATCGATGAAGAATGGTCAGCGATGAAAGAAGGCAAAGTGAGCACAAAAGCGGTCGTTCAAGTCAATGAATTATGGGATACTATCATCGACTTCAAACCGACTGCCGATGACGAGAAGGACATTCGCCAAATGTGCTTAGAGCGTGTTTCTGAGCTTGGTGATAGTCGTCGCTCCCGACTGATTTCGAGCTCGCACGGTGTTTCCACTGAGCTGTGGACTGTTCTTATCATTGGTGGAGTGCTCACCCTGGGCTTCTCATATTTCCTGGGATTATCGAGTGTGGTCGGCCAAGCTTTGATGACTGTCGTAATTGCCAGCACACTTGCTCTCAATGTCTATCTAGTGTTTCTTTTCGGTTATCCGTTTTCAGGTGCCTACTGTGTCGAGCCCGAAGGTTTTATGGTCGACAGACTCATTTTCAAATTGCGCGGATCCGGCAAGAGCGAGTTGCCCAACGAGAAAACCATTGATCCTCGCAAACTCATGAAACCTAGAGAATAGATTTAGCGAATTTCAAGGTTCTAAGGCAAAATCGGGAACCAGCGAAATTGAGCGGCGTCCCCAGTTGCGTAACTGAATGGCTCCTTTGCATGAGCTGTTCGCAATCTGGAGGGGCCGATGAATACTGCTTTGACTCGTCGCGTTCTGGCTGGACTGGCTTTGTTGACCATTGTTAGCCCAATGGCTGCTTATGCCGATCACGACCATGATCGCCATCACAACAAAAATTGGCGCGGCAATTGGAATCGAAATCATAAATTTCAGCAAAAGTACTACAAGAACGTCCAAAAAGCGCAGCGTAAGCAATACAACAACTATCGCAAGCTGGCTAACAATGTGAATCGTGACTACTGGCATACACACTGGGGCAATAACTGGAACGATCAGCGTGAGTGGTACAGACATAACTTGCGTAATATGAAACGCGAGCAACAGCGCCAATTGGATGCGCAGATGCGAGCTCAATATTTGACCTATCGCAATAACAACTACAACGGTCCCTACGGTTGGGATACCTACTCAGAACCGGGCTTCCTCGACTACCTGCACATGCGCAGCCCTGGCCTGCTTAATTCAATTCGCTCTGTTATCGGCTTCTAGGTCCGCTGTCTGAGCAGTTCCGGATAATCAGGTCTGTAGCAGTCTGTGCTAGTTGTCAGTCGAAGCTGTGAGTAAAAAGTCTGGTGGGGCGAAGGCTTCCGCCGGACTTTTCTTGTTATGCAGTCTTGGCTTGCTGCATAAACTACCTTGCTACGTATACCTGCGCTTTTCATCAGGTCCAGGCTCGCAATCGTTTAAAATATGATGATTACACTGTTGTCAACGGGCGTGGTCAGATGAATACAAAGCGACTTGCAATTGCGGGATTGGTTATTGGTATTGCTCTTTCGATTGCAACAACTCCAGTGCAGGCGCAATTCTTGAAGAAGCTTCTGCAGGGCTCTTCTCAGCAGAATGACTTCCAGACGAACCCTTTTGGTGGCAATCAGTTTGGCGGCAATCAGTTCGGCGGCAATCAGTTTGGGCAAACCTATCCGAACTCAGGCTTTGGCGGTTTTAACCAGTTTGGTGGATATCCAAATAATGGATTCTCTGGCAGCGGCAATATGGGGAATCTCACGTCCAGTTTGAATAGTCTTGATACCAGCGCCGATCAACTTTCGGGCAGAATTCAGCGATTCTTGCAGTCCACGGGGCGCTGGGCTCCCCAGCCGAAAGGCAATGATATGCAGGTCTGTGTAGCGATGCAGGCTCTGAAGCAGCAGATTGGTCAGGCAAAACGCAGTGCCAGCGGTAACATCACACCGCAATTTCAGATGCAACTGAATCAGTTGCAGCAGTCGGCTAACAACCTCGTCAATACAATGCAAGTTGCCGGTATCGACCCCGGAACGCGCGGGCAAGCGCAGATGCTGCGGGACAACATCAGTCAGATGATGGCAATGTCCAGTATCACCCCTGGTGGCAATCCTATCAATCCGTTTTGGAATATGGGGCAGCCGTATGGTGGCAGTCCGATGCTTCATGTCAATCAATCGGGGCGCGGTCAGCTAACCGTTATGGGGCAGCAGTACATGCGTTTTCGCGATGTTTCGATCGAAACTATCGATCCGGTAAGTCGTAGAGTGAGAGCATCATTTTCGGGCGGGCGCGATGGAGTAATTTTGTCCGGTCCGATTACGAACCAGACAATGAACGGCATAACGATTGCTGTGGATTCGTCCGACAAAGGCGCCGTGACGGGTGTGCTCAATATCGGTTTTGTCTCTAATGGTTCTATCGGCAATATCAGCTCGACCGGTCAAATGAACGGTCAGGGCTATGCTATTCAGTTCAACGGACAATAGTCTAAAGCTTCATGAAATCCCTTAGATGCGGGGTTCCGACCGCGCATTCAATCAGTTAAAATTACTGAATGGCATTTATTAGAAAACCCCGGAATTCACGCCTCGCAGCTGCCAAAGTGCGTGCATGTTTGACTGCCGCCTCTTGCATTTTGCTTGCGAGCACAGTGCCGGCGTTTTCCTCTGCCTATTTCGATCTGGAAGGGCAGTGGATCAAGACCTTCAACGACGGAGTTACGGCGCTCGATTCTAACCTGTACGGGAAGGCTGAGCCCTTGCTGAAAGAGGCTGTATCCCTTTCTGAGCGCTTTGGTGCCGGTGACCCTCGCTATCCGAAGAGTCTCGGCGAACTCGGAAGACTTTATACAATTCGCCGCCGATACGCCGAAGCTGAGCCTCTTTTGGAGCAACAGCTTCACTTCACTGAAGTTCAGCTTGGTAAGAATACCGGAAAGACCATTCCTGCTCTTGGGCAGTTGATCAAGTTCTACATGTTGTACGGAACAGCCAGCAAAGCTGATCCGCTGGCGGAAGAACTGCTCGGATTTATTGACGGCAAGCTCAGAGAAGATGCCGAGATGAACGGCGAGCAGCCCACTCAAGGCAAGGGAAAAGTCTTGACTGCGTGGGCGGGGACCGCTCCGCCGGCGACACATATTCCGCGTATGGACTGGGCTGTGACGTGCGATCGCCTGGGTGACCTGTATCGATTCCGGAAGAAGTTCGATATGGCAGAACGCTTTTACAAAGCGGGTCTCGATATCAAAGTGACGATCATGGGCAAAGAGCACATGTCCATGGCTGTGAGCTATGACAATCTCGGTATGCTCGCCCTCGACAAGGAAGAGTACAAGGACGCCGAAGATTATTTCCGCGAGTCTCTCGAGACGACGCAGAAGATCATGGGCAATGGAGATCCAGATACCTATGCGCGTTTGGACCGGCTGGCGAAAGCACTGATCAAAGAGAAGAAATTCGACGAGGCGGAGAAAACATATTACCGCGCACTCGAGATCTGGAAGAGCGAACCGAATGCAGCTGGTGCTAAGGCTCGTTGCCTGTATCAACTTGGCTCGATGCAATGCGACATCGGGCGTTTTGGATCGGCGGCAGGTCTCTTAAGTCAGGCATTGAATCTTTCGGTAAAAGCCAATGGATCTTTGTCTTATTACAATGTGCCTTATATGCGCAAGTTGGCTTACGCACTGTATTACTGTGGAAGACGTGGAGAGTCCGACGGGCTGAAGGCGCGCGCCAACTATTTGGCTGAGGGCATGGAAGAACCGACGCCGGAGAAAACAGCCGAGAAAACCGCAGACAAGTCTGATGTGAAAACTGCGACGAAACCCAGTGAGAAAACCGCCGAGAAGACTGCCGAGAAGGCTTCTGATAAGGCTGCCGAAAAAGTTGTCGGAAAGCCGGGAGATAAAGCCTCGGCAGTAGCCAAAGGCGAGGCTGGAAAAGCTGGTAAGTCTGCAGTAGGTGACAAAGGTGCGAAAGTTTCCAGCACTTATGATCCAGATAAGACTTTCATCAAACCCGGCACTGCGACAGCGGCTGAGACAATCAGAACGATGCGCGAACAGGGTAAGGCGGGTCCGATGAAGCCTGTTCCTGAAGACGAAGATGAGAAGCCGATGAATCTTATGAAGATGATGCGCGAAGCCGATGCAAGGAAAGCTTCCGAAGCCGCTCCGCCTCAACCTTCCACTCCGCCGCCTGCGGTTTCTCCGGCGGTTCAACCTGCTGTTTCACAGCCTGCAGTTTCGCAGCCTGCAGTTTCGCCGCCCGGCGGTATAAGCACACCTTCCTCGGCGCCAGTTGTGGATTCGCAGCCGCAAATACCCTCGCCTGGAAGTATTGAACCACCATCACCAGGTGCTGTTGAGCAACCGCCCAGGGCTGCAGAGCCGCCGGCTGCGGTCGCCGAGCCGTCAACCGGCGGGCGTGCGCCGCTGCCCGGTCAGGCGGAAACACCCGCTCAATAAGTCCGCAATACCTTGCCGGTACCTCGTCAATAGATTTGTTGTAACTAACCTGCGCTCTCTGTCTATGCTCGCTTGACAAGTTTGCGCCAAAAGATAATTGAGGCATCAAAGTCCCACCCTGATTGGGTTTTGCCTGTTTGAGGCAGCTATTAACGATTGAAAAGCTGAAGCCTCCCTCAGGGCCAGGGATGTATCCTCTGTGGTAACATGAAACCCATCTGCCCGTAGCCCAGCTGGATAGAGCGCATGGCTACGAACCATGAGGTCG
>CAZBOX010000004.1:0-71316 GCA_964493595.1 uncultured Candidatus Obscuribacterales bacterium | reverse complement strand
ATCGAATCCGGAAATCCTTTCGAAGGAATTTTGAGAGCGGTTGTCGCTATGTGCTTTATCGCCGGCTCTTACTTAATCATCAATTACGGGATCGACTTTTCAAATTCAATCAGCCACACCATCCAGGAATTCTACAAGGCTCAATTCGGCACTGATATGTACGCTGACGCCTTCAAAGGACAACAACGTGCATTCCCTTCTCGCCAGGCGGCAGAGAATAAAAACAGTCTGTCATTCCTTCCCGGTCTTGCTGCGATGTCCCCATTTCCACAAAGCAATGATGTCACCGGACTTAGTGGCTTGGAAAATCAGTTGTTCAACAATAAGACATTTGCAGCAGACGGGACTCAAAAAGCAATCGAAGGCATGGCAGATGAGCTGATGCCATCAAATGAAGTCGTCGCCCGTCTGGCAGTTTTCGGCAGCAATATGGCAGTCACGACCATCTGGGACTTGCTCTGCGCATTCCAGTTGATCTATCTTCACTACCTCTTCCTGGTTGGACCGATCATGGCTGCAATCTGGGTCTATCCCATAAGACAATTGCGTGAAGCCTGGCCGAACTGGGTCGTCGGGGTAGTGACTCTCTGCTTCTGGTCACTCTTCTGGAACACCGCCGTTCTTCTTATGGCCCTCTTCAACAATGCCGACGCAACCGGAACATTCATCTTCACTGCGCTCAATTGCCTGGCTACCGGCTGTGTCAAATTTGCATTCGATTTTGTCGGTCTCATCACTGAAGCCGGACACACAGCAGTCAGCGCGGCCAGAAATCACATGGCGCAAAACAATCAAAACCCGTTGATGATGCCAATGCAAAACAATTTCAATGGTCAGAGCGTATTGACCAATACTGGACTCGGCAAAACGGGGGAAACACCTGTGGCAATGCCGGCATCAGCAAGCACAAATGCTCTCGCATCGACAGCCAGCATTCTGGCTACAGAAGGACTTACCAATGCGAATGCAGCCAACTCACTGGCCAATCAAGTGATGAGCAATTTAGGCTCAATTTCGAAGGGCATGCAGGGCGCTACATCCACAATGAAAGACTGGACCAACGGGCTGTCGATGCCGCCTTTGGCACAGAGCGCACTTAATAGCCTGCCCGTCCCACAATTCACCGCCCTTGAAAAGGACCTCGCAAAGATGACCACGTTGCCGTCGACGATTGGCACGGCACTGCCTCCACTGGCTGCTCAGGCGGCAACAGCTTCAGGAAACAGCAAAGACTTCCGCAGCCTGATGGCCGATCCGTTTGCTGGCCTTCAAAAAGGTGCCCAAGCAATCAATATGAATCCATCCACCTACGACAATGTCCCTGTACCCGGAGCCGGAGCTCAATTCGCAAACTCACTGATGAGCAAATTGAACAATGCAATTCCCGCCTCTGCCCACTCCGCGCAACCGCAAGTACCCGTAGATAAGACTGTTTTCTCTCAACCTCATGCAAAAATTCCAGCAGCCGCAGCATCGCAAGAGAAGGCTCCCGCCGGCGGTGGTGTAATGGCAGCATTCCAGGCAGCAGAGTCGACTCGCAAAATGGAAGCCGAGGCAAAAGAAGCAACGCCAAGCGCACCGAAAAATAACAGCGTGGACTTTTTGAAGGCAGTCACGCAAGAGCGCGCCAGACAAGCTGCGCTCAATGGCAGCCAATCAGACAACGGCTATCCGTCCTGGGCAAAGCCTATTTAGTTCTGAACATCAGCAGTCTCATGAAACAAACTGTCGATTGCATTGTGCGTGCAATCGACAGAATACTTTTTGGGTTGACTTTCTCGAGTCTTAGAACTCAACTTGAGCCGGGTTCTGTCCTTGAGCTTGCGGTTGAGCTTCCACTCCCGGAGGCGTGAATCCGAAGCGACTGACATCAGGGCTGAAGCTAGTCATCGGACGTCTCTGGAATGGGCTTTTCGGATTGGTCGCCGGAGCTTGCGGCGCAGCTGTTTGCTCACCGGCAGCAGGCTGCGTGTAGCTGGTTTGCGCGGCGTCGGCAATCGCTTGCGGGCTTTCCAGAAGAGCCGAGCGATTGAGGACTGGCTGCTGGCGAGCGAAGCTCGGGAAAGGCGGTGCATTTGAAGATTCGGCAGCCGGCTGCGGTTGAACGATAGCCGCGCTGGTCGCCAATTCCACTTGCGGTTGAGCCTGTTCGGCAGGAGCTTGTGGAACGCCCATGAAGTGACCGCACTCGATGCAGAATTTGCGTTGACCTGCCTCTTTGCCGCAGGCCGGGCAGATTCTTGCCGAGGTCGCAACTTGAGCGGCCGGAGCCGGTTGGGCTGCAGGAGCCGGCGGCGCATATGGCGCAGTCTCGGCGTAGGCAACTTGCTGCTCTTGAGCTGGTGCTGCGAAATTGTCCTGGACGAGTTCTTGGGCAAATACTTGTGCTTGACCCATTCCGCGAGCGAAGCTCGGTACTGAGCCTTCCGGCATCGAGGGAGCAGGTGGTGCTCCGGGCGTCGGGTGAGCCGGGTCCGTTCCTTCTGGCGTAACTGCTGCAGCTGGTGCAGCGCCGCGCCTGGAAACGTTGTGCAAGAGGTGGAGTCTGGCGATTTCTTCAATACCGCGCAGGTCGACCATCATCGGTTTGCATTCGCCGAATTCGGCGTCACCGGCTGGAGACAAGAACACTAGTGCGTGCTGCTTTTCCATGCGCTTGATAGAGTCTGGGTCGACTCGAGCTACTACCTGCTGCGAGTGGATCTTGTTCCATGAATTCGGGAAGATACCGAATCCTGTCGCAGCGTAGTGGTCGGCAATACCAGGTACGATGACGGCGTGCTTAC
This sequence comes from uncultured Candidatus Obscuribacterales bacterium, assembly GCA_964493595.1. Classification (GTDB taxonomy): domain Bacteria; phylum Cyanobacteriota; class Vampirovibrionia; order Obscuribacterales; family Obscuribacteraceae; genus QKMZ01. The sequence continues at coordinate 68,530 of CAZBOX010000004.1, read as the reverse complement.
CGATTTCTTCCGAGAAGAATTTGGCTGTCGTTTCGTCAGCGTTGTGCAGGCAAACGCGCACCGCACTGTTGGAGAAGATGGTTTTCAGTTCGGACATACCGGACTGGCTGGAGTCGCCGGTGGCGCCCTTGGCGTTGGCGATCTGAGATACGTTCTGCAAGATTACGGTCAATCCGCCGTTGGCACCGCGGACGATAGCGGACAATCTGCCGGCTATGTCCAGGTTCAATGTCTGGTATTCATCGAAGAATGCAAACAATGGCAGTGCGGTCTTGGTACCGTATCTGGTGTGCAAGGCTTGTTGCAGAGTGTAGACGAAGCATGATGCCAGTGATTCAGCGTCCGGTCCCATCGATGCAGGAGCACCGAAGATAAGTACGGTCGGGCGCATCATCGCGGCCTTGATGTCGATATTCGACTGCTCGGTCACGCGCATGACTTGCTTGTTGTTGAACATACGCAGACGACCGCGGATGCCCTGGATGTTCTTATCCCAGTCGCTGTCCGTACGGATGATGGACGACATCTTCTGAGTCAATTCGCTCAGTTCTGCAGTTTCCACTTCCGGATTGGACTTCAGCCTTCTTAGAGACTCGACGATATTGCGGCGATTGTTGACGAGTTTCATCAAACCGCGCGGATTGCGAGGCAAGGCGGTGAATTCGGATGGCGAGCCGTTCTCGTCTTCGGCTGTGACTTGCACGGCACCCCAGGCGAGAATTTGTGCCAGACCGTGGATATAACCGTGGTCACGCTCAGCCCAGTGCTGTTCTTCCGGAGGAAGCGAGTTGACGTCTTGCACGATAGCCGACGCGAATACAATCGGATCGAGATCGAGCGGATTCCAGTGCACCGACTCGTCGTCCAGCGGGTTGAAATAGAGTGTGTCGAAGCCGGCGTGTTGCGCTTCCGGCAATACTGAATATTTGAAACCTTCTTTCTTTTCGTCCAGGTTCGGGTCGTTGGCTTTCGCTTCCAGGGCGATGATAACGCAGGGCTTAGCCATGAGCGCTTTCATGATAGACCGCATCAAGGTTGTTTTACCGGAACCGGATGGGGCTACGATGAACATGTTTTTGTTCGGCAGGCGACCCATCGGAATAGTGACGGGCAGGTGCGTCCTGGCCAGGAAGCCGAACGGAATTACGACTCCGTCGACATCAGTCCAGCTGGAATTGGGATTTTTCTTGCCGAGACGTCCATGTCGACGCAGGTTCGGCGGGCATACGAATGAACGTTCGTAATCACGTGGGGTCATAAGACCGGACGGAGGATTGAACGTGCGGATCGTTTGCCACGGGAAGAGTCGCTTCTTGTGAGCAGCAGCGATAATGAGCGCCAGCAAGACAAGAGTGGGAAGCAAAATAGCGATAGATGTAGCATCCAGGAATCCGTGTCCGGACTTGTGAGCAACCGGCAGTCCGTGCCCGCGCTGCGAGGCTCCCGGAACTCCTTCCATGCGCAGGTTTTTGCCCTGAACGGCCATACCGGCCGTGGGCGGGCTGCCATTGGATGTACTGTTCAGATTGGCGGGCATGCCGCCGTTTGCACCAAGCATTTGAGCGCCGGGCTGCATGAGCGGATTGCCAGCCATCGGCTGCACACCCTGCATGGGCATCGGCTGCATCGGCATAGCCTGAGGAGCCGGCGGTGCTTGTTGAATGCCTTGATTGATCAGATGTTGGCTTAGATCTTGGCCGATCGGACGTCCTGACTGGGTCTGCTGAACAGGATACGCGCTGGCAGCGCCGGGAGCCCCGCCGTACATCGGCGCCGGCATCATCATCGGCTGCCCCGTCTGCATCGACGGATACGGAGAGTATGCGGGCATCGTCACCATTTGCGCGCGACGGGCATATTCCTTGGCGCTGATCACTTCACCGGTGTCGGTATCTTTGTACCGGGTGATGTGCCCCGTTTCGTCAATCTGTGCTTTAAAACCCATATATGTTTACTCTTTGTCCTTTTAAGCCGATTTTCGGCTGCTAAACGGCCATCTTGACCGATATATTAGATATTTCTGCTCAGAATTTCATTCGTGTTTCGCGCATAGCGTGCGGTTTTCCGCACTGAATTACAAAAATGTTTTCAATCTCTGCAATTAGCCACCCGCGCCCACTTCACTAATTCCGCAAATCTTCATGCCGTCCGGGGTCTGCTTCAACAGGTATTCGAACTTAACGTTTCGTTGCCTGGATGGCTGGTCGGGCGGAGAGAGGATTTGTTCGCCTTCCACTGTGATGACGATGGAGCCGTCGGTTTGATGGGCACCGGCAATTACTTTGGTGGCGCGGAAACTGCTCTTCATTCCAGATGCCGCGATTTGTGAGGCGACTTCCGGGGTCCAAACGCTCTGCCTGTAAGACTGAGCGCATTCAGGAGTCATGCAGGCAATAGCCTTTTCCTGACTGTCGTTGGCAGAACCAGAACTGAGGTCGAAGGCGAAGGGCAGCCATTTTTCGACAAGAGTCTGGGCGGTGACAGCGTCGGTCTTGATAGCAGGTTGAGCCATCGCAGCTGCCTGTGCTTTCTGCTGCAACTCTGTGGGAGCGGCAGCCTGAGCGGCGCCAGGGGCAGCGGTGCGACCGCCGGTCACATCCGGATTATCCATCCAGGGCTGGCGAGCGCGCTTGCGAGCCTGTGCGGGCTCGGGCGTCGGCATCAACAATACGGTGAAAAACATGCCTGCCATCATGCCGGCGATAGCCACCATGATCAGTGTCAGCTTGTATTTTTCTCCTGCTTGATAGTCGAACATTGTCTTGAACCTGTTTTCTTTTCTTAGAACCTGAATGTTTTTCTCTACTGAGGTGTGAGCAGATGCTCCGGCACGGTGTCAGGGTGGTAGCCCTGTCCGAGCAGGTGGCAGGCCCAGCGCGGATCGCCGCCGCACTTCTCCATCATTTTGGCGCGCATCGGCTGGTCGTTATTCGGCTCAGTCGTTGCCACCCAGTACATGAAACGCGGTACGACCAGTTTTACAACACCACGAGAGAGCTTGTGGTAGACCAGGAAGGCATCGGAATACTCACGATTCTTACGGGTCAGGTGAGCAATCGCCGACATTTCTTGTGGTGTCAAACCGCAAGCGTCGCGAATAAGATCGAAGTTGCTCGGGTCGTTGCCGAGGATGATTTTGATCGAGCTGTTGGAAGCCAGTGTGCGAGCGCGGTCGTCTCTCAAAAGGTCGCCCAATTCTTGAGAGATGCCGATGAAGAGCAAGCCCAAGTGTCGGCTGGTGCGGGAGGCATCTTCGACCAGGGTCTTGCCGCCTTCGTAGCGGAGCAGTCTCCACAACTCGTCTATGCAGAACACAAAGCGAGAAGGCTGCCCTTTCTTCATTTGCTCTGCCTTGTGCTGTTGAGCACGGCGCAGAACGAAATCGGAAACGAAGAGCGTGACTACCGCTTCCAGGGTCTTGTCGTGAGCCAGTTCGGATGTATCGAAAACCATTATCTGGGCATCGAGAGGAAGCGATGTCGGTCCGTCGAACAATTTGCCGAAGATAGCGCCGCGGCAGTAGAGGCTCAAGCGGTTGGCGAGATCTTCGCAGGTTTCGCGACGCTTGGTGTTTTGAGTGTTGACGGCTTCGGTCTGCAACCAGGCGACCAGATCGGATTCGATCGGAATACGGCCTTGCTGAGCGCACAGACGGTAGATAGTCTGAATGCCTTGCATGAGAACAGGCTTCTCATCTTTGGTGAGGGCTTGCTCGCCCTTTTCGCCAAGCATGACCGAGTGGAAATTCAAGATCTTGATGATGTGCGATTCGGGCGGATTGGCCGGATCGATGGGCTTGCCGTCGACGCCTTCCAGAGGAAGGTCATAGAGGTTCAAGCAAACTTGTCCGTCCGGACCGAGCTTGATATAAGCCGAGTCATCGTAGACTTCGGTGAGCATTTTGTATGAACCGGAACGGTCAATAATGATCGACTTGGCGCCGGCAAGCGTTTTCATCTGAATGATCTGCTGGGCAACCATGGATTTACCTTCACCAGGTTGACCGAAGACGATGCAGAGAGCGTTTGGCAGTTTTTCGTTATAAGGATTCAAGAAGACCGGTTCCAGAGTCTCTTTCGAGAAGCCCAACCAGTCGCCGTCTTCCGAGCCGAGCTTGGCATGGACGAACGGGAAGGAATTGCGCACCGTAGGTGTTCTGGCGATTTTCCCGCGACGGGTGACATCGATACCCAGACCGGGCAAGCTGCCGACGAACAAGCTCTTTTGCTCGTGGTAGCCAACGATGAAGCGGGCGCCGCGGCACTGAGCGCCGGCGGTTCTGACCAATTCGGTCGAGCGGTTCAGCTCGTCCAGGGTGTCGCCCATCATGGTGAAATAGACGGCGTAATTGAACACTTCCACGTTGGTTGTGTAGAGTTCGGAGCCGATATTGGCTGCTTCTTGCGCCTTTTCCGCTTCTTCCTGGTTGGGAGCGGAGCGCGGTCCCATGATGCCTTGATAGGTATTGGCGTGAGCCTGGGCTTGTTTGCGTTGCAGTTGTTTTCTGAAAACTTCTTTGTCCAGCTTGTGAGCGTAGATATTCAGTCTCCAGTTGCAGTTCAAGCGCAGCAAGGGCTGCAGCCAGAGTGGACCGGTGCGCTCAGGCAGGCGATTCATATAAAGAGTACGGACATAGCGACCGGGTTCTTCGTTGTGATCGTCGGCGTCTACTTCTGTGTAATCATCAATGACTACATAGTCAGGCTTGCTGAAGTCGTATCTGGACTCGACCAGCTGCTCTCTAATCGAAGCTGGTTCCATGTCAGGGAAAACGCGGCGCAGCCCGGAAGGAAGCGGCTTGGTCTTAGGACGCTGCGGAACCGGCAGGAATTCTTCTTGATCTTGACCGAATTTCGGATTGAGCTCTTTGTAGAGCATGTGGAAGTATTCGACCGCACCAATCGGACGAGCGCTCATGCCGCAATTGCCCAATTGACCGGCATAACCGAAAGCACGCTGGATGAGAGTGGTGACGTTCTTGAAGTGAGCGCCTACTGTCTGGCGAGCGGCCTGATTGGTGAAGACATCGAGCACGCGGCGGACTGTTGAGTCGACCATGTTCTCTTTGGCTGGCTTTTCGCGGGGCGGTCTGTAGCAGAAAGTGACAAAGAACTTGAGCTCTGGCACAAAGTTTTTGGAGAGCAGGAATGCTTCATCATTTTCGACAACTCGTGCGACGTACTTGAGGAAATCATCGTTTACGACCTCTACCGGGTGTTTGGCGAAATAATCACGCTTGCTGATGTTGTGGCAAACGACCGTCAATTGGACGGAAGTATCGATACCGTTCAAAAATCCCGTGAAGTGATTCATCAAGCTGACGAGGCGAATCTCATCGAAGCCGCTCACATGAACACCGTCCACTTCGAAGCAGCAGCGGTAGCTGCCGTCTTTGAGGACGATAACGCCCAGACCGGAATCGTCATCATGAAACAGGTCCCAGATTGGAATGAGACCGGCAGCCGATGGATGGGCTCTCGGCACTGCCAGGGCAGGAAGTTTGCCTTGTGCTTCTTTGCTCAAGCCATCTTCTGCTTTTGAGTTTCTTTTGAAGAGATTCAAAAGTCCGTTTTCTTTACTGTAGGAGCGGGTGATTGTCGATACCATAGGTGATTTACTCACAAAAATCGATAAGGTCTTCGTCTACCAAAAATCGGACCGGATTGGGATCCGGACCCGGAATATACACTTGCGAGGATACGTAATGATTGAGAACTGTTTCCCAGTAGCCGCTTGAATGGTTGAGTGTAAACAAGCAGTAGAGGGGACCGAAGGCGCCGATGATGAGCGAGATGTGGAGCCTTATGTCTTGCGAGCCGACCATGATCGGATTCATCCAGGAATAGAGCTGGGTGGAAACGATCAGCCCGGCAAGAAGGGCGATCAGCTGGTCGTAGCGTAAGCCGAACAGCTTAGGTGCGTCTTCTAAATTAAGTGGTGTGATGTCTTCCATTTCTTTCTTCTTTTCTTACTTGGTCTTTTAGATTGGAGTGGATCTTTAAGATGTTCTGAGCTCGTGGGTTTGATTTTGTGCCGGTCCGAGCAGTTCGTCGAGGTTTATCGGTTTTGGGAAGAAGATAGCTTCGACGTATTCGGGAGGCAGTTGGACTGGTTTTGAATTGCCGTTGATTGCCTCTTGCCTCTGGTGATCGACTAGCGATTTCGGTAATTGCGATTTGCGGTCGACCTGGTTGTAGTGTCTGACTGCGCCGTGGAAGTCTCCCAAGAGCCTGCAGATTTCACCCATGATGTACTGGTATCTGCTGCGGTTGGCGGTCAAGTTCTCGTCAGCCAGTGCGGCTTCTAATTCTTGTCCGGCCAGCTCGAGCCATTTCTCGCAGGGTTCGCCTGATTCGCGGGCACACCAGGAGCCGTTCAGTGCGAAAAGAGCGCGGTCCAGGTGGTGGGCGCCAATTTTGCGACCGGTAAGAACAGCGTGTGCAAACTTCTTGGAGAATGCGACTTCAGCCGGTGCTACTGCCATGAAGGGAATCAGCGAATCTTCCACAAAGGAGCTGTACCAGTTGGTGTACAAGCATGCCGGGCACATGGCGATGAGAGCGGCACGCAGTGATGGATGCGGAAGAATGCGATGCAAATCGGTTTCCACCGGTGTGTCTTTCGTCATGTTGGGCGTATGAGCCAGCATGTCGGTGGCGAAAACTACTTCGCATTCAGGGCATTGCACTGATACGGTCTGGAGAATGAAGTTTTCGAATTGCTTGTATATGTCTTGCATTGCGAATTTGCCGGGGTGCAGCTGTTCCAATCTGCATATACATTAAGACTTTCTCCACTACGGGTAAATCAGGGTTTCTCCCACGTTGGTGGGGTAATTCCCATGGTTGGGAGGATGGGTCATGGGACAACTACGAAAAACGTGGTTAATTCTTGTCCGGCGCTGATTATTAGATTCCCGCAGTCCCGCATTAATTCTCGCATTCGATAAAGAGGAAGGGTCGACGCCAGGCATCGACCCTTCAAATTATTCTTGTCAGAGACTAGAAGCGTCCGCTGCCAGGACCGCCGCCTACACGCGGGTAGCCATCTACTCCGCCTTGCTGTGTGCGTTGAGCGTAACGTTGCTGAGCGAGCTTATCGACGACATTCATGTTGTTCTGACGAATTTGCGCTTGGCTGATGCCGCTGCCGATAGGAGGCGTTCTGCGGTACTCAGGGTGGTCGCTGATGGAGCGGACGTATTGCGGGGTCGGATAGCCGCCGCCTGCGCCTGCACCGGTATCGCCACCGTGGTCGACAATCATCTCGGCGATATGGATATCGTGAGCAGAGATTTGATTGGGCTTCCAGCCGGCATCGATCATTGTTTGTACGACCTGGACCGACTTCATTCCGAAGCTGCCTGTGTCGTTGCCCAGTGCACGAGCAGTAAGAGCCGCAGTCACCATTGCTTGTTTGTCACCGCCGGAGGCGTTATAGACTTGCGCGGCACCGGCGACGATATTGGGATCGCGTCTTTGCGCATCGGTGAAGCCCGACTGTTGCATCTCAACGAAGATGTCTACGCCGGGAGGCAGTGCGGCCGGAGCGGATTGAGCAACAGATGCGACTGCCTGTTGCACGGCACCGCCGCCGACATCGCCGCCATTGTGGAGAACTTCGACAGTGGCATCGGACTCGATCACTTGCGGTCCGCTGTTACCGGATTCAGTCACACGACCGATGCGTACATCGGCAGATCCTTGGGTTTCGCCGCTGACAGTCATGTTGACGTTCTGTCCGTGTACGTTGGCTTGCTGATGGCGAAGCTTGACGTTGACGACATTGACTGTGTTGGTCGGCACTCTCGGGATCAAGCCTTGATTGATGACCGGAGGCAGAGCGGAATTCTGGGTTTGCACGAGAGCTTCGGCTTCGAAGTTCACGACCTGATTTCCGGCTTGCGGGTTGACGATATTTACTTGAGTTTCAGTTCTGCCTTGCATTGATTCGGCAGTCAGGTTAGGCACAGCACCGTTGCTGACGCCGCGCGATTGACCTTGACCGACACGGTAGGTGAGATTTTGTTGCGTGTTGGTGCGTTGCGGAGGCACGTTGAAAGAACCGCTGAATTGAGCTCCGCCCATTCCGCCGCCACCATCGGTTGGAGGGGGAAGATCTACGACTCGGCTGTAACCGCCGCCGTTGTCTCCACCGCCGCCACCACCACTGATGATGCTGCCGGATACTTGGGTAGTGACAGTGGACATGCCGCCGCCGCCGAACATCTTGCTCTTCAGCATTTCTTCGTCGTAAGCCTGTCTCATCGGGTTTTGCACGTTGGGATCTCTGGCGTACGATGCGCCTCTTATAGCAACGGCGTTGACGAAATTCGGATTCTTCAAAGTCGATTCCGGGCTGGCGTCGAATTGTTGAATGGTTGCGCAGGCATCCACGATTGCCGGCGAGAGTCTGCCGGTCAGACCACCAGCCATTGCGGCTCTTTCTTCGTTGGTCGTATCCGGTGTGGAACGCTCGTCGACTACGCCCTTCATGTAGTTGGCGATACCCTTGGCGGCGATTGGACGCTGCCATACAGGGATATTGGTGCCGAGAACTCTGGCCATTGCGGCTCTGTTGTACGGATCGATACCCATATTGGCTTGGACCAAGGCGTCCGTTGCCGGCCAACGAGCTGTACCGAAACCTGATTCAGGCGACGTATTGTCGGTGAGAGTGTGCATCATCCAGGCTTGTTTTTCGGGAGTCATATCGCCGAAACGTGTGCGCAGGTGCTCGGTGAAAGCATTAGCTCCGCTCTCGTCGCCGGTCACGTACGCTTGTGCACCGCTGACTGCTTCCGAGAACATTGCTTGTTGGAATTGACGCTTGGCGCGATATGTTTCTCTCCAGCTGGAGCCCTTGTACTGCATCCAGTTACCGGCCACTCTGTCGGCGAAACCTCTGGGTTGGTCAGCACCGGCATCGATAGCTGATTGACGAGCGGCGTCGAAAGCTTCAGCGTCATCGGTCATGGTTTGTGCATAACCGGCTGAAGCAATTTGCATAGCCTTTTGCTCTTGCGTGGCATTGGCGCCGAAGCGAACGTGGGCGACACCTCTGGGCGAGCCGACGATGGTCGCTTGTCCGTCCGGCGATTTACCCATGGACACGCCGTCATAAGTACGGATCAATTTGGCCATGATGTTGGGAGCGACACCGCCGTATCCGGAGTGGTCGAATGCCGTGAAGGGATCGACTTTACCGGGTCCGGCAATATCTTGCAGCGCTTCCGGAACGTTCATGGTGGTGACGTCAGGATTGCCTTGTGTGGCAGCCGCCGCTGTCGATTGTCCGAGGTTGGCGGCAGCACCGCTAATAGGAGCAGCAGTTTGCTGACCCATTGTTCCGGCTTGCCTCGAGGGCGGAACGACTTGAGCAGTTTGCTGAGTGACGGGCGTACGTCCGCCGGCATTTACCGGGGTTTGTGTGACACGCAGGTTGATGCCTTGACCATTGACGCCCTGACCCAGAGACACGACTTGCTCGTGCTCTTGCGTTCCAGAGATTTGCTCACCGGGAGCACCTTGCAGAGTTTCACTGGTTTTGTTGTTGAGATTTTGACCTTGATTGGCAGCGGCAGTGGCAGCATCACCTTTGGGTGGTGCCAGCGGTGGAACGACAGGACCGATACCGGCTCTTTCTTGACCAGGAGTCTTGCCGGTCAAATCTTTGGCATCCGTTGTCAGTTTCGGATCGCCAGCCTTGCCGTTGGCGCCTTTCTTGTCGTCGGTCTGATTGACACGCAGATTCGTATCTCTTTGACCGGCAATGCCTGCAGTTTCAGTTTCATTCTTCTGCTCGGCTTCAACCTGATTGACGCCTTTTTCAGCGCCGGTGCCGTCGCCTTTTTCGGTGACCTTGAGAGGTCTGCCGTCAGGTCCGACTGCATTGAGAGGAGGAACTACGCCGTCGCCTTTCTTAGTGCCGGGAATACCACCGACAGGAGGTACGACAGGAACGGCGTTCTCAGCCTTCTTCTCTTCTGTTTTGCCTTTGCCGTCTGCATTTGTCTTGTCTTGAACTTGCAGTTTGGCACCCTTGTCGCCAAGTTGAGCTGCAGCTGCTTTTGCTTTTTCAGCATCTTCTTTCTCTTTTTCGGTCATCGGTTTTTGACCGACTTGCTGTTGCTGCTGATTGGGATCTTTGCTGCCGCTCGTATCCATACCGTACATGGCGGCCATCTCGTTGGCACGATCTCTTGCAGCCTGGTCGGTATTGGTGCCGGTTTGATTTTTCTTTTGAGCGTCGGAAGCTTGAGCGCCGGCGAGAACTGCGCCCACGCCTGCGGCTGCCAGACCACCCTTGAGACCATCCTTCAGCCCTTCGGCCATGGAGTCTTTCTTGGTTGGCGGAACTGCAGTGGTGGTGCCGTCGGCCCCTGTTACTGCCTGGGCTTGCTCAGGCAGACCTTGCCCTTGCATTTTCTTTTTCTTCTCTTCCTCTTCCTGTTTCTTTCTGTCGGCTTCGGTAAGAGGCTTGAGATTTTGACCGTTAGGATTCTCTTGCTTGTTTTTGTCCTTGTCGCCGGGCTTGTTGCCATTGTTCAAATCGCCTTTGGCAGCGTTTTGAATCTTATTGAATGCTTCCGGATCTTGCGGAGCATGCGGCAAGCCATTCATCTTGACGGATTGGGTTTGTTGCGGACCACGAGCGCCGCCGTCCTGCAAACTACCACGCCATTTGGCAAATCTGTCCATCAGATCGCCGCCCTTGGAGGCGAGCGCCTTGCCCATTCCGAGCAGTCCGCCGGTGATGAGACCAGCCGATACGAAATCGGACATCGGGCTAATTTGAGCACGAGCGAGGAAGGACGGCACCTGAATCATCAGCTGCAGAACACCGACCGCCATGATGATTTTGCCCCAGGGGTTGAAGTCCGAGAAGAGGATGATCACCATGATCTTCAGCAAGCCTACCCAGACGAATGTCCAGAGGCTGACTTCAACGAAGGACTTAACATAACCAGTGGCCACATTTTCCGTATCAGGTGTTGCGAAAAACACCAGGAAGATAGGACCGAACATATATTGAGCTGTGAGCAGCGCAGTCTGGATGGCTTTCAAAACCAGGATGTAGATGAGCTGCGCGATAAGAATGCCGCCGATGATCAAGTAGATGACCAGACCAGCGAAGGCGACGATTTCACCGACCAAGCCGAGTGCCAGACCGCCGGCCGCACCGCCGACGATAGGAGCGAAAGCATGGGCGAGAAGTCCGGCGCCTGCCATCAAGCCGCCTTTGACAGCGGAAGCCATGGCTGCGTCCAGACGCATGATGTCGTCTGCCGAATTGAAATAGATTGCCTGGATCATTTCATTGGTGATTTGAATGATGAAGGCATAAATAGTTGGCCACGCCAGCAAGAGACCTGCTGTAAAAATCAATCGACCGACTGCACCCATGAGTCCGCCGCCACCGCGCCACGCGGCTTCAGCCCAGAATTTCCAGATGCACAAGATGAAGAGAAGCAGGAGCAAGTCGACGGCGATACCGTACATCACGTCTGCAGCAGCGCGGATGTAGGGAGAGATATCGTCGGCTTGTCCGGCACCAGGACCGTTCTGAATACCGTTGACGGCGATATTCGGGTTCAAAACAAACGTACGCAGAAATGCGGTCAGGAAGCGAACCGTATCGGCCACCCAGCCGTTGATCCACTCTGAAATCCACTTACCGAGAAGTTGTCCGATATTCTGGAACAGGTTGCCGATGATGTCATCGCCCCAGAATCTCTTGATACCCATGTAGGTATCGTTGATATAACCGAGTTCGCCGGTGCCCAGAAGAGTATTGGTGACGTTCTGGATAACACCTGTGGTGTTGTTGGTCGCTGCCGTATAGACGAGCGGCACTTCGCCTGGCGCATCGGCATACTGACCGGGAACGGTGTTCTGCGTTTGTTGGGCGCCGGGCGACAGATTACCGACACCCGGATCGACAGGAAGACTGTCGGACAGTGTCGGCTCTTTAGTTTGGGCAAATGCTGACCCTACAAACACGAACATCGGCGCGAGCGTCAAGAACAACGCGAAGAGCGCCTTTATTGTGTGCTTGTGGAGTTGATTGCCTTTATTCACGGGGTGAATTCTCTTTGTCATTTAGAACCATGGCTAGTCGGCGTGGGTGCGTGCCTTCTTGGCGATGGTCAAATACTATGACTAATGCAAGACCCTGTCATTGGGGAAATTCCCATCCGGGACAAAAGGCCGGTATCTTGGCGATACCGGCCCTTCAGACCTTTCAGATGATTCCGACTAATTGCGTTTTTGTCGGTTCAATTTCTGTCCAGGAGAAGTCCGGCGTGCATTGCCGAATTCTCTGTAGTTTTTCCTATCTAGTTATCTAGTTTTGGACTTTGCGATTGGTTGCAGGTGCTTTTTAGAGACCGCCGCCGAGACCGCCGAAGTTGTTGATAGCGAAGGTACCGATCAAGTGAACCGCTGTCGGTCCGCCGAATCCGATGCCCAGACCTTTGGCTACGTTCATCGCGGATTCACCACCGTCACGTTGACCGAAGGCGATCTTCATTCCTGCCATTGAGGACGGAACTGTCGAAAGTGCGGTAACTACACGGGAGATGTCGCGAGCGGTGTCATAACCGAAGTCTGCCAATTGACCTACTTCATTGGATTGCCCGTAACGGGGATCAACCGGCGCACCCACCAAGCCCTGAGCATGAGCTGCTTGGTCGTATACACCAATAGCCATAAGGACCAGTTGAGGAGCCAGGAGGAAGCCCACGCGCGAGGCAACTTTGAAGTGACGGGAAGAAGCTACTTTCTTCGCCAGTGATTTGATAGTGGTTGCCATTGAATTACCCTCCATTAGGTTTTTCGTAGAGATGTTGTGTTGACCGTGGCGTCTGAATTAATGCTTTGTAGATTTGTACAGGACTCGACCGTATACATTGCCGGTCACGCTGGTGCTAGCACCGCTGCCCGCAGGAGCTGTCGAACCGGGTGAATACAAGTTGCTGTTGCCGTAGCTCTGGATTGGAGCTCCTTGTCTTGCGGCCAAGGCGCGGGCTGGTCTAGCCAAGCGAGCAGCAACTGCGGTAGAAGAGCGTCGGGGGTTGATTTTGCCCGAGAGGTTTGTGTTGGTTGAAGCCGGAGCAATCGACTTCGGTTGGGCTTTGGCCGCTTGAGGAGGCAAAGATGCCACTACAGGCGGAACATTCGGATTGAGTGGTTGACCGAATTGACCCTTGTTTGCAATTGGTGCAAACGGATTGAGCATCGGAACCGGGTTGGCAAAACCGAGCGTGGAATGCACGTTTTGCTGCGCAATTGGCGCAACACGCGGTTTTGGACGAGCGGCCAGCATGGTCGGGTCGAGTCCTAGAGCGGACATGCCCTTGGGTGCAGCGCCGTGAGTTACAGAATGAGGATTGGCTGCCGGTTGACCATAGCCTGCCGGCATTCTGGCTTCTTCGTTCTTCCAGACATTGGGAGCGTACTTGAATCTGGCGCCTTGAGCTTCAGCCGATTGAACTGTGCTCGACGCGGCGATGATTGCGATTGTGGTTGAAAGAATTGCAAATTTGGCGTTCATCGTAATCACCTTGTTTAGAACCTGAAACCGTTACGTAATGCGTAATTGCCGAGACCGAATCCCATCATTCCGCCGGAGTAGAGCATGGCGGGGCTTCTCATCAGGGACATCGTGTAGGCTCCGGCGCCGAAGGCGGCTAAGCCGGTGAGAGTGTGGCTCAAGCCAGTGCGTGCCATTCCTTTTACAGGGGCTTTTTTGACTTTGCCGGCGAGAGTTTGGTTTTGGGCAGGGAAAGAATTCTGTCCGTTTTGTCCCGGTTGCTGCCAGGCGGACACGCCCAGTTGCTGCTGCTGTTGAGCGAGCTGTTGGTTGAATTGTTGACCGGCTTGATTTTGAGCTTGCGGAAGGAGCTGACCAGGTGCGTACTGGTCCATCTGTGCTCCGTTCATCGGCTGGAATTGTGCCGGATTCATTTGTTGACTGAGATCTTCGCGGCCCATAAGAGCGTTGAATGCATCTTGTCTGTTGCTGCGAGCGTTTGTATCATATCCGCCCATCTGTCTTGCTTGTGCCTGGGACTGCGAGAGCTGTTGAGCGGCTTGCGAATCCATCGGCACCACTTCCGGTGGCAGAAGTGATTCTTGATCTGCTCCCAGTCCGCTCATTTGAGCGAGCTGTTCCATTTGACCGGCCGGCAAACCTTGAGCCATTACTGGCGAGGATGTGAATTGTCCGACAATCGAAACGATGGTCAAGGAAAGTGCAAGCTTGGTAGCTGCTTCCTTGGCAATCTGTTTAGCGGTGTCGATAGCTTTCATTTTCTTAGGTCTGTCTTATGGAGTGGGAGTTGTGCGGTCAGCAAACCAATCGGTTGCTTGATGTGCTCATAGTAGGCAATTGCCGGGGGTTTTGAAATCGGGGGATTTCCCACCACCATGGGAAAATCCCCCCCTTTTTCCAGCCTTGGGCTAGAAATTTGTCTCGATAGCGGTTGGAAGTTGGTGTTGACCAGTCTTCTGATAGTTGATATTGGCTGGATCGAAGATGGTGTAGGGATAGCCAAAATCGGTCGTTTTCGAGCTGTAGAGCGGCATGCGGCGGAAGCCTTGACCGAATTCAGTCGATTGCCATGCATTCAGTGCTCCGATTCCATTCATACGAGTTGCAGACGTGCCGTAGTCGAGCAGGGTTGATCCGGTTGGGATTTTGCAATCGCCGACTTTGAAGCGCTGACCGCCGCCCAATTCAATGGCGCTGGTTCTCAAACTGTCGTTGGTTCCGGCTGGCCCCTTGTTATAGCCGTTGCCTGTAGGCACGCCGTATGGCATACCCCAGCCGGCCAGGGAGCCGAACTCTGTAATGATGTCCTGGGTTGGTCCGCCGCCGCCAAGAACAGATTGGTTCTCACGGATACCCCACTGGTGGGTTTCTTGTCCGCCGCGGCGAATCTTATTGATTGTGGTGTTATAACCACCGGTTCCAGGCAGACCGCCGGTCGGAATGATATTCATTTGATCGGCAGGATTGATGAATCCGGCAGGCGCCGTCATCGATCCGGGATCTGCTCCGGGAGTGGATGGCGACTTCGGTATAAAAGGAGTCAATGCCGGTCCAAGAACGCCAGGGGGCATTTCGACGGGCGGTCCAAAAGGAAGTGGAACGCCGGAAGATCCTTGGTCGATCTGGTTAGAAGGAATTGCCGGTACCCATGGAAGCAATTCAGGCGCATTCAGGTGACCGGGGGTCACTGGCGCTGCAGTCGGTCCATCGCCTACTGCCGGCGGCTGACCTTCAGGTGGGCATACAAAGGGAGGCGATGGAATCGCTCCCGGTATGAGCGGCGTGCGCAGCGTGGTCGTTCCCTGTGCAAACACAGGAACATTCAGTGAGCACAGCGCGGCTGCTGCGATTACTGCTTTTAATGTCCTCGAATTAAGCATGGCGTGTGGCCTCCTGAAAGCCTTCTGTCTAATATGGCGCGATTGTTAGGCGTGAACGGTATTGACCTTTATATAGAGTGCGATTGCCGTGCAGGTCAGTTGCGGCTTGCGCGCCATTAACGGACGCGCGGACTCCTCCAGCCCCCATCGAACCTTGACCCTGAGGGCGCGGTCCGTCTTCTGAGAATTGGGGTTGTGCTTGTAAATCAGGTTTCTGGCTCAATTTCTCGCCGAAATCGGTGAGTTGAGAGCCGTGGCATCTAGGCAGACCGAGGTCTCTGGTCGTTTGTCCGCCCCATCTTTGTATAGGTGCCTGGTCTCCGGGCATTCCGCCTTGTGGGCAGATATTGACCACAGCGGCGGGTGGGGCATAGAAATTCATCGGTCCCGGGATCTGACCGTAGTCGTCACCAGGTGTAGATGGCGGATGAGGGACTTGCAGTTGCGAACCCAGTGTGTAGGGCGCAGCCAGTGTCTGGGACGAAGGCAGTCCTACATATGAATTCGCCTGATCGATTTGAGTGGCAGGGATATTTCTCACCCAGGGCATGGACTCGGGTGCACCGTAATGACCTTGCGTCACAGGAGGCGGGGCATAACCGGAGCCGACAGGCGGCGGGCAGCCTTCCGGGGGGCAAGAATACGGAGCAGAGGACATGGCGCCAGGTATAAGAGGATTGCGCAAAGTATCAATCTGCGCTTGAGCGGCAGCTGCCAATCCCACATAAACAAACAAGGCAAAAGCAGCGGCTCTGAGGCATTTCATCGCCTCTCTTGCTGTCGCATTGCTAGTCACTTGCATTGTCTTCATTGAATTTGGAGCTTTTCTCTCTGGCTTTTCTGAGCGAGCCTGATGACACTGCACCTGGCTACTCAAACTTACGCTTAATGTACGAAAATCCGCCTCTGTCTGTCGTTGGTGGTCTTACGCACCGGGTTGCGGTTTCTCCCACTAAGACCGAAGAAAGTTCACCCGCCAATCAGACGCGCTTATATATAGGATGGAGGGCTGGTTGCAAAGGGATTCCGACGGCTCAACCAATTTCGGACCACCCGCAAACCTGCTCAAAGTCCGCAGGTCTGCCCAAATAAGAAAAGCAAGCTTGACGCCTGCAGTCAGCCCTAATACTGTCAGTCATGTACCGGCAGCCAGGTCTGGTAAGCGTGGACTGGATTCACTACATTATTCTTCTGGGCGGCGTCACTCTTGTGGCTTGTCTTTGCTATGCCGCTTTCCAGACCTCGGTAAAAATTCGACGAGCCAAGGCCTCTCAGCTCGCCGATGACCTGGAGATGGAACTTCTGGCATCCGACAATCCCAACACCCTTATCGTGGCGGGAGAGATAAATGACAGGCCCAGTACCATCCGATTTCAGCATGAAAGAAGCTCTTTAGACTTGATTCGCAACGGTTTTGCCAATCATCCGGTGGCAGAAGCCGAAGAATTGCTGGTCAGCGTCGAATGTGCCTGTGCTGTCAATTTCAAAATTGAAAAGTCTGAAGAACATGAGAGTGAGAACACCGAAAGGGTTGCTATTGCCCTGCTCAAATCGCACGGCTTAAGTCTCGAATCGAATCAGAAAGAAAAAGCCGCTTCTATTTTCGAAGAGCCTGAAACAGTAAAGAGCTTGATCGATCTATTGGATCGATCGGGTGCGCGCCGGCTAATGGTTAGCGAAAACAAAGTAAGCGCACTGATCTTCGAAGCCTCCGATGCACAGAGATCTCCTGCTCGTGTTGCATCGATTTTGGAGAGCCTGGACAAATTTGCCAGGCTTCTGGAATTTGTGGCCGACGAACATCACTCTATCGAAAATTAAAAGTCCTAAGCAGAAAAAACCGGCAAAAATCGGCAGATCGCTCGCACGGAAGTCAAGATCTGATCACTCCGTATATGGTATCAGCCACCAGATATGGCTCTAGTTTCACATGCGGTGGCAGCTCTACCCACGGTGGCAAAAATTCTTTTGCACAAACGGATCTTTTATCGGTATGATATTGACGAGAAAGGGGGGAGCACGTGACCATTCAGCAATCTAACGCCGTACAACAATTCAACCCTGTAGCTCCAGATGCACATGAGGATGCTGTCGCACTTGAAGGTCTCGACCATATATTCAAGTGGGCATCAGAGGTGGTGGCAGAGGGAGAAGACAACCGCGCCAAGCTCGCCAGAGAAAAGCGCATTCGCCGTCAAGTTCTGGAAATGGTCCAGAAGTATCGAGAACAACAGATTCTCGCTAAGGCAAATGAAGAAAATGCCTATTTACAACGGCGCGTAATTGCCTTACTACAAAAACTGCAAGAAACACTCGAAGAGAATGCTCAAATCAAGCAGATTGTAGTCAATCAATACTGGCAGCTCAGCAAAATGCCAGCGATGGAAAGAGAGCTAAGAGAGTACAAGAGCAGAGAATGTGAGCGCGATGCAGCAGTGACTGAGCGTAAATATTTGATGTCCGCTCTGGCCAAGCTGAAAGTTGAACGCGACTATCTCGAAGATATCGCCAATGTCAACGAAACAGAAAATGCGCGCCTGTCCAGGCTTCTGAATGAAGCAAAGACTGACATTGAGACGCTCAAAGCACGCAAGTGGTACAGCCCGATTCTCAATATGTTCAAAGTTAGGTAACCCGGAGTCCCGGAATCACAGTATCCCTGGAAACAATAAGTTGGCTTGGCAATTCGGAACGGCGGCTGCGAAAGTAGCCGCCTTTTCCATTTCAGCGGATTATTTTGCGTCCAGAGCCTTTTTGAGCTTTCCTTCAAAGCCACGAACAGTCGGGCTGTAGTATTTGCGACCTTTCAGCTGATCGGGCATGCAGGTCATTTCCTGGGCCTTTCCGCCCTCGAAGTCGTGCGCGTACTGGTAGCCTTTGGAGTAGCCAATCTCCTTCATGAGCTTCGTTGGCG
Organism: uncultured Candidatus Obscuribacterales bacterium; assembly: GCA_964493595.1. Lineage (GTDB taxonomy): Bacteria > Cyanobacteriota > Vampirovibrionia > Obscuribacterales > Obscuribacteraceae > QKMZ01. The sequence continues at coordinate 50,182 of CAZBOX010000004.1, read as the reverse complement.
CATTGCGCAGGTGCAAAGGGACTGGATACTGTTCATGATTGAGAACATCGGTTTTGGCATCGCCGTAAGCGCGGTAGACGGCATTAGACTTCGGAGCCACAGCCAGATAAACGACCGCCTGTGCAAGGGCTGTGCTGGCCTCAGGCATACCAATCAACTGCACTGCCTGCATAGCAGCCACCGCCTGCGTAAGCCCTTGCGGGGCGGCAAGACCGACATCTTCCGAAGCAAAACGAACCACACGCCTGGCTACATACATCGGGTCTTCTCCCGCCTCCAGCATGCGCGCCAGCCAGTAGAGACTGGCATCGACATCAGAATTGCGCATAGACTTGTGCAAGGCAGAAATAAGATTAAAGTGATTCTCGCCGTTTTTGTCATAGCGAAGCATGCTCTGCTGAACGGCACTCTTCAAATCAGAATCACTTACTTCGTCGGCTTTGCGACGTTTTGCCATCATAATTGCGAGTTCTAGTGTATTGAGAGTGGTGCGCGCATCACCCGATGCATAAGTGGCAATAAGCGAAAGTTTCTCATCGGAGATGCTCACGCCTTCATTGGCCAATCCGCGCTCCTCATCTGCAAGCGCACGCTTTTGTATGGTGACCAATTGCTCGTTAGAAAGCTCTTCCAGGACAAAAACTTTCAGCCGAGACAGAAGCGCAGAATTGATCTCGAAAGAAGGATTTTCAGTAGTGGCGCCGACAAGCACAATCACACCGCTCTCAACATAAGGCAAGAACGCGTCCTGCTGTGCTTTGTTGAAACGATGAATCTCATCTACGAAGAGCACTGTCTGCCGAGATTCGATATTCATGAATGCTTCGGCTTCAGCCATCAGCGCTTTTATTTCCTTGATGCCAGAGACGACTGCAGAAAAAGCGACAAATTTACTGTCGGTGGTGGAAGCGACCATCCTGGCCAGAGTCGTTTTACCTACTCCCGGAGGCCCCCACAAAATGAAAGAGGAAAGCCTCCCGGCCTCCACCATCTGGCGCAGGATTCCCTCTTCGGAAAGCAGCTTTTCCTGCCCCACGACCTCATCCAGTGAGCGCGGGCGCATTCTGTCTGCAAGTGGCTGTATCGTCAACTTTTGCATCAGCCCTGCATTATCGCACGTTGACGTCTTCGCTTGAGGTTGCCAACTGCCAATCCCCAAAATATCAAGACGGCAATGAGAATGACTGTGCCGGCGCCGATATAAAGCCCATAAATATATGAGTTCGGTGTGTACTGAAATATTACCGTGTGCTTGCCGGGCTTGAGCAGAACCGATTTCATCAGCCCATCGGCGATCAGCAGGTGAGCAGGCTCTCCATTATCCGTGGCTGTCCAACCGCTGTAATAGCTATCGGCAAATACAAGAGCGGACGGGACTTGCGCCTCAACCTCGACTTCCACTTTCTCATGAGTATCATGCTTGATTTGAGCAGTTCCGGGATGATTCACGCTCTGGCCATTGAGCACTTGATTCAGAAGCTCTTCATCCAGTTTTGGACGTTCTTTCTCGAAGCTGAAAAGACTTGCCGGCTCAGGCTCGGCTAGAATGCATTCGCTCATCGGATCATAACTTTGCGTATCAGAGCGATTGACGGTTTTCAGCGAATCGATGCGATTGTCCTTTTTGACAGCACGAGCAAAAAGCTGCAGGCGCTTTCTTATCGGAGAAACCTCATAGATGCGCACATTCAGCTTCTCATCCTCAGCAGCAATCTTGAAATAGTGAGAGTCCAGACCTTTGGCCTCACGCACATTCAGATCCTCTTCAGATTGAGCATTAATCGGGCAGAGTATGTATCTGGTCGCCGTTGCCTGACACCATTTGTACAGCGGTACGTCGGATTTACCCGCATCGTGGGACAATTCCGCACGGATCATCGAGCGGGGAAGAATTCCTGTCTCCATGAAAACCGTCGCCCAGTCAGGCAGTACGGGCATACCGCTCAGCGTTGATATGGCGCGATCGATATTTGTATTGGGCGCCAAAATGTATCGGGCATATGCCATGAAATCTCTGTCCATGGTCTTTTCCGACGATTTTGAAATATGCTCGGGAACGGCTATTGGATGGCGAAAAAGAGACAGAATTTTGAAATCTCTGGGAGCCTGCGAAGTTTCGACCAGTGAAAGGACGCTGTCAGTCTCATCGAAGAATTTGGCATCGACCGTATGCCAGAGATGCTTTGTGCCGTTTATTACAAGCGATGAGACAATCAAAACGACAAGAGAAGCTTTGAGGAAACTTTCCCAGCGTCCATTCAAATTAGCCAGGCCGATGCAAGTCGCAAGTCCTGTCAGCCCGGCAAGAGCAGTCTGGTAGGACATATTGAGAGCGGCATCCCTCGCCATAGTCAAATCGTCGCATCCCGAGCTCATGGACATAATCACGCCCAGCGGCTGCATATTTCCAAATTGCAAGCTGGCAAAAACGGCTCCTGCAAAGACGAGAAGAAAACCCCAGAAGGCGTACCCAAGACTGTAGTCGCCCCGGTTTACCTGGCCTTTCAATACCGAGCACCAACCTCTGGCAGCCAGAGCGATTAAGGCAATTTCCACAAAAACTGTCATCTTGACCGGGAATCTCAGCAAATTCAAATAAGGGACCGATTCGTATAAAGGCTTCCAGAAGGGAACGAATTCACCGAGAGAGACGAGAGTAAAAATCAATATAATCCAGAGCCAGAAAGGTTTCTGCCTCCAGGAAGAATCGCCGGCGCCGATATAGCTGAGCACCAGTATCGGTGCTCCGAGAAAAAGGCTGGTCACATAAGCCATTGAATTAGGATAGGTCGGATACAGCGAATAATGCGCCATATTGAGCGTTCCCAGAGGCTGCATAAGGAGAATTTCGAGGAATTCAAACCAGCCGGCGCTCCAGTTGAGAGCATCCGACGGTTCAAATTTGGCAAAGCGAGGTGAATTTTTCACCGCCTCGAACATGGGAAGAATATTTGCAGCATTGAATAGAAGAGAGAGAATAAAGGCCAGAAGAAGCCCGAGCATGAAGCGGGTGACCGAACTGCGCTCTCTTTGCGTGGGAGCAAATTCGGCAATTTTCAAAAGAGCGTAGCAAGCATAAAGAACACTCTCACCCAGAAACATTTCAGGGCGACCGGCGCCGAATTGCTGCGCGAGTATCAATGCCAGCAAGCCAATAATCGACACGAAAGAGAATCGAGCATAAGCCAATTTGTCGATCAAGTGCAGCGCCAGAGGAGTCCAGCATACCGAAAACATCAAAGATAGATTGATACTGGAGCCTAGCATGTAGCCGCACAGCATGAACATAAAGCCCATAAGCGCAGGCGGTCCCGTGACATTGCGGATAAGAGACGACATGACTCCGCCACCGGATTGTGCAGCACTACTATCATCATGCTTGGAAAACCAGACGAATCCGCCGATTCCTGCGACAAGCAGATGAAAGAAAATGAGAAAAGCCTGTCCCTGAGAGGCGCTAAGCAGACAGGCCGCATAGCCGGGCAAATAAGAGAGCGGCCAAGCAACCGAAACTTGCGGCGCGCCAGAAAGCAAGAAGGGGTTCCAGAGCGGCTTAAACAAAGTGAAGCCGCCGTTGTCGCGAAAAATCTGTTCGATAAATCTGCCGGCCGGGACGAAATTGTAAGTAACGTCCGCGATATAGAGACTCTGGTTATTCAGCCAGAAAGGCGAGACCAGATACGCAAGAACACAGCAGTAGACGACAAAAACTGAAAGAAACCCGGTCCATGAAATCTTGCCGGGTAGAGATGAAGTCAAAACCGACGCACGCCTTTACTTCATAAGGAACAAGACTTGCGGCACGAGCGAAGCCAAGAAAGTGAACACCATAATGACAATGATGAAACTCATGACCTGCTTCTTGCGCTTCATAAAAAAGCTAATCATCTGCTCTCGTCCTCACGTTCTCAATCTTTTGATTCTGGCTGGCTCGACTCGGCGACTCTCAAATTTGTTGTATCGCCGGTATAGTCGTCTTGAGAATCATCTTCCCCTTCTGATTCATCGTCGAAGCCGTCACCGGATTCGTCCGCGATATCGCCTATTGTCTCATCTTCTTGACCATTCTCGGGAGCTTCGTCACTAGCGTTTTTCTTATCTTCCTTGCCGGCATTAAGTGCCGCAAATATAGACGCAGCAACGTTCTTTGGCAATCCTGGCACAGACTGCAGCTCTTCAAGGGATGCTTTTTTGATTTTTTCAAAAGTACCCAGATGCTGAATGAGAAGCTTTCGCCTGGACTCGCCGACGCCGGGCAAGAGGTCCAGCCCGGACATGAGCGAACGCTTCGCTCGAAGCTTCCTGTGAAAAGTTATGGCAAATCGGTGCGCCTCATCTCGCGTTCTCTGCAAGACATGCAAGGCCTCGCTGCGACGCGAAATCAGCAAAGGGCGAGGATTTCCAGGTTTATATACTTCCTCCTGCTTCTTAGCAAGCCCGATTATATCGATGTCTTTTATGTTCAGCTCATCGAGAGCCTCGACTGCTGCATTAAGCTGCCCTTTTCCACCATCGATGATAATCAGGTCAGGGAAAGGCTTCTGCTCCTTTTGCAGGCGGGAATACCTGCGCCCTACGACTTCTTTCATGGACGCAAAGTCATTGGCGATTCCTTCGACGGCGCGAATTTTGAATCTTCTGTAGTCGGATTTTTTCGGCTGACCGTCTTCAAAAACGACCATACTTGCCACGTTGTCGGTGCCTTGAATATTGGAGATATCGAAACACTCGATGCGCTTGGGCGGTTTGGAAGTGCCCAGCTCCTCTTGCATATGAGAAAGCAAGCGAACCACTTTCGCGTCCGCCTCCTGCTTTTCAGTTATCTCCTTTTCCAGCGCCAGTTCAGCGTTTTTCTTGGCCATATCAATCATCTTTACTTTGCTGCCGCGCTGGGGAATGCCGACCTTCACTGCGTGCTTCGACTTTGACTGGAGCACTTCGGCAAGGGCAGCCTCATCGTCCAATTGATGCTGAAGCAGCACCTCATGCGGCACACCGATATCTTCTACGGAAGTGTAATAAAGGTCGATAAACGATTGATAGGCCTCGTCCCAGGAAGTGCGGTCCATAAGAGGCAGACAAACTGTTTCCGAGGAAATCAACTTTCCTTCTCTCACTCTCATCATGCAAATGGCAATGAGCTTGTTGGCATGAGCCTCGGCAACAATGTCTTGATTGACTTTCTTGTCCTTGAACATGACGGTCTGCTTTTCAATTACAGTTTCCAATGCGCGCAGACGGTCGCGAACTTTGGCGGCCTTTTCATACTCCATTAGTTCCGATGCAGCTTCCATCTCTTGCTTCAGGCGCGAGATTACCTCGGTCTGGCGGCCGGCAAGAAACATCTCCACTTGCTCGACCATCTGCAGATATTCAGGTTCCGCCACCAATTTCTGGCACGGACCAAGGCACAATCCGATGTAATAATTCATGCAAGGACGATCTTTGAAAAGCGGACTCTTGCGCTGCCGCATCGGAAATACTTTGCGCAAGACGCGCACCGTGTCCCACATCATGCCGGTTTCAACATAAGGTCCAAAGACTCTGGACTTGGGATTTTCCTTCTTATATTTTTGCGGATCGCGAATCATTACCAGTCGAGGGAATGCGACATCATAGGTAATCGCCAACCACGGATAGCGTTTATCATCTTTCAGTGTGACGTTGTAGCGCGGCATGTGCTGCCGCACGAGATTCGCCTCGAGAAGAAGCGCTTCCTTCTCTGAATTGGTAACAATGATATTTACGTCGGCAACTTTCGGCATCAATACAGCCAGCTTAGGCCGCTCGCGCACCGAATTCTCCAGCCAGTAAGATTTAACGCGGCTCCTCAAGCTGAGCGCCTTGCCGATATAAATAATCGTCCCTTCGTCATCTTTGAAAAGATAGACTCCAGGAGAATCAGGCAAAGTAGAAAGAGCGTTTTGAACCTTTTCGTTCTGCCCTTTTATCTTTGATTCGCGCATGCCTCAATCCTGAAAAGCGCCTTCCAGATCGCGCCTCTCCCCTTGAGCATAACGCCTTTTGACTGCGTTCATACCCTCGTCCGCGCCGCCGCTCTTGCTCGGCGCACGCTTCTTGGCTGTTTCAAATCCCGGAATAGCCTGCGAGAGCGCGTCAGCCAGGGTCTCAACGCCCACAACTTCCATCGGTTCTAGATTTCCATCAAGAGGCAAATTGGCTTTCGGTACAATGGCGCGCTTGAAGCCAAGCTTCTGTGCTTCTTTGAGCCTGTGCAAAACAGCCTTGACGGGGCGCACTTCGCCCGTCAAGCCAATTTCTCCCAGGAAAAGCAGTCCGGGATCGATTGACCTGTCGAGCAAGGAAGTACTGATGGCAACAGCGATTCCAAGGTCACCGGACGGATCGGTAAATTCCATTCCTCCGACAACGTTGACATAGACGTCGCAGTGAGAAAGGAAGAGACCTGTCTTTTTCTCCAGGACAGCAATAATTTGCAAAAGACGGTTGTAATCAAAGCCGTTGGCGACCCGGCGCGCATTCGAAAAGGCAGTGTTGGAGACAAGTGCCTGCACCTCCAGCAACAGTGAGCGCCGCCCTTCTCCTCCGGCTATAACTGCTGTACCTGGAGGCGACTGCCTTTTGCCCAGATGATTCAAACGATCGCCCAGGAAGAGCGCGCTTGGATTGTCCACTTCCTGCAGACCTTTGTCGGTCATCGAAAAGACGGCAATTTCATGGGTGGCGCCAAAACGGTTTTTCACGCCACGCAGAATCCTCAGCTCTCTTGCCCGGTCGCCTTCAAACTGAATAACGACATCGACCATATGTTCTAAAACGCGAGGTCCTGCAATGGCGCCCTCTTTGGTGACGTGGCCGACAAGAATGGTGGCGATTCCGTGTTCTTTTGCAGCAGCGATAAGAGCCTGTGCAGACTCGCGAACCTGGCTGACCGAGCCCGGTGCACTTTCGACATCAGGGTGAAAAACAGACTGAATACTGTCGACAATTGTCACGCGTGTGTCGCCGGACATCATCGTCTGAGCAATCGAAACGACATTTTGCCCTGCATCCACAAGAATATTGTTCGACGACACACCGAGGCGCTCGGCTCGCAGGCGCACCTGATGCGCAGACTCCTCGCCGGCCACATAGAGCAGGGTGCTGCCTTTGCTCAGGTGTCTGGCTACTTGCAAAAGCAAGGTCGATTTGCCGATACCCGGGTCACCAGCCAGAAGCACTACGCTGCCGGGCACCAATCCGCCGCCCAGAACCTCGTCGACCCCAGCCAGGCCGGTCGGCATGCGCTGACTGTCGGACGCTTCGATTTCAGACAACGGCATTGCCGGAGCGCGTTCGCTTTCCGAGCGCCCGCTTTTGCCAAACGCAGCGTGAGACCGGCTCAACACAGTCTGGGCCGCAGCTCCCGCGGCATCCCCGACCAATTCTTCCACAAGCGATCCCCAGGCCCCGCACTCAGTGCAGCGTCCCAAAAATCCATTTGCTTGAAATCCACACTCCTGGCAAATCCAGCGCGTTTTCGTCTTGGCCATACAACTTCCAAAATTTGGTGTAATGGCTTATTCTAAAGCCGCTGACAAACAAAGTCGCACCCTTGTTCTAGTTTTAAGGAAAACTGCGCTCGGACTGCCCCTTTCATGTATACTTTCAGGGGTTGTCAAACGGCACAAACACTTCTCTGCCCTGCCGGAGGTTGACTATGTTGGATATCCTTCTGTCCGTCGCCATATCGCACAATCCAACACTGGATGTGAAAAGCGTTTCTATCAACCCACTGACAAAATGCAAAATTCAAGGACAATACATAATCGCCCAGAAATACGGCGGCTTGGACCCTCACGGTCCAGACCCGCATGGCGATGATCCGCATGATGAAAATCACGACAGCAAACTGCCGGCCAACCAGGAAAGAAGCAATGGCAAGGCACCCAAAGATGTTTACGGCGGCAAATATCCCAACGACCAGGCTCCATATTAATCTCACAAAGTCTTCTAATGTGCGGTCGACGCCCTGCGTCGACCGTTCTGCATAAAAGCTGGAAAGGCAAGCTCTGTTTTGAATCTAGAATCACCCGGCGCCATCATATTCAAAATTGGGCCGGTCACTATCCGCTGGTACGGGCTTATGTTCGTAGTCGGTTTCTTCGCCGCGGCAGCCATGGTCATGCGCCTGGGCAAGAAGTGGGACATGGACACAGAAGAATTGCTGAATACGGCATTCTGGGGGTTTGGCGGCGGTGTGGTGGGAGCACGTCTATATTTCGTTCTCCTGAACTATAAACACTTCCTCGAAGAGCCGCTGCAAGCCTTCATGATCTGGACAGGCGGGCTTTCTATTCATGGCGGATTGATCGGCGGAGCGCTGGCCGGACTCATCTACTGCAAAGTCCGAAAATTGCCCTTCTTAAGAACGGCTGACTTAATGCTGGCCGCCCTGCCACTGGCTCAATCAATTGGACGCTGGGGAAATTTCTTCAATTCGGAAGCGTTCGGAAGACCGGTGGGCAGCGACTTTCCACTGAGACTTTTCATTCCGGAGGCCAATCGCCCATTTGAATTTCGAGATCAACTCTACTTTCATCCGACATTCTTATACGAGTCTATTTATGACCTGGCACTCTTTTTCGCACTCTATTTCGGGCTTGCCGAGAGATTGAAAAATTATCCGGGTCTGCTTGCTTGTTTTTATGTGGCGGGATATTCAATCGGACGCTTGATAATTGAGCCGATGAGAACGGACAGCCTCATGGCGTTCGGCATGCCGGCAGCGATATTGACGAGCACAATCATGCTTTTGCTGTCCTTTGTTTTTGCTGCCGTTGTTGTTGGCTATCAGCGCGCCGCCAAAAGAAAGAGTGAGACGGCTGCCGGAGAATAACTGATTACTTACGCAGCAAATCGCCTTTGACTGCAGTCTTCACTGAAGAGGATGAACTCGTACCGGTTGTCGGATAAATTGCCGTTTTTGCAACGCCGTCACCGGCAGGCAAAATCCGCGCAGGTATTGCCACAGTTTCACCCGACGATTTGGGTGCGCCCCAAAATCGTCCAGCCAGGCGATTTGTCGTGCTGCCGTTCGGCAATGCTTTCGCCGGCGCCAGACCAGTTGCAGGTATATTGCTTCCGAACCGGGCAGGCTCAGGTTGACTGGGATCGACTAAGGCGTATCCCGGCGGCGCGACAATGCCACCGCCTGCGCCACCAGCCTGCCCCGGTCCAGGAAGCACCACTACAGGTGCCGGCTTGGCTTTAGGCAACCCTGTGGGAATGAGAAAAATAGGCTCAGGCTCTTTTGGTGTCGGGTACCGCACTATAGGTGTATTGTCCTCGACACGATACTCGCGACGCGCCTTAAACCAGGTCGTTGGCTGCAATTCGTCTTTGCCAATACGCTTCTGATTGTCTGCCAGAGCTGGTTGCATTGAAAGTAGAACGGTAATCACGAATGATGCGCAGGACAGGCAAAGAAATAAATTCGTCATTTTCAGTTCTCCGAAAAGCAGGAGCCACCCCCGATCGCCGACAAGCGATTCGGAGAAATACGACAGACCTGACGTTCTACAAGCCAGCTTATTGTGCGCCTGGCAAAAGCGAATTCATACCGGATAAACCCCAGGCATGGAATCATTGATTAGTGTTTTGCAGGCACTTCAGCTTTATGCATCTGCTCTAAGCGTTCCTTCACACTCAATGTGAAAGGGTGGGATACACCAAGTGATTGCTCGGCTATCTTGAGAGAGCGTTCTCTCAGCTTGCGTCCCTCTTCTTCACGCCCTTGTTTCTGATAGACCTCGCAAAGATTGTCGAGCGTTATGGCCATGTCTGGATGATCTGCACCGACAGTCTTCTGGTAAATTGCTATCGCCTGCAATTCAAGCTTCTCAGCTTTATCGTAAAGCTGTTGATCTGCATAGAAACAAGCCAGATTATCCAGGGCTGTCGCTACGCTCGGATGCTCATCTCCGTAAACCTTTTCCATTATCTTCAATGAGCGCTCGAGAAGTACGATCGCTTCTTTCTCTTTTTTTGTTCGTTTATAACTTTCAGCTAAATTGCCCAGCGCGATCGCTACATCGGGATGGTCCGGTCCCAGGACCTTTTCGTAGGTGACAAGCGCCTTTTGCTGCAGGGGCATGGCCTTATCGAAAAGGCCTTGCCGCATATAAAGCAGGGCAAGATTGTCGGTGACCGTAGCATATTCGGAACTATCAGGTCCACGCATCTTTTCAATGATTGCCAATGCGCCTTCGTACATCGGCTCTGCATCAGCAAACTTCGCTTGATCCTTGAGAATTCCGGCCAGATTGCTGAGCGCGACGGCAAAAGAAAAATCATCTCTCTTTTCCATTTTGCGCATCAAATCGACAGATTGTCTGGCACAAAGTTCGGCATTGGGATAGTCGCCTTTCGCCTTGTAGACGAGCGACAAGTTGCCTAACGTTATAGCCTTGTGAGAAGTATTATTGGAAATTCCTTCAGCTTCTTTGTCGGCTTTTTTCAAAAGCGCTTCGGCTTCATTGTAATTGGCAGCAGCCATAGCCCGCTTGGCGCCCAGTGAATAACGGATCCAGTCCGGTTCTCCTGCTTGTGCGCCTGCAGGAAAAGCCAGTCCGAATGTCAGAACTAATAGTAAGTTGGTAGTGCTATGTTTCCACATGTGCCTAGACATGCCTCAGAAGCCCATGTCAATAGCATACACGAAGTTTCAAGAAGCGAGAAGTCTGAGTATGTCTAGGTTTTCGCGATCAGGGCCCTTACCCGAAAATCCAGGCACTTCCAAAATCCAGGGCACATACCGTAAAGCCTTGTGCTGCAACATTCTTCGGAAGCCGTCTTCACCGATACAACCCTTGCCGATATTCTCGTGGCGATCTTTTCTGGCACCCAGAGGAGTCTTAGAATCGTTGGCGTGAATAGCAATTAGACGCTCGAAGCCCACCTCAGCCTCGAATTCGGCCATTGTCGACTTCAGCCCAGAGGCAGAACTGACGTCATAGCCGGCAGCAAATAGGTGGCATGTGTCGAGACAAACAGCAAGTCTCTCGTCCCCATTCAAGGCATCGATAATAGTACTGAGGTCGGAAAACCTGTCCCCGATGGTGGTTCCAGCCCCGGCACAAACCTCGAGCGCGAGCTTGCAATCGCCCTTATACCCTTTCAAAATTTCCCTCAAAGACGCCACTACTTTTTTCAAGGCATCCGGCTTGGAAGTTTGACCAGCTGCACCCGGGTGAAAAATGACAGCCTGAGCGCGAATTCGATCGGCGAGAAAAAGCGTATGACGCAATTTATCCTTTGACTTAACTAAGTTAGCAGAATCGTTGGAAGCAAGATTGACCAGGTAATTGCCGTGGACAAACACAGGACCGAGCTTTTTTTCCGCTACTTGAGAGACAAAGAGTTCAACGTCTTTCTCCAGCGGAGCCGCATCAGCCCATGACTGAGGTGACCCCAGAAAGATCTGCATCACCTGGGCACCAATCTCTTCGGCCCTGCTGACGGACCCTTTGACGCCACCATTGACGTGACCGCCAAAGAGCAACTGATCGCCTTTCGGCTTTCCTGCCTGCTTGGTTTTCGCTGCCACTTGAAACTACCTCTTGCCGGCAGGCGCGAGAATCTTGATACGCTCGCGGACTGGTCCAGCGCTCTGACCGGTTGGAGCCGCACGCAGATACGCTTGGTAGTCCTTGATCGCATTGGGAATATTCTTCAGCGCTTCCCAGAGAGTGCCACGATAGTAGTAGCATTCGACGCAAGTACGTGCATCCATTTGCAGAGCAGTGTTGTATTCCTGCATTGCTCTGTTCAAATTGTTAGCCGCTTGATACGCCGTTCCCAGGTTCATGTGAGTGGACGGATCGTTCCAGAGTTTGAGCGCCGCCTCGTAGTCAGCAATTGCACCAGGCAGATCCGGCTTGGCTGGATCGGTCTGCTTCTTGATCGCAGAGTCGATCAGTGGAGCCGCCTTGATCTGCTGAGCGCCGCTCAGAGTCTGCTTGTACGTCGGATTATTCGGCGCCAGGCTAATCGCCTTCTTGTACGCTTCAATCGCCAGGTCGATATCGTTCTTAGCCTGATAGCAAGTGCCCAGACCGTAGTAGAAAGAATCGCTGTTCGGCAGGAGTGCAATTGCTTCCTTGTACTTAGCCACAGACTCATCGTATTTCTGATCCGTCTGCAGTTTTACTGCAGCATCATAGGCAGCTGCCGCGTCTCCCTGCGCCTTGACCTGACCGCTTGTTTGCAGTTTTTGCACATCGTTTACGTTCTTGCCCAGTCGAGCGATGCGTGACTGCGCATCGGAAGTATAGGCGCCACGCGGATCTTTGGCGACATAGTCGCGGTATTCATTCCAGGCCTGATTACCTTTGCCAAAGTTCTCGTCAAGGATGCCCATGAAATAAAGGTTTCCGACCTGCCCTTTGGGATCGATGTCGTAGGCCTTCTTGTACGCGTCATAGGCTTTCTGGAAAGCATCAGTCGCCTGATAGGCGGCTGCCAAACTGGTCCAACCGGCAGCGTTATTCGGATATTGCCTCAAGCCCTGCTCGTAAAGCGGAATCGCTCCAGCATTGTCTCCGGCTGTCTGCTTCGCATAACCTTGTTGCATCACCGGTCCTACAGCACTAGCTTGTGCCGCTGCCAATGCATCCGAGTACTGCTTGTTCTTCGGATCCATATTGACTGCTTGCTGGAAGAATTTGACGGCATTGTCCCAATCTTCCTTGCTCTGATAGATAGCACCAAGCGAGAAAGGCACGGAAGGTTCTTTCGGCTTCAGCTGAGCAATTTGCTGGTACAAACCGATGGCCACGTCGTAGTTCTTCTGATTGTAAGCGTCGCTGGCTTGCTGAATAAGTTTTTCAGTCTCAGCATTGGCTTTCAATTCAGCTTGAGTCTGCATCTGAACTGTCGCGTTGACATTGGCTCCCAGAGCCGCAATTCGAGCACTCGCTTCTTTTATGAACTGGCCTGCCGGGGCTTCGCGTTTGTATTGATTGTACTTATCGAAGGCTGCCTGACCGCGTTTGTAATTTTCGTCGATGACGGCCATGAAGTACAAGCTGTTTACTTCGCCTTTCGGGTCTACTGAATAGGCTTTCTTGTAGGAATTGAAGGCATTATTGAAGTCATCATTAGCTTGATAGGCGCTTCCCAGGTTTCTCCAGAGCGGTCCGTTATTGGGAAGAATTGCAATTGCTTCCTGATATTTGGCGATCGCTTCTTGATACTTGCCGTCTTGCTGCAGTTTTACAGCAGCATCAGCAATCGGGGCCACCTTATCGCCCTGCGCATCGCTGATTGCATTCAAGTATTCTTTGTTCTTCGGATTATTCGGATCGATGGATGCGGCCTGCTTATACTGAGCAATCGCATCGTCGAATTTTCCTTGAGCCTGCAAGAACGATCCGTACACTGCGTAATAATCAGGTTCTTTCGGCTGAGACGCGATGGCTTTCTGAATTTGTGCAACGGCTTCATCAAGCTTGCCTGCATTCTTCAAATTCAAAGCAGCCTGATATGCATCGTCCGCAGCTTTCTCTGCAGCCAGCTCTGCGGCACCCTTGATCTTGATTGTGTCGTTGGGATTTTTATTCAGTGCAGCAAGCCTTTCTTTTGCTTGCTGATAGTATTTGCCGTTCGGTGCTTGCGAAACATACTTCAAGTATTCGCCCTGGGCTTGCGGACCTTTTCCGTAATGCTCATCAATGACGGCGATCAAGTAGAGGTCGTCGACCTGCCCTTTGGGATCGACTTCCAGTGCCTTTTGATAGGCATCACGAGCACGCGAATAATTCTCCATCGCGTACTGAGCACTGGCTAGGTTGAACCATAGCGGCGCATTGGCAGGTTGGATAGCAAGCGCAGCCTGGTATCCGTCGATCGCGCCTGCATAGTCTTTTGCCTGGTGCTTCGCGACAGCCGCATCGATAATCGGTTTGACTTTGGCTTCCTTAGCGGATTCCATTGCGTTGGAATAAGTCTTATTCTTAGGATCGATGCTCATGGCTTGGTTGTAGTCAGCCATGGCTTGGTCGTACTGCTTCAACATCTGCTCTGCAGCACCGCGGTTATAGTAATAAGCCGCATTCTTCGGATCTTTCTGAACAAGCGCCGTGTAGAGTCGAACCGCCTCGTCGTATTTGCCTTGCTTGTATGCGTCGCCGGCAGCACCTTCAGCTTGAGCAACTTGCTTCTCTTGCAAGGACTCGTTGCAGCTCTTGTAGCCTTCGGCGGCGGCAGTGTTTTTCGGATCTAATTGCAGCGCTTTTTGATACGCCTCAATTGCCTTCGGATAATCTTCTTGCGCTTGATAGACAGTACCCATATTCACCCAAATGTCAGGGTTATTGGGAGCCGCTTGCAAAGCCAGCTTGTACTCTTCCAGAGCAGGCCCGTACAATTTTTTCGCCTGCAGGTCGACACCATTATTGATGTGCTTATCGATGGTGGCTTTTCTGATCAAATCAGGCAATGCAGCCAAAAGTCTTTGCGCAGTCGGGTTATTGCCCTTGGACAATTGAATTGCTTGCTTATACTCGGCCGTGGCGCCACCGAAATCACCGCGGAATTGCAAGGCTTGTCCCAGACCGATGTGATTATCCGGAGCCAGGGGATCTTTCTTGAGAGCGTCTTCCCATGCGGCTTGCAATGCATCGAGCGTGTCGCTATCGGTGGGGTTGTACTGCAAGGCTTTACCAAAGGCTGCTACAGCATTGGGCAGATCGCCTTTAGCTTGCAGGGCTTGTCCGAGCTTTACTTCAATCTCGGCACTGTCACCTGCTCTTGCAGCACCCTGATACTCTTTGATTGCATCGTCGACATTATCGCGAACGCGATAGACATCGCCGAGTTTGACGTGGATTTTCGGATCATCTTTGATCTTCAGAGCTTCTGCATACTCGACGATGGCGCCGATGAAATCACCGGACATCCGAGCTTGATCAGCCATAGCTACGCGCGTTTTGAAATCACGCGGATCCTTTCCAAGCATACGGATAATGCCTTCAACGTTCTGAGCGGTGGTGGCATTGGTTTTGTTCAAATAATATGCCTGGTGAAACTGCTTGAGCGCTTCTTGCGGATTGCTCTTTGCCAACTGCAATCCGTAATTGTTGTGAGCGATAGCCAGATTTTCGCGCGCCAGTTGATAAGACTTGTCCATCTGCAAAGCGGCTTCGAATTTCTGAATAGCGAGAGCGAAATTGCCCGCATTGAGAGCCTTGACGCCCTCGTTATTCATGCTGATGACAGCGTTTGCATCAGCCAAGGCACCTGGTGCTGACGGACCTATGAAGATCGTACCTGCCACCAGAAGGGAAAGAAAAATTCGTTTTGCTACACCACGATCTGAAATGGATGACACCGCTTTACGCCCCTTGAAAAAACGCGATTCAATTTGGTCGGTTTCGATTGAATACGCCGTGACTTGCCAGCCAAGGTTGACCCTCGCAGGCTCTCACAGCATACCAAGAATGGATTTTAATTGAATCTATTTATATAGCCACAGGATTTTTCCTGATCTACTGAAAACCGGAAAGCTCAAACTCCCAAAAACGGGGCGCTATCTTTCCAGCCGGAAGCATTCATTTTGCTGTCATTTGCTCAGGCAAATTACTGCAAAAATCATGAAAATCCTGCCGCAACAAAAGCTGCGGCAAGTTTCAGCAATCATACGATTGCCGCTTCGGTTTTCAAGCAGACCCCAATTTACGCCTCGGGCTCGATCAATCCGTAATTGCCGTCGCGTCTGTGATAGACAGTGTTTACCTGTTGAGTCTCAGAGTTGATGAACATAAAGAAGTCATGTCCCAGAAGATCCATGTGTTTGCAAGCCTCTTCAGGCAGCATTGGCTTCAATGGGAAACGCTTCGAGCGAACAATTTTCGGTTTGATATCCTCCAGGGCGATTTCTTTCTGGACGGCGAAATCGTCATCCTCAGATGGACTGACGTCAACAGGCGGAGCGTGTTCCCCCCTGTCCTTGCCTTTATTGCCCTTATGCCAATACCTTGTCTTGTATTTGCGCAACTGACGTTCGATCTTGTCGGCTACCAAATCGATGGAGGCGTACATATTCTCGGTCGACTCTTCTCCCCGAATTACGGAACCGTTAAGGCTAATTGTAATTTCAGCCGTCTGGTTGTGGGCGATAGAAGGGTTCTTGGCGACGCTCAATAGGGCTGTGATGCTGAGAGCATGATCGAAGTGTTTCTGCGCTCGAGCCAACTTGTCTACCAAATAATCTTTGAGGGCCGGAGTAAGCTCGATATTGCGCCCAGTTACGGTCACTTGCATGATCAAACCTCCTTTCAGAGGGGGACTATAAATGTAAAACCGGCCACGTGAGCCGAGTGCCTCCGCGCTCGCTCGTCATGCCGGTGATGTTGTTCTGTCGAAAATCGTCAATTGCTAACCAGTTATGAACCTTGGATTGGCCAAAGTTTCTAGGTCGAATTACTTACCAGTTTTGTACCCGTGTCCGGTAAATAATCACCTAAACACTATGGTTTTTCCTTCATTTTGCTCCCTTGAAAGGCTGAATACAATCCCTTGCAAGGGTTGATGTATACGCGACCTTACAAACCTGCTTTCAAGCGGCTTACAGCGTTCAAATTTGGAGCGAATTATTTCAAACCCGATACAGCGTCCAGAGATATCTGAGCGGCGTCGAGATAGCTGAGAGGTCTGGCGCCAGGAGCATTCTGAGCACTCGGGCGTTCGGCAAAGGCGGGCTGACCCAGCCAACCATTCACCTCAGAGTCTTTGCGGGCAACAGCGGTGCCGCGGTAAGCACGTGCATAATGGTCAATCACGTTAGGCGGCAAGCGTTTCAAACTGCTCTGCACTTCCACCAAACGGGCCACCAGCTCGAGAGCCTCGCGCGGCCACATCGGGCGGCGCAGATACTCATCGAGAGATTCCTCGGAGGCCAGCTCCAGACCTTTGGCATCTACTGCTTTGACGCGAGCAAGAAGTTTATAGGCTCCCACTTTTGTCACATCGAGAGGCAGAGAGGTTTTCTCGAGAGGCGAGCGTTTTGCCAGAACATTATGCCTGTCCAGCTGGCGCAGAACCAGAACATAAAAGTCCCCACGCGAGATGGAGGCAGCCGGATCACCCATCGAAAGAGGCTCGATTACACCCGAGGCGGTCAATTCGCGCAAAGCGAAAAGTCGATACCGCGAGTTGACCGGGAAATACTCGAAGTATTTGGAAAGACAGATAAGCTGCTCGTCTGTAGGCTGGTGATTCGGATACAAGCTGGCGGAAGTCGCCTCGGCCGCTTTGCAGGCGCGCATGAAATCGTTGATGGATTCGGCTTTTGTACCCATGCCATCACCGATAACGTGGACCTCGACGTCCGGCTTTCCACTCAGCTGACGTACCATTCTGACAGTCGCCAGAGTGTAGTCATACGCCGAGTATTTCTGCCATTTCGAATTCCAGTAAGCCATAGGCGCGATGATATCGCAGTATTTTGCGAGCAATTTCCATGGCGTTTTAGCAACTTGCGGAGCACGATTCAGCGGGCTGTAGACGACGGCCATAATCGGCATATTCGGTCCCACGGCGTCGCGAATGTCTTTTAGATATGCCTCGACCGCCTTGGCATCGAGATTCTTTTCTAGATTGGGGGCGACAGCATCAATATGATCGCCGCGTTCACTGGTGAATTTCGCCGCCGCTATCATCTTTCCGGCATCGACGGCAGGATTGGCCAGCTCGTGATAGCCCCAGCAGATAACCCGGATTTTGTAACGGTGCGCGGAGTCTATAAGCGCACTCAAGCGTGCCGGTTCGCAAATCGCAGGCGTATTGCTGCGAGATGTTTGAATAAAGATGTTGCGAATCCCGTGATTGTGCAGCTTCTTGCAATATGAGTCAGCATTCTCAGGCAGCGGATAATTCCACATATTGACCCAGAGACCCGCTCCGTCAGCTGGACCTGTCAAATGCCTCGAAAGGTGACGAACTGCATTTGCCGGCACTCCCTCATGTGAGTTTTGAGCCGAGGCACCAAGCGGCAAAGATGCGACTGAAAGACCAGAAAACACGGCGGTGATAGCAAGCGTTTTCACCTTGCTAGCTAAGGATTTAGCTATTAAGCCGCTCATGGACACCTTACTTTCTAGTAAACGGGATTTAACAATTATAGCTACTTACTTCTAAAAATGAATGGGCTTTTATTATTCAATCAGAACCTGATGTTTTCCGCTAGAGCGCGCACACTGGGCAGTTTTGAGCCCGGAGGGGCAGAAACTGCGATAATTCTTTTTTGCAGCCAGTGTCCTGATAAATATGTCCCATCAAGGAGCCATAGTTAAACCCACTGTAAAAACGGCTGTAAAGCCGACAATAATCTGCACGCAAGACATCCACTTATAGTCAGGCAACCCCATGAAAATCGCGCTAGGTCAGATCAATACTACGGTCGGCGACATTGCCGGCAACACGGACAAAATGCTGGATTTTGCAGCAAAGGCCAAAAGCGCAGGTGCTGACTTGATCGTCTTTCCGGAGCTGGCCGTAGCAGGATATCCGCCGCTCGACCTGCTCTTAAAGGACAGCTTTATCCAGGCCAATCTAGCTGGTCTGCACAAACTGAAAGAGCGCCTCGCCCTGGCCGCTGTAGTCGGGTTTGTCGACGTCAATCACGGTAAAGGGCGGCACTTATTCAATGCCTGCGCATTTATCGAAGATGGTGCAATCAAAGCGGTTCAGCACAAAACCTTATTGCCGACCTATGACGTTTTCGATGAAGACCGCTATTTTCAGCCGGCTACGCAGCATGCGCCCGTTCACTTCAAGGACATGAGTATCGGCCTATCCATTTGCGAAGATATCTGGACTCGCGGCGACATCCTGGAAAAGCTGTCATATCAGGTCGATCCGCTGCAATTGCTCAGCGAGAAAAAACCTGAGCTGCTGATTAATATCTCGGCATCTCCTTTTGCCGTAGGCAAAGAGCACATCCGTCTGGAGCTTGTGAAAGAGCAGACCAAACGCCACAATCTGCCGATGATTTATGTCAACAGCGTGGGCGGAAACGACCAGCTCATTTTCGACGGGCGCTCTTTTGTTATGAACGAAAGAGGCGAGCTTATAGCCCGCGCCAAGGCATTCGAAGAAGACTTGATTTATGTGGAAGTCGAAAAGAAGGAAGCGGCAGAGCAAGACGCAGCAAAGATTGCACCGGGAAGACCAAGGAAAGAGGGTGCCCTGTCCCTGACTGGAACGATTACCGAATTTTCCTCAGACCGAACGGTAAATGCACTTGCGGCCCTTGTTCTTGGAACACGTGACTATATGCGCAAGTGCGGATTCAAAAGCGCCGTGATCGGATTGTCGGGCGGTATAGACTCTGCTGTGACCGCAGCAATCGCAGTAAAAGCCGTAGGCAAAGAAAACGTCATGGGCATTGCCATGCCCTCGCCCTTCTCCTCGCAGCACTCCATAGACGACGCTCGAGAGCTGGCTGAAAACCTGGGCATCGAATTTCATGTAGTGCCAATCGAGCCTGCCATGAATGCATACGAAACGATGCTGTCGCCTCTCTTTCACGGTCGCGATCGTGATGTGACAGAGGAAAATATCCAAGCCCGCGTGCGCGGAGCCATTCTTATGGCAGCATCAAACAAGTTTGGCCATCTTGTCCTGGCTACCGGCAACAAGTCAGAACTGGCGGTCGGATATTGCACCTTATATGGTGACATGTGCGGTGGGCTTGCTGTCATTTCAGATCTTCCCAAAATGATGGTCTACGACGTGGCTCGCTACATAAATGAAGAAGCAGGAAAAGTGGTTATTCCTGCAAGCACGATAGACAAACCTCCGTCGGCGGAGCTGCGTCCAAACCAGCTCGACCAGGACAGTCTGCCACCATATGTGATATTGGATGGAATTTTGCATGCTTATGTAGAACAGCGACGCAAACCAGATGAAATTATTCGACTGGGTTATCGGGCAGAAGTCGTTCAGGACGTCATCAATCGCATCGACCGCAACGAGTACAAGCGCAAACAAGCCGCACCCGGTCTCAAAGTTTCTTCCCGCGCCTTCGGCATGGGCTGGCGAATGCCTATTGCTCAGCGGTTTCAGGAAAAAGCCACGGCTGAGGCCGGCACGGCAACGACCGGCCCCGCCTAAATTCGGTGCTATGCTGGTGGCAACACTAGGATTGTTATTTAATTTGTCGCTTTTTTTCAGATACAGCCGCTCTTCCAAATAATTGAATAAGTAGTAAAGCGCTCGCCGCCACCGATTTTATGGACTGCCTGGAGGTCCAAATGAACCGCAAGGAAGAAGAGATTAAGAAGAAGCTCCTCGAGCTTGAAACTACGGTACTGAAAGAGTCACCGGGACAGCTGGCCTCCGAAAAGAAATCGACTACTCTCACGACCGGCGGCTCGCAAGCACCGGCAACGACGGTGAAGTCGGACCTCTGCTATTTTGCGGGGCTGGGTCTTATCGGGGTGAGCATCCTGATGATGTTCCAGCACGTAACGGTCGGCTCGGGCATTATGGGCATGCTCGGCTTCGGCAGCGGCGGATTCGGCTTGCTCCTTATTCCTCTTATGCTTGGCATTGGCTGGATGTTCTATGACTCCAAATCACGCGCCGGCTGGGCTGTAACAGCCGGTTCGGTGGCGCTCATATTCTTCGCCATTTTGTCCTCTTTGCGCATGAATTTCGGCAATATTCCGCTCCTGAGCATGATCATGATGTTGTTGCCTCTGGCCGCTGGAGGCGCCCTTCTTCTCAAGGGAATGGGTGGACCAAAGGGTGTGGAAGAAGCGCTTCAGAAAGAAATCAAGCAAATCAAGAAAGAAAAGGATAGTTAAGCCTTTCCAGGTTTTTGTCGATTCTTCGGTCCTGGCTAGTAGACTAGGTCGTTCAGTCATGGCAAACCCTGGGACTTAATATGACTCAAGCATCAGTCGAAACCGAGCGCAAACTGGTTCTTCTTGAAAAACGCCCGAACGGGCTGGCGATTATCAGATTTGACTCCAGCCAGAAAGAAAATTGGTTATCAACCGAAGTATTACGGCAACTGGAAGCGGCGATAGACCAGATCGAAAGCACCCCTGACATCAAAGGGATCGTCATGCTTTCCGCCAAAGAGAGCAATTTCGTATCCGGCGCCGACCTGCATGAAGTGCTGAAGATGAACGTGGAAGAAGCGCATGAATTGTCGCGCCGCGGTCAAGATTTGCTGACTCGTATCGCTGGTCTTTCGACACCGACGATTTTCGCAATTCACGGAACCTGCCTTGGTGGGGGGCTGGAATTGGCACTGAGCGGAGCCAGACGGATAGCTACCGATGCGCCGGAAACAGTAATCGGGCTGCCCGAAGTAAAGCTGGGCTTGTTGCCGGGTCTGGGTGGAACGCAGCGATTGCCCAGACTGATTGATCTCAAAGCGGCTTGCGAATTCATACTTTTCGCCCAGACAGTTCATGCTAGAAAAGCACTGGAATTGGGCATTGTCGACGAACTGGTAGAAAAGGACAATTTGCTCTCTCGAGCTGAAAGCATTTGTCTGGAATTGGCAGCCGCTCCGGACTGGAAATCGCTGCCGCATGGAGCGGCTGCATATGCGCCGGAAAAACAAGAGAAATATTTCAAGATGATGGAGAGAACACTCCGCATCAAAACGAAAGGACATTATCCGGCACCGGTAAAAGCTCTCGAGTCCATCAAAACAGGACTGACAGAGGGTATGCAGAAGGGTCACGAATTTGAAGCGCGAGCATTTGCAGAACTTTCATATAGCGAAACTGCTCGCAATTTGATCTTTCTCTTTTTCACAACCGAGTTCTACAAAATGTCTGCAGCCGCAAAGGCAGGCAAGCATGGCTCTCAGCCCATCCAAACCGTCGGCATCATCGGCGGTGGCATCATGGGTACAAACATCGCCAGCTGGGCAGCGATAAGGGGCTATGACGTAGTTATTAAATCCGCCAGTGAAGCCCGTCAAGACATAATGACGGAAACGGTGACACACAATGTCAGCCGTGCCGAAAAAGCCAATGCGGAAAACGAAGAAGCGCCCCCGGTAGGAACAATCAAATCAGCGAAATCTTTTGAAGACCTGGCCGAAGTGGATTTGCTGGTCGAAGCATGCGCTGAAGTTTTCGATACAAAAATCGAAGTTCTCTCGAAAGTACTTCCACTGCTCAAGCCAGACGCGATCGTTGCTACCAATACATCCTCGCTCTCGGTCAACAAGTTGGTCGAAGAACTGGACGCCAAGCACGATTTCTTCGGCATTCACTTCTTCCATCCGGTTGATCGGATGCCCCTTGTGGAAGTCATTCCGGCTAAAAATGCCGGCAAAGAGAGCCAATCAAAAGTGCTGGCTTTCCTGTCAGCACTGGATAAGCTGCCGCTTCCCGTCAAAGACAGCACCTGCTTTCTCGTCAACCGCCTGCTTTGCTGCTACATAAATGAAGCAGCCAGACTTGTCGACCTGGGAACAGCAATCAACTGGATAGATGACGCCGCCATCGATTTTGGAATGCCGCTCGGTCCCTGGGGAGTTACGGACGAGGTTGGTATGGATGTCGCTCTTCTTGTTGCCGATTCCCTGCAAGATAATATCGGCGAACGCTTCACGAAACCCGCCTGCCTGAAAGGCGTGAAAGATATAGGCATTATCGGTAAGCGCCACGGAAAAGGGCTCTATAACTGGGATGAATCAGGCAAAAATATAGGACTTGATCCAGACCTCACCAATGTCCTCAAATTGAATGTAAGCAGCCAAAAGGCTCCGGAAGAAGAGTGCAAGAAGCTGGCACAGCATATACTGCTTCCCATGATCGACGAAGCTGCCCGCTGCCTCGATGAGAAGGTTGTGCGCCGACCTAGAGAAGTTGATGTGGCAACCGTTCTGGGCATGGGCTTCCCTCCATTTCGCGGCGGTCTGCTGCGTTATGCAGACTCGCTCGGTATTCCCTACGTAATTGAAAAACTGGAAGAAATTTACAAAGAGCCAGGTCCTCATCGCGAAGTGAGCCCTTATCTCAAACAAATGGCCGCCACCGGCAGAAGTTTCTACAGCAGCGGCAAAGACGCGGATTAAGGTTATTACTGATGAAAGAAGCTCGGCTTTTCGTCGGCACTTTCCTTGATGCGAAAAGAGCATCCCTTGTCGAGGAGCAGAAGCTTCAAAACAAAGATCTGCAAGAACGCTGGCAGCTCAGGACAAGATTTGTCCCGGCGCAAAAGCTGCACCTTACCTGGTTTTTCATAGGCAATGTAGAGAGCGATCGAATAGATTCAGTAAAAGCTGATCTGCAATCGACTATTGCCGAGTGGAAAACCCAGCCTGATAATGGACCTTTTCAAATTCAGTATGACAGCGCTGAAGTATGGCCTTCGCTAAAATCGCCGCGCGTCCTTGTTATTGAAAGCACCAAAGATTGCCCTCAGGCCGGCAGTCTGAATTCAGCAATCACAAATGCTCTTATCATGTATGCAGAAAAAAACGAAAAGATAGAACGCTTCAAACGATTCCGCCCTCACCTAACCATCTGCCGTTTTTCACCCGATAGAAAAAGTACCGGAAAAAACCGCTCAATCGACGACCTCCGTTTCGCAGACGCTTTTTTTCCTCTATCGCACGAAATACGAACAATTTCGCTTATCAAAACCGATCTCGATGCCGGGCCGAACAGTTACTCGAGCATCTTCGATCTAGCTCTCGATTAGATGTACACCTATTGGAAATTCTCTTTTATATAAGTACGGAAGCGCTGAAACATGGACTTTTTCACAGTCGGCTTCAAATCTTTGGGCTGAACACTCTCGACTTCCTGAGGAGTCTGAGCTGCAACCGCTCTGGGAGCTGCCGGCTTTGTATGTGCACGCTCCGTCTTATCGCCCGGCACATACTGCGAGAGTGGAATCTCATCGATCGATTTGCGAGTAATAACTTCTTTGTGCGGCGCAGGCGCAGCAGTTTTGTGAGCAGAACTTTCCACTTCTTTTTTCGGCAATTGATTGATTACATGAGCCGGAGCGAACCTAGTATGCGGAGTGCTCAACTTCGATTCTGGTGCGCTATCAGGTCCCGGGGCGAATTTTGGAGCGGCCGCAGGTGCTTCACCGCCCTTGGTGGCACCAGGCCCGTCAACCTCGAATACTTCCTTCTGATTCAAATCGCTTGCTGATGAAGGATCAACCTCGATAGGACCTTTCAGCTCCAGACCGTTGACTGGCTGCGCAGTGCGGACTGGCTCTTCTGAACCAGGTAGTGGGAGGACTTTGACCTTCTCTGTCTTCTCAACTTTCTTGTCTTGCCTTTCCACGACATCAACCTGGACAGGGTGCGGCTGCAACATAGTCGAGGCGGCGGCCGGTTCATTCCAGGTTTTGACTTCTTTCTCCAGGCCTTTGACCTTATATGCAAGTGCTTGCTTCTGGAACTGATTCTTGTAGGCTAAAAATCCCTCTAAATCGAAATTGACAGGGTCTGTGTGGTCGCCCTGCTGCGCATAGCGGTGGGTAATCACATTGGCGTTTTCGACTTGATAACGCCCCTGCAGATAGGCAAGCAATTTGCTTACAGCTTCACGCTGGGCAGCAGGATAATTCTGTCTGCCGGTGTGATTCATTTCAATGCCGATGCTGTTGTCGTTATTGATACCGGGCAATGTTTTGAAAATATTGACGTGAACAGTAGCCAGGTCAGGGTCAACGGCCTGATAGATAGTTCCATCTCTTTCCACAACGTACTGGGCGCCGGGATGGCGTCGGCCCATCGAACTCCACCCTTCAATTACATTGACTGCACTGACGGGCACACCGGTTTCAGTGGAGTGCAGAACAATATATTTGACAGGCTCGCGCCTGTAGAAAATGCCACCACGCAGCGGATGATATGAGACGATACCAGCTCTCACGAGTGTGCGGGCGGGGTAACTATCTGCGATACCACGATCCCAGGCGCGTGCAATTTTTTCACTGGTTTGCTGGTCGAGCGGGCTCTTGTCGAAAGAGGGCGCATGCATGAGAAACAAACTGAGCGAATAAGCGTATTTCGGCCTAGGCTGCCTGACTATACGAATCGTTCGGCCGCGATGGCGTGAGCTGGTCACCGCTCGGCTTCTCGTCACGGATACCGTGCGCCGGCGAGAGCCTGAATATTGAACCACAGTGCGTGAGCGTCCTCTGGACGATCTTGTTGAACGTGAAGAAGCACGGCTTCTACTTGATGATGAAACGCGACTGCTCGATGAAGCTCTTCTCGTTCGCGCATCGGCGCTCACATCCGACACACATATCGAAGATGCCACCATCAGTGCGGCCAGCACAAATGTCAGCGGACTAAACCTGGTGAAGACGCGGTTTTTCAGAAGCATTAAAATCAAGATCCGTGGCTACCAAGAACGTATTATAAATTCTGCGTACTGCCTGCGCAACACAACACAGGTGGTTTTGACGCCCCGACAGCCCGAGGGTTCCCAATTTCGGCAAACGTGAAAGAGCATGACAACGCGGGTTTCAGCATTTTTGCCACGCGTGATTAAATTGCACTTTCAGAAAATTTTGCAAGCATACTGAAAGTGACCGGACAGGCTCAGTCTATCCAGCCGCCACCCATAATATATACATCAGACAGATCATAAACACCGAGCACCTGTCCGGGCGTGATTGCCGGTTGCGCGTCATCGAAGAGCACCGCCGCCTTATTGTCCGGCAAAGGTGTAACCAGGGCTGGTGCGGTAGGGCTGTTATATCTGATTTTCACCTGTGCTCTGAATGGCTCCACAGGTGGTGCCTCGAGCATCCAGTTCATGAACGAGGCCGTCAGCTCTCGCCGCAAGAGCGCCTCTTTCGGACCGACATACACGATACGCATATCCGGATCTATCGATGTGACGTAGAGCGGCTCTTTGTAAGAGATGTTGATACCGCGTCTTTGACCGATGGTGAAATTGTGAGTGCCCTTGTGCTCACCCATCAGCTCGCCAGTAAGAGCGTGCAGAATCGGTCCGGGCAACTCGGGAAGAAAGCCGGAGAGATATTCTTGTGGTGTCTTGCCCATAGGAATGAAGCAGAGGTCCTGGCTGTCCGGACGGTTGGCGGTGGTCAGCTCGGCTTTGGATGCAATCGCTCTGATTTCGTCTTTGGAATAGTCTCCCAGCGGCAACAGGGTGTGCTTGAGCTGATCGAGAGTCAATCCCCAGAGAACATACGATTGATCTTTTTTCGGATCTTTGGCGCGTGCCAATCTGATTTGCCCGTCTATTTCTGCAATTCTTCCGTAATGCCCGGTAGCTATATATTCAGCGCCAAGAATCTTGCGCCCGTAATTCATAAGGGCGCCCCATTTGATGACGGTGTTGCACAAGCTGCATGGCAGCGGCGTGCGCGCCCTGGCATAAGATTGATGGAAATCATCGATGATTTGTGTTTTGAAGAGCTCTCTCAAATCGACCGCATGGTGGTCGACTCCGAGTTGCTCGCAAACGCGAGCGGCATCGATCATGCCGGTGTCACAGCAGCGGCTGCCTGACTTGATCAGCCAACCGGTTACCCCGACCACGTCATAGCCTTGCTCTTTGAGCAGATAGGCAGTAGCCGAGCTATCCACGCCGCCGCTCATCAACACTGCGACGCGAGTCTTGCCAGCCGGCACAGGCGTCGCTTCACGGGCGCGAGCAACAGCGCAAACAGCTTCCAGCATCTCCTCCGTATGTTGAGGAGTGGCTGCTGGCGAGCTTTTTATGTCTTTCTCAGTTACGCTCATGGTGCCGTTGACTCTCAGACAGCAAGCGATGCCGTTACCGGCAACACGCAGTTGATTGTACAACAGACGCCCCGACTTGTCTTGACAGCCTTATCTGGTCTCGCCGGTCAGGCGCCTGAGGCGCTCGCGCGCTGCTTTTGCGTTTTTGCCCGCCGGGGCGAGGGCTAGATAACGTTTGTACTGGGCCACGGCATCGCGACTTTGCTCAGTTTTCTCGAGCAGGATAGCAAAATTGTAATGAATGACAGGCATTGTATCGGCTGCCTGGGTCAGCGCTCGCACATAGTAATACTTGGCGCCTTTCAAGTCTCCGCGGGACTTGCGCATCAATGCATAGGCATTGAGAGCGGCAGGAAAACGCTTATTCATTTGTTGCGCTTCTTGAACGGCTGCAAAAATTTCCTTTTCAGCTTCTTTCGATTGATTGTTCAGTCGCAAGACCTGGCCAAGATTGTAATGCGCTTCCGGAAATTTGCCCTTCTTCAGCTCGATAGCCTTTCTGTAGGCGGCAATGGCACCTTCGAAATTCTGGCGACGAGATAGAACATAGCCATAATTGTTGTAATTGTTCGCCGTCTTACCAGCAGGCGTCGCCACCAGACGAGCCAGCTCGTTTTCCGCCTTCTCCCATTCTTGCGAGCGCACCAGAGAGGCAACAGTGGCGGAAGGAGCAACCGTCGATGCAGGCGGGTTTGCCTCTGCAGGCGGCATGAATCCAGCCTTCAAATCTGCGATTTTCTGGCGTGTGTCGGCAGCGTAGCGAGGATTCGGCTCGTACTTGAGTGAAGTTTCGTAGTACTGAATAGCCTCGGGAACGTGCTTTCTGGCAGTCTCAATCATGCCCAGGTAGAAATAGCCGAGCGCATAATCAGGTCTAAATTTGACGGCTTTCTGCGCTTCATCAAAGGCTTTGTCGTACTGCTTCAAGCGGTAATAAAGCATGGAAAGCCCGTTATAGGCCGGCGCATAATCGGGCTGCAGGCGCACCGCTTCGCCATAATGCTTGAGGGCTTCTTTGACGTCGCCCTTGTCTCGCAAAACATCAGCGAGGTTTTTGTGCAACTGAAAATCGTTGTTGTGCGTCAGTTCGAGCGCCTGACGAAAGTATACGGAAGCTTCTTCGTAATGTGCTTCCCCCTGCTGATACAGGCAGAGACCCAGGTTACATAGCGCTTCCAGGTAGAGAGGATCTATTTTGAGGGCATTGCGAAAATGGCCTTCCGCCTCCTTTAGCAGCCCCTCTTTGTAATAAGTAATTCCTAGACTGTTCAGACATTCACAGCAGTTGGCATCGAGGCGAAGAGCCTCAGAAAGAATGCGCCGTGCTTCTTCGAAATTGCCCTCTTTGCTTATGCGACCGGCAATATCTATGCGCTGCTCGACATCAGGCGCATAACGATGTTTTTGCGCGAACGCCGGAAGGGTGGCAAATAAGGACACAGCCGAGAAAACAGAGACGAAAATCTCCAGGTTTCTAAGCACGGCTGCCCTCATTGCAAATTCCCTTAAACATTACAAAGGACATAATACCTGAACCCTCATGAGCTTTCTGTAAAGTGCAAACAGTGAATTTTTCAGAGGGGACCGGACGGTAAAAATTGCCCGAGAAGGGCGCCTGGCGGGAGCCCGGCAATAATTACGCCAAATGACACAAATAGGCTTCGGGCGGGCGTCGCACGAGGTTCGCATGCTACGATAAAAAATTCGCCAAATTTTGGACAGGTTGCGCTTTTAAAGCTAAGCCTTCGCGGGTTTGAGCGAATTTGATTGGTCGAAACGGGGTCGGGAGTTTGAACCAGGCGGCAACATCAGGAAATATGGCAACTCAGTCACAAAACACAGGCGATTCACCTCGACAAACACGCGAAAATATACTCGCCAGTGCCCTCCACCAGCGCTTCCTCGGCTCGCCTCAGTATGCAAAGTTGCTCGCCCGCACGGCCAGACACTCGCAAACAGAGCTGAATCTTTCCGGCTTATCCGATTCGGCAAAATCGCTGGTCTTGTCGGTCCTCAACCATGAGGTCAAAAGGCCTTTCTTCATCATCGTTCAGGACAACCAGGTAGCTTCACGCCTCAAGCACGAGCTCTCTAATCTGAGCCGCTATCCGGTTCACTTCTATCCGTCCTCGGAAGTTTCTCCCTACGAACAAGTTCTGAGCAGCCCTGACAATATCGCGCCGCAACTGGAAGTGCTGAATCGCATCATGTCGGGCAACGACGAGCCGTACATGGTAATCGTGCCGATAAGAGCTCTGATTCAGCGTGTTCTCGATGCAGACACTTTGAAAGAGAAGAGCTTCATGCTCAAGCGCGGCGAGCAGGTCGACCGCGATGATCTGGCGCGCAAACTGGCAGCGCTTGGCTATTCGAGAGAGAGCCTGGTCACGCTGCGCGGTGAATTCAGCATCCGCGGCGACATTATCGATATCTATCCGTCAAGCGGCTTTCCGATGCGTATTGAATTATTCGACGATGAAGTCGAATCGATTCGTCAATTCAACATCGACAATCAGCGCTCCGTGGACGAGCTGACTCAAGCTCTCATTCCGCCGCGCTTCTGGATCGTACTTGAAGACAGCAAAGAATTCAGAGACGACTTGATTACGAAACTTCGCGAGCATGCTGAGGCATCGGCTGAAAAGCTGGAAGACGGCGCCAAGGAAACTCTTCTTTCTATAATCGAGAACGATCTGACCGGCTTTGCCTCCGGCCAGTATCCGGAATCGTGCGAATACTATTTCCCCTTTGTCAGCGATCGCTTCGCTACGCTTGCCGACTACCTTCCTGAAAAATCACTGGTCTTCTTTGATGAGTGGGATTTGCTCACATCGTCTCTGATCGGCTATGAAGAAAAGCTCAATGCCGCCTATGAAGAAGGCGTTTCCACCGGGCGTCTGCTCAATTTGCCGCGCTCGCTTCATTCCAGTTTCGATGAGCTAAAGACGCGAATAACCAACCTACAAAAGGTCTATCTTTCGAGCTTGCCTGCGTTTCCGGATGAAGCCGAACATGCAGTCGTACAATTCGATTGCCATCCTATCGAGCGCTTCGGCAATCAGATGCAAGCGGTCATAGAAAAGGTACGTTCGTTCAGACGCAACGAATATCAAGTGGTCATCTCGACTGAACAACCGCAACGTTTGCTCGGGCTTCTGCGTGAGTGGGACACGCCGGCGCGATATCTCGGCGCCGAAAGCGATATCCGGCATCATGAGCCAGGTTCGCCGGAGGCAGCGGCGGCAGCCGGCAATTTGAACGCCCCGGAGACACAAGCGCTGTCATTTGCAGAACTGGTGGCAAGAGGAAAAACCCCGGGCTCAGGCAGCGAAGTCTGGGTGACCCGCCATGGTTTCGTACAGGGCTTTCGATTGGACGACATTATGCTCGTCTCCATCACAGACGCCGAGATGTTCGGGCTGAAACGCAGACCGACTGTCTATCGCCGTCAGGTAGCAGAAAAAACCTACGAGCGCTTCACCTCCGTTTCGGACTTGAAAGTGGGCGACTATGTCGTGCACATGAAGCACGGCATCGGCCAATTCGTCGGCGTTCAAAGAATCGCTGTAGACAGCCAGCAAAGAGAGTATCTGACTGTTCAGTACACAGGCGAAGACAGGCTCTATGTCCCGGTCGACCAGATCAACCTGCTGAGCCGTTATCGGGGCGCCGGCGACAGCGCACCGCGTCTGTCGCGCCTGGGCGGCGCCGAGTGGGAATCAACCAAAAAACGAGTAAAAAAATCCGTCAAGCAAGTTGCCGAAGACCTCGTCAATCTTTATGCCATTCGCGCCAAGCAAGAGGGTTTCCAGTGCATACCCGATACCCCCTGGCAGTATGAAATGGAAGAGGCTTTCCCTTATGAAGAAACGCCCGACCAGTGGCAGGCGATTCTCGACGTGAAGAGCGACCTGGAAGCAAATAAGCCTATGGACAGGCTCATTTGCGGAGACGTAGGCTTCGGTAAAACAGAAGTGGCGATTCGCGGAATTTTCAAAACCGTCATGTCAGGCAAACAGGTCGCCGTGCTTGTCCCGACAACCATTCTTGCCCAGCAGCACTACAACAATCTTTGCGAGCGCTTCAGCGCCTATCCAATTAGAGTCGGCTTGCTGAGCCGATTCAGGACGGCCAAAGAGCAGCGTGAAGTAGTGCAGAAGCTGTCCATCGGCGAATGCGATGTTGTGGTGGGCACGCACAGAATGCTGCAAAAGGACATCGCCTTCAAGGATCTGGGCTTGCTCATCATCGACGAAGAGCAAAGATTCGGCGTCGGGCACAAAGAGAAATTGAAGCAACTGAGAGTGATGGTCGATGTTCTGACAATGTCGGCAACGCCGATTCCGAGAACTCTGCATATGGCTCTGTCCGGTGCGCGCGACATGTCACTCATTCATACGCCCCCCGTAAACAGGCTACCCATCAAGACTTTCGTCGGCGAGTACAAACAGCCTCTGGTGCGCACCGCTATCCTGCACGAGATGGAAAGAGGCGGGCAAGTCTATTTCGTCCACAACCGAATCGAGTCTATCGAGCAAGTGGCTTTCGAAGTGAAGCAGCTCGTTCCGGAAGCCCGGCTCATAATCGGGCATGGTCAGATGTCCGAGCGCGAGCTGGAAAATGTCATGCTCGACTTTGCCGCTCATCAGTACGATGTTCTCGTCTGCACGACGATCATCGAGTCCGGTCTGGACATTCCAAACTGCAATACGATCATTGTCAACGAAGCTGACAAATTCGGTCTGGCGCAGCTCTATCAGTTACGCGGACGTGTCGGTCGCTCCGACCTGCAAGCTTATGCGTATTGCCTGTGCCGGCCGCAGAAAGTGCTGACTGAGACAGCGCAAAGCCGGCTCAAAGCAATACGCGAATTCACGTCTCTGGGCTCCGGCTATCAGATCGCTCTTAGAGACATGGAAATAAGAGGGGTGGGAAACATCCTCGGGGCCGAGCAGCACGGTCATATGATCTCAGTAGGATTCGAGCTCTATTGCAAACTGCTCGAAGAATCAGTCGCCGAACTCAAGGGTCAGAGCGTCGCCTCAGATGCCGATGCGCAGATTGACATCAATGTGTCGGCATTCATTCCTGAGACATACATGCCCGATCCCGATCAGCGCCTGATTGAATACAAGCGCCTGGCTGATGTGAAGACAGACAAGGATCTCAGCATCCTCAAGGAAGAATGGAAAGACCGCTTCGGCAAAGCGCCGGAAGAAGTGGACAATCTGGCGAAAGTTGTGCGCTTGCGTTTGTTATGTGCAAAAGCTCAGGTATCCGCCATCAAGCCGGACGGTCAGAGCTTGAAATTGTCAGTTGCCTTCAGACTGAACGAATGGATGCCCGTGCAGAGCAGACTGCCCAAACATCTGGCCAGCAGAACCACTTACAAACCAGGTCAAGCGGGTGGAATCGGTCCGTCTCCTTGCATCCTGGTTCGCTCGCAAGGGCTATCGCCCGTCGAGCAATTGGATTTGCTTGAAGAGTTGCTTGGTGCTATGGTTCTAACTTCCGTAGCAGCTAAATAGGTCGAGTCCGATTCTTTCCCTGGTGATAAAAGAGGCTTTAAGACAGCAGCATGAAGAAACACACAGCATTATCACTGGCTCTTCTTTCGGTACTTTCTCTTTCGGCATGCACTAATCCCGACAAACCTGCTGATACCGCCGACGCCACCAAGACAGGCGACACAAAAGGTGCGGACGGCGCCAACAAGGACTCGCAGACAGGCAAGGATGCGCAAGCGCAGAAAGCAGTCATGGACCTGCCTCAAGTCTCTGATGCAATGAAGGTGATAAAGGCAAAACAGCAGCTCGGTGACGAAGTGATCATCTGCTATGTAGAAGGCAAGCCGATCACTATGGCCACTTACCGGCGCCAGCTCAAGACCAATATGCAAAAGTTTCAAGACACCATGGCGATGGATCCAGGAATCACCAAACCTTATCTGGAAGAAGCTCACCGCAGAGGTTTGACCCTGACGTCAGAAGAAAAAGCAAAGCTTCTGGAGGCAGCGAAAATCGCGCGCGGCAATACGCCCGAGAAGTTCAAAGAATTTTTAAAGAGCGGCAATATGTCCGAAGCTCAATTTGAAAAGCTGATCATGGATGAAGCTCTGGCCAACAAAATGTTCCGCACGCTTCAGGAAGAAGGGCTTCTGGACTCGCTCGTCGACCATGAGCTTTTTCTGGCAGAAGCACGCGCCCGAGGTTTTACCCAGAAGGCTTTCAACAACTATATGGAATTGAAAGAGTCGGAAGTTTATCCACGTGCGCTCAAACAGTCAGGAATGTCCCCTGAGATCTACCGAGACGACATCGTCAACAATTTCATGGTGATCATGGTTCAGGACAAGATTGTCAACGAATCGCCAGTCACGGACGACGTCGCGAAGAAGTTTTTCGAAGCCAACAAGGATAAATTCAAACACGGCGAACGTATTCGCATGAGCCAGATCATCATTGCAGCGCCGGAAGAGAATATCGGCAATCTGGAAGGGATCAAGAGTCAAATCGTCAGAGTCAAGCCCGACATAACACCGAGCGAACTCGACGAAGCGATCAAGGCCAAGAAAGCAGAACTCGCTAAGAAAGCCGAAGATATTCTCAAGCGTGCTCAAAAGGGCGAAGACTTCAAATTGCTAGCCAATGAAAATACCGACGACGTGCAGGCTCGAGCCGGCAAAACCGGCGGGGACGCAGGCTGGGTAGAACTGAGCATGCTGCAGCCCGCAGTCAAGCAAGTGCTCGAGAATCTGAAGGCCGGCGAAGTCGCCCCCAAGGTTATTCCTATCGAAGTCGGTTATGTGATTATGAAAGTGACTGAGCGCCAGCCGGAAGGGCTATTTACCTTCGCCGAAGTGAAAGACTTTATCAAGCAAAAACTGCAAGAACCAAATGCCAAAGCAGCCCTGGAGCGCTGGGTCAATGCAAGGCGAAAGACAGCCAAGATAGAGCTTTCTCAAGCGATGAGATCAGAGCTCAAGGACAACAAGCTTTTGAAATCTACCAGCGTTGCAGTCCCCCAGTAGCCTGCAACCGCATCTGGTATCAATGCCCGCGAAAAGGGCAAACAAAGATTATTGACGGGGCGAGTTTTTCGCCAAATCTCAAGTGAGAATTGGTTGTAAGATCTCAAACAGGTATCCACGTAACTCTTGGAAATTTGGACGA
Source organism: uncultured Candidatus Obscuribacterales bacterium (assembly GCA_964493595.1). GTDB lineage: Bacteria > Cyanobacteriota > Vampirovibrionia > Obscuribacterales > Obscuribacteraceae > QKMZ01. The sequence goes on along the minus strand of CAZBOX010000004.1, from coordinate 16,267 downwards.
CTAATGGTCAACGAGACTTGGGAGAATCTGAAAAGGCAAGGCCAGAAGGCTTTCAAGGCACAGGAATATGATGAGTGCTTGAAATGCTGGACTTCCGCCCTGGATGAGGCAGAGAAGTCAGGTCCCGAAAACCTCAGAATCGGCACAAGTTGCGTCGACCTAGCCCAGCTCTATATTCATACGAATAGGCACGAAGAAGCCGAGAGACTCCTCAATCGAGCCCTCAGCATCCGCGAGGCACAGCAAGGCAAAGAACACCTTCATGTGGCAGAGTGCTTGTCGCTGCTGGCTCGCACGCACCTGGCCCAGGGCAAGATTGACCACGCCGAAGACCTTCTCAAGCGCACACTGGACATCCGCCAGAAAGCACTCGGACAAGACCATCCGAAAGCCGGAGAAAGCCGCCGGGCACTGGGCAATTACTATTCCCTGGTGGGGCGCTTCCAGGAAGCCGAACCGATTCTTCGCCAATCACTTACTCTCAAGGAAAGCCCGCTGGCGCCTGACAACCTCGAGGTCGCCGACAGCTTGAAGACCTTCGCCCGCGTGCTGAGAAAGCTCGGCGAGTACGAAGAAGCCACGCAATATTATGAAAGAGCTCTCCAGATCAAAGAGAAAGTGCTGGGCAGCGACCATCTGGACGTAGCCGAAGGGCTGCGCAGCCTGGCCAATAACTATTCATATATGGGTGATTACGAGCGCGCCGAACCACTGCACAGAAGATCTCTGGAAATATTCGAGAAGAATCTCGGCTCCGACCATCCGGAAGTAGCCACCGGACTGCATAACCTGGCCGTGCTCTACCATCGCACCAACAAATTCTCTCAAGCCGAGCCGCTCTTCATTCGAGCCCTCCAGCTTTTCTCCTCTGTTCTGGGCACCGACCACCCGGAAGTAGCGACAACCCTGGTTTCTATGTCGCTATTCTATGAATCGAAAGGGCGTATGGAAAAGGCCGAATCGCTCTCGCGCCAGGCTCTGGGCATCTACGAGAAGAATTTCGGCAGCGACCACGTCAATGTGGGCATGAGCCTGCGAAATCTAGCCAATATTTGCAAAACACAAGGGCGCATGAAAGAAGCCGAAGATCTGCAAGCACGTGCGGATCAAATTCTCGGCGCGGCCAGACACTAGTTTTAGCCGACAGTTGCCCTTATTGAACGAACGGATTTTCGCGCTTTTCCGACCAGATATCAGTGTTCGGCCCGTGACCGGGTATGACTTTTGTCGAGTCATCCAGAACAAAAAGACGCTGCGAAATGGACTTGATTATCTCGTCGAAAGAGCCACCCCAGAGGTCGGTTCGCCCTATTGAGCGCTGAAATAACGTGTCGCCCGAAAGAAGAGTGCTCTCCTTTTCCTGAACGGAAAAACAGAGGCTGCCCGGCGTATGACCGGGGGTGTGGATGACAGTGGTCTTGAGATTGCCCACTTTCACCTCTTCTTCGTCCTGCAAATAGTGGTCGACCGGCAATGTATCAGTGGCCTTGAAACCGAAAAGACCGCACTGTTTCTGCAGGTTGTCGTACAACCACTGGTCGCCTTCGTGCAGGCAAATCTTGGCACCGGTTTTTTCTTTGAGTTCTCTTGAACCCATGATGTGATCGAAGTGTGCGTGAGTGTGCAGCAAGTATTTGACAGTGAGACCTTGCTTTGTCAGACGATCGATAATCTTCTGAACATCACCGCCCGGATCGACGACAATTGCTTCCTTTGTCTCGGGGCAAGCGATTATCGAGCAGTTGCACTGCAGCGGACCGGCTGGAAATGTTTCAATTATCATTGAAACCTACTCGAACAATTCACTGACGGATGAGTCGTCGTGAATACGAGCAATCGCCTCGCCCAGCAATTTGGCTACGCTGACTTGAATGATTTTCTTGGAGATCTTGGTCGGGTCGTGTGGAATCGAGTTGGTGACGATGAGCTTCTCGATGCATGACTCTTCCAGGCGCTTATTGGCGGGACCGGAAAGAACAGCGTGAGTGGAGCACGCGATAATCGACTTGGCACCCTCGCGTCTGAGCAATTCAGCACCTTTGACCAGGGTGCCGGCGGTGTCGACCATGTCGTCGACCATGATGGCGGTCTTGCCTTTGACGTCACCTACGAGGCTGAGAGATTCAGCTTCGTTATGTTTGGTGCGGCGTTTATCGATGATGGCCAGTGGCGAGTCATTCAACTTCTTAGCAAAAGCACGGGCTCGAGCTACACCACCAACGTCCGGGCTGACCAGAACCACGTCCTTCAGGTTGAGCGAGTTCATATAATCAATCAACACCGGGCTTCCATAGAGGTGGTCGACCAGAATGTTGAAGAAGCCCATAATTTGAGGCGCGTGCAAATCGAGAGCAACCACGCGATCCGCACCTGCCGTGGTGAGAAGGTCGGCAACCAGCTTGGCGGTAATCGCTTCACGACCAGCCGCTTTTCTGTCCTGGCGAGCGTACCCGAAATAGGGCATGACCACAGTGATCCGACCTGCCGATGCTCGTTTCAGCGCATCGAGCATGATCAGCAATTCCATCAGGTTTTCGTTGACCGGCGAACAGGTCGACTGCACAACGAAGCAATCTACGCCGCGCACGCTCTCTTGCAGCTGCACATAAATTTCGCCGTCAGAGAAAGGTTGTATTTTGACCGGAGAAACACTCAGTTCCAGATATTCAGCGACTTCTCTTGCCAGTTCAGGGTTGGCGGTGCCTGACAGAATCTTCAGGTCAAAATGTCCACTGGTCTCCTGCGCTCTGCTTACGCCTACCGAAAGACTGGCTCTATTTCGTATTTGAGCAACCAAGAGTGACTCCTCCAACCGAGCTTGCGAAGTTCAGACTCTAATTCTAAAGAAGAAAAGTGGAGAAGAAAAGGCGATAAGCAAATGTTTACCCACTACACAAATGGCAATTCGCCGCTCCTGCTGCGGGTTATAGCCCCTTCTAGCATGCACTTAATATGGAGATATGTAAGGCCGCCCTGCAAGAACGCAGCATATGGTTCTCTCAACGGCCCATCGGCGGATAACTCGATAGTCGAGCCCTCTACAAACGTGCCTCCGGCCATGACCACCTCATCCTCATAGCCGGGCATCTCGGCAGGCTCGGGTGATACATGCGCGTTGACGGGCGAGAAATACTGAATGGCACGGCAAAAATTGACCAGCTTCTGGCGGTCGCCGAATCTAATCGCCTGGATGATATCGAATCTCCGGTCGGTCGGCGCGGGCTTCACTTCCATGCCCAGGTCTTTGAAAACCAGGGCGGAGAGCATGGCGCCCTTCACGGCAGAGGCAACCACGGACGGGGCCAGGAATAAGCCCTGAAAGAGCAGCCTGTTTTGATTGAAACTGACACCCTGATGACCGCCGATACCTGGAGCGGTGAGTCTGTAGAGCGCCGACTCGATCAAATCCTCGCGCCCGGCGATATAGCCGCCGGATATAGCCAGCCCGCCACCGGGGTTTTTTATAAGCGAACCGGCAATGATGTCTGCGCCGTGACTGGTGGGCTCGGTAGCCTCAACAAATTCGCCGTAGCAATTGTCGACCATAACCAGCACATCAGGATTGGCGGTCCTGACCAGCTCAATCATCTTGCCGATTTCGGCATTGGAAAGAGTTTGCCTGTCGAATGAATACCCGCATGATTTTTGAATGGTCACCAGCTTGGTCGGTGCGGCAAGAAGTCCTTTGAGTTCCGACACACTGGCGGCAGATGCCGGATCTAAATCGATCTGGGCATATGAAACTGCCAATTCTTTGAGCGAGCCCCGCCCATCGCCGGCAATTCCTATAACCTGTTGAAGAGTGTCATAAGGTGCGCCTGTAATAGCAAGAAGCCTGTCGCCCGGCTTCAAACAACCGTAAAGACAGAGAGCAAGGGCATGAGTGCCGGAGACTACTTGCATTCGCACTGCCGCTGCCGGCGCGCCGAAAACCTCGGCGAAGACTGAATCGAGAGCCTCACGGCCGGCATCATCGATTCCGTATCCGGTGTGCTCGGCAAAATGTTCTTCGGTGACCTTGTGATTTCGGAAGGCGTCGAGCACTTTTCTCTGATTGTGCAAAGCCGTCTCATCGACAAAGTCGAATTGATCCGCAAGAGACTTTTCGGCCTGACGAATCAAATCTCGTGTTGCTTTGTCGACCGTAGTTGTATGCATGCTGGATAGCCACCGATTGCCCCTGACGCCCGATATCTTAGCCGCTGTTCCGGTTTTCCGCGGATTTTCGATAAACAACTGTAAATCTCGCCAAGTTTTGAACTTTTTGAATTCGAGTCTCGTCTAAATATTTGTCCCTTTGGGAGGTGTTTTTGTGCAAGCTCTATTCGATGCTTTCTCATTTGCTCTCTGCCAGGAAAAATGCAGAGCCTGCCGTGAAGATCTGCAAATTGATTTGCTCAGCTTTCTCGACGCCCCCGCGCGCTGGAAAGAGCTGACAAAAACAAGTCTGTGCGACAGCTGCTTTTTCAAGCTGGAATTGGAGCCATCGCTTATGAAAATAGTCAACATCAAAGATATGGCACCGCTCTTGGTGGCAAGCCGCTTGCCCTATCGCGGGCCGATAAAGAAAATGCTCTATCACTTGAAATACGATGATGACAGGCTTGTCACCGCAGACCTTTCAATATTGCTGGACCAGGCGCTGGCGGATCTGAGCAAAATGGTCAGGACCAAAGACTGCATTCTAGTACCGGTGCCCCTTCACTGGAAGCGGCGGATGAAGCGGGGTTTCAACCAGGCAGAACTGCTGGCCAATCGCCTTGCCTATAAGCACGACATGCGCATAGACAATCGCTTACTGGCAAGAAAGAGGGCGACATCAACGCAACATCAGCTAGGCAAGCAAGAAAGAAAAGCCAATGTTCAAGGCGCATTTCAAGCCAACCGCAAGTATTGCCACGGCGAGCACATAATACTTGTCGACGATTTGCTGACCTCCGGCGCAACATTGTCCTCATGCGCAGGCGCTCTCCTGGACGAAGGAGCGCTGAGCGTCAATGCCATTACACTCGCCTATGCCACCACCCGAGAAGGAGGCCGGCACCACAAAGACTGATTTCAAAATCAGAACGGCTCAGACAGATTCTTCGAAAGCTTTGAGAGTTTCCTCAATGTCTTTTGTCGAATGCACCGTCGAGACAAAGGCAGCTTCAAACTGAGAAGGCGGCCAGTAAATTCCCTTTTCCGCGAGTTTGCGCCAGACTTTGGCAAATTTCTCAGTATCGGATTTTTTCGCGGTTTCAAAATCAACGACTTCTTTATCAGTGAAAAAGACGGTGATCATGCCGGTAATATGCGCTACTCTCATGCCGCCTTTTTTCTCGGCGATCTCAGTCAAACCTTTGGCCAGAAGCTCGGTCTTGTTATTCAACTTTACGTACGTTTCCGGCTGCTGCAGCATCTTCAGCTGCGCAATTCCGGCAGCCATTGCCAGCGGATTGCCGGACAGCGTGCCGGCTTGATAGACAGAGCCACTGGGAGCGATCATTTGCATGATGTCCTTGCGACCGCCGTAGGCGCCTACCGGTAGGCCTCCTCCGATGATCTTGCCGAGAGTAGTCAGGTCGGGCTTTATCCCATATCTTGCTTGAGCACCGCCAAGCGCTACACGAAATCCCGTCATTACTTCGTCGAAGATCAAGAGTGCGCCCTCTTTCTCCGTGATTTCCCGCAAGCCTTTGAGGAAGCCGTCTTGAGGAAGAATGAGTCCAGCGTTGCCGACGACCGGTTCCAAAATTACTGCAGCAATTTCTTTGCTGTGCTCTTTGAAGACCTTTTTGACTGCATCGAGATCATTGAATGGAATCGTGATGGTCAGCTTGGTCGCTTCTTCCGGAACACCAGGGCAACTGCTGATACCGAGAGTGGCGAGACCCGAGCCGGCTTTGGCCAAAAAAGAATCGCCGTGTCCGTGATAGCAGCCTTCGAATTTGACGATGATGTCGCGTTTCGTAAATGCTCTTGCTACGCGGATTGCCGACATGGTCGCTTCCGTTCCGGAATTGACCATGCGCACCATCTCGATAGAAGGTATGAGCTGGCAAACCAGTTCGGCCATTTCTACTTCCTGGCGGCACGGTGCGCCAAAGCTTGTGCCATGGGCGAGCGTCACTTCAATAGCTTCCAGGACTCTGGGATGGCAATGACCGAGAATCATCGGTCCCCAGGAGCCGACATAGTCGACATAACGATTTCCGTCCACATCAAATAGATAAGGTCCATCGGCCCGATCGAAATAAATCGGATCGGCGCCTACGGCTTTCAGCGCCCTTGCCGGTGAATTGACGCCTCCAGGAATGACTGCCTCTGCCCTAGTTGCCAGCTGTTTCGAACGGCTTACCACCGATGTTATAGACATTAGCGTCCCTCAATTTTCTTTGATGCTTACACGATGCATACGGATGAAATCAGGCTTTGGCGCCTTCTTTCTTTTCGGTGTATGCGTTGATTACTCTTTCGATCGCCGATTCGACCAGCTTTGCTGCTTTCTCGCCGGCATTGAATTGGCGCATCTTTCCTTCTTCATCGAAAAGATAGAAAGCCGGGACGTATTTGTTTTCAAAACCGTCAGTAATTTCATGCCAGTTGTCGACAACACATGGTTGTTTCACTTCGTACTCATTGATGGCTTCTTTAACTGCATCAATATTGGTATCCGACTCTTGCCTTGGCATGTGAACGGATACTATCTTCAAACCCTTGCTGCCGTATTTATCCAGCCAACCGGAAATTTCCGGCAGAGATTCTTTGCAAATCCCGCAACTGATTGCCCAGAAATGGATAAGCACAGGGACACCTTTCAATTCGTCGTTCTTGATCGGTGGGCTGTTAAACCACTCGGTACCACCTTCAATCGAAGGCAGGGCAGCATCCATACGAAGTGGCATCAGAACCTCCTTTAGGTCTTAGCTCGGACTCGGTTGTGCACAGCAAGTGACAAACCCTGATGCAAATGGGAAATTTCGCACCCTCACACATCAGATTACGAATGATTATTGTATCGCTCTCACAGCAGATGTCGCAGGTAATTTAACTGTTGCGAAGCCATTCTCGGCACCACAAAAGAGCGGCAAAAAAGAAACAGACCGCCCCAAAAGGAGCGGTCTGCAAATTATTTCGTCTCGCCGAATTAAACGGTGAGGGGCTTTTGGCCCGGCTTCCAGTCAGCGCCGCAGAGGCCGCCGGTCTTCAAAGCTTCGAGAACTCTCAAAGTCTCATCAACCGAACGTCCGATGTTGAGGCTGTGGACGACTTGGTACTGGAGGTTGCCATCCGGATCGATGATGAAAAGGCCGCGCAGAGCGATGCCTTTGTCTTCCATCAATACACCGTAATCGCGGCTGACGTCTTTGGTGATGTCGGAAGCGAGAACGAATTTGACCGGTCCAAGTCCGCCTTTGTCTTCGGAGGTTTGGATCCAAGCACGGTGGCTGTATACGCTGTCAGTCGAGATAGCCAGGATTTCAGCGCCGGCTTTCTTGAACTCGTCGTATCTCTTATCGAATGCGGTGATTTCAGTCGGGCAAACGAACGTGAAATCGAGGGGGTAGAAGAACATGACCAACCATTTGCCCTTGTAATCGGCCAAACGTACATTCTCTTTGAGACCTTTCATGTCCTTGGTCGAGGGCATATCAAAGTCGGGAGCTCTTTTTCCAACTTGCAACATAGACGCAATCACTCCAAAAAAGCTTGGGAATCAGTCCGGCAATTTTATTAGCATCTGCCGTGATCCTTAAAATGTTTAATGGAAATTGCACAATTATTGACGCAATTTCACTCTTTATTTCTTACCGGCTGTTTGCCTGGCCGCAGCCTCGTTGGCAAGCTCTTGCCATTCAGACAGCTCGCGCTGCAGGCGATTTTCAGCAACATATTTAAGTATGAGCGGGCTCTTGGGACTCCAGCCTATAGTCAAAAGATGCCGCAAATGCTCTTGCGGTGTCGAACCGTACTTGCTTCTGCCCAGTTCGGCTTCGTTACCTTCGCTCATGGCTGTCCGGCCCTCCAATTACTAAGAGTCTATCGCCGGAGCCTCCCTGATTGCCGAGTGTTAAACAGACAGACGGGTGAAAAGGCTTTCATGATGGAGCGCTGCCTGCCTTGGCGCCAATCAGGCGAGAATAAGAATCAGTGAGCGTTTTGCCGAAACAATCGAAAAAGATTGGCGAAATCTCACGCAATAGACCATCACATAAAGCTTAAGACAATTTACGTAAGTTTGGACGCCCCAGTTTATATTTGGTACTATTGCCATTCGCCCGAGCCCCGATTGGGGCACACGGCGTGACGCCCAGTTGAATGCTGGGGCGAACTTTTACCTGTAGAGGCAGCTTTCGAGCCGCCCGCGGAAAAGTCAGTGAACTAAGTAAATTGCTCGGTCAAAGACTGCCGAGTACAAGATTTGGAGACGACAATGTTTGCCATCGTAGAAGCCTCGGGAAGGCAATTTCAATTGGAAGCCGGCCGTTTTGTAGACGTCGACCTGACAGAAGGCAAAGCTGGCGACAAATTCGTATTTGAGCGCGTTTTGATGCTCGTAGATGGTGACAAATCTACCGTCGGCAAGCCGTTCATCGAAGGCGCCAAAGTAGAAGGCAAAATTCTTGGCCACGACAAGAACAAAAAGATCATCGTCTATCACATGAAGCCAAAGAAAGGCACCCGCAAGAAGCAGGGCCACCGCCAACACTACACACGCATTCTTATTGAATCGATCAAATTGAACGATAAAGAACTCGCTAAAGCCGACGAGCAATCCAAGCCGAAAGCTAAGGCTGAGCCCAAGAAAGAAGCCAAAGCCGAGCCGAAGAAAGAAGCTAAGGCCAAAGCAGAAAAACCAGCAGCTAAGAAGAAAGCAGAGTAATCAAATCAAATCGCAGGCATTTGATTAGGACACATAACAAAGGTGATTTGTCATGGCACATAAAAAAGGGGCAGGTTCGACAAGAAACGGGCGCGATAGTCAGCCCAAGCGCCTTGGTGTTAAGAGATACGGCGGCGAAATGGTAACTGCCGGCAATATTCTCGTCAGACAACGCGGAACCCGCTTTCATCCAGGCGCAAACGTCAGAGTAGCCGGAGACGACTCTCTCTATGCTGTCGCTGACGGAGTGGTCAAGTTTGAAGCACAACGTGGTCGTCAACTGATCTCCGTTTATCCTGTATAGATATTGATGCAGTGGAGTCGCAAAAGGCTCCCGCCGCCTCTACAGTTTCACAATCGGGCGATAACTTGTTGACGCAACAGACTGAGCCAGCAGTGAAACCGCTGGATGATTTTCTCTCACAGTTAAAGACGTCCCTGGCGGGCGAAATATCGGTCTTGAGCGCCTCCGGGCAGAAGGACCACGAAGGCGATGCGATCAAAGGAGTTCGATACGACTCTCGCCTTGTCCAACCCGGCGATGCTTTTTTCTGCATTGAAGGGCAAAAGCAAGACGGTAACGCATTCATCCAGGACGCTCTCAAAAAAGGCGCGGCCCTCATCATTACAGAGAAACGCCCGCAGGACGAGAAGTCTCTGACGGCGCCTTTTGCTGTAGTACCGGATGTGAGGCTGGCTCTAGCCAAAGCTTCCGATTATTTTTTCGATAGACCATCGACCAAGCTCCGCCTCATAGGAGTGACCGGCACAAACGGCAAAACGACAACCACTCACATGGTCGAACATTTGCTCGAAAAAGCCGGCAAGCGTGTCGGCTTGATTGGCACCCTCGGGGCGCGCTGGACCCGAGCCGACGGCGACAAACAGTACGAGGATCTCAAATTCACGACTCCTCAGGCATCCGACCTGCAGGAACTACTCGCGTCCATGGTTTCGCGCAGTCTCAGCCACGTGGCGATGGAAGTTTCCAGCCATGCGCTGGCTCTCAAAAGAGTGGACGGCTGCCAGTTCGCCTCCGCCTGCTTGACCAATATCACCCAGGATCACCTGGACTTCCACAAGACGATGGATCACTACTGGAAGTCCAAGAGGCTTCTCTTCAGCCAGCTGTCTGAGAGCGTTCAAAATACGAAAGCCGCCGTCATCAATCTGGACGACGCTTTGGCTGCCGAATTCGTCAAATCAGTCGACAAATCGGTGCGTGTGCTCACATACGGGTGGAATGAAACAGCCGATGTGCGCGCGGTCAAAGCCGATTTCGATTTCAATGGCACCCGCCTTGAGCTGGCCACACCCGCCGGTCCCATGGACATCAATCTTCGCCTGAACGGAGTCTTTAACGTCTACAACGCCATGGCCGCTCTGGCTCTCTGCCTTAACGAAGGCATCGACCGCTCTGAATTGAAGGCGGCCATTGAGACTTTCGAAGGCGTGGCTGGACGTTTCGAGCTGGTCAGAGTATCCGGTCGCAAGAACGAGAGCCTGGCTCAACCCCTCTGCCTGGTTGATTACGCCCATACCCCGGACGGGCTTGACAATGTTCTGAAGGCCGCCAGAAAACTCGTCCCCTCGGGCGGAAGACTTTTCGTTGTCTTCGGCTGCGGCGGTGACAGAGACAATTCGAAACGCCCACAAATGGGCGAAATAGCCGAGAATCTCGCCGATCAGGTCGTAGTCACGTCAGACAATCCCCGCACTGAGCAGCCGCAGCAGATAATCGCCGACATTCTGGCCGGCATCAAGCGGATGAAGGATGTTCAAGTCGAGCCTGACCGCGCTCAGGCTATACACATGGCGATTGAAGCCGCCGGAGAAAAGGACGTTATCCTCATTGCCGGCAAAGGTCACGAGACTTACCAGATTCTCGCCGACAAGACCATACATTTTGACGATCGCGAGGTCGTTCGCAAGGCGCTTACGGCAAAACTCAATCTGGAAACAACCAGTTAAGGGATGCCGGAGAAAAAACGCGAAATTCAGGCGAGCGCGGTGAAGCGCGTTGCTGCCATTTAGATTTTGGGAAGCATATAATTTAAGTAGCAGGTCCTAGCGCTTCCGATTCGTTCCGATTCCAAAATCGAATCGGCCATTCCATCCAGGTTATTTCAATTCGTGGGCATCAACTTTCACATCACATCAGTTCGAGAAGGCACCATTTTCAATGTGATGCAGTTTTTGAGCCTTGAGAAAGTGACGGGGATTTTGCACGTCTCTCTGGGCAGAAATATCCCCAAGGTGATGATCTATTTCGTGACCGGCAACGTCACCTCGGCTGAATTCGGAGCGATTGTCGGCGATGCAGTCCTGGATGTTCTTCTCTGCCAGGAGTATTCAATAAAAGAAGTCGAATTCGCCCCCGGACGCATAGGGGAAATCAACGAATCAGCGCTTCTGGTCAAAGCCTCATCCCTTTCCGGCGCGATGCTGAACGTATCGAAAGACGTTGACAAGTGCGACGCGCGACCGCTTATTTACGGATTGCTGCCCGTGGTCGGACAGGAGAGCAAGAAGGCCGGTTCACTTTTCGATCTGTTGCACGACTTCGGACTGTGGGCCGACCAAATGGTTAAGATCCCAGAGGGCGAGAGCGACAAACAGGCCCCTCTGCCCCAGTGCGTCCTCATCCACCGTGCTCTCTCGAAAAATGTGATCACCTACTCTACACCACTTATCTCCTTACGCTCATTGGGTCCGCTTCTATCGCTTATTCAGCCGCTCAGCGACAAGGAAAGCAACAACCTGCGCGGATATTTGAGAAGTCTTCTGCCTCATCCCAAAGCGACCCACCTGCCGATAGAGAGGTTCTACGCATTTGCCAGCGCCATAGAATCGATAGCGCAAAGACGATCGCAAGAAGTGGGCGACAAGGCAAGACGCGCTATACACCTGCTGATTCAAAACACTGCCAAATCAGGCGAGCCGGCCAATGTCTAAGTCCAGACACCACTCAAACAAAACCGGGATGACTTTTTCCGACGCGGTCTCCGACAACGTGGCGCGCCTGCATATGGAAGGTCTAACCGGTCTGGCCAAGCTATTTTTGCCCGAAGGGCTCTGGCGAGGCACCCAACCGGAAAAAACAAGCGGACCGGAAGATGCCACCATATATGAAGGCAATGGGGAAATCCACCTTACCTTTGATGACGGTCCGAATCCCGCTACAACACCGCGATTGCTTGAGCTCTTCGAAGAAGAAGGCGTAAAAGCGACATTTTTTGTCATCGGCGAACAGGTCGAAAAGCATGAAGAACTTCTGCTGGAAGTCAGCAAAAGAGGGCATGCCATCGGCAACCACACTTACAGCCACCAGTTCTTGCCTCTTCTTTCAGCTCGCAAGTTGGAAAAGGAAATTATCACCACCAACACTAGAATCAAGGACATTACCGGCAAATCGCCGCACCTCTTTCGTCCGCCCTTTGGCATTGTCGACAAGAAAGCCCACGATCTTCTCCAGGAGCAGGACATGAAGACCGTTTATTGGAGCGCGTTTTCAGAAGACTGGCGGCATATAGGCGAGCGCTCTGTCGTAGAGAGACTCTCCAAGTATGCGATTCCCGGCGGAATAATGATTTTGCACGAATTGGAGCCAACCGGTAACCAGACTATAGGGGCCGCTCGGACTCTAATACGCAGATTGAAGGGACGCAATTTCCGCTTCAGCGCTATAGCCTGACCCAGCTAAGGTTTGACGGCTTCAACGTAGCAAAGCGGTGCATCCCGAATTCTATTGTTATACTGATTCGTGCAGAGAGTTTCAGTTACTCCCGATCGCGTTTTTATAGACCAGTGCTTGACTTTCGCCCCCCAAAAGATTCGCCGCTGCTGATTAGCTTTATCAAGCTTTGCGCGCCGCTTTATAAGAAGTACGGCATGAGCGATACGCAGATAAGAATCAAAGAAGGGGCGCTCGAGCGTTTTGCCGCGCTCAAGGGCAAACGCGCCCTTGTCTGTCCGAACCACTCGAACAGGCACGACCCTCAGGCAATGTTCTTCTTTGGTCAGGCAGCCAAAGAATGTTTCAATTACGTCGCTGCCCGCGAAGTCTTCGACTGGGACCACGGATTCAACGGCTGGTGGCTGCAGCACATCGGCGCCTATTCGGTTGTGCGCGGCGCGCCGGACCGTGAGTCGTTCAAAATGACAAAGAAAATCCTGTCTGAAGGAAAGCAAAAGCTCGTGCTTTTTCCCGAAGGGGAAATATCCAGGCAGAACGACACTCTGCTTCCTCTCGAAACGGGAGCCGCTCAACTTTCCTTCTGGGCGATGGACGAGCTGGATAAGCAGGGCTCCAGCGAGCACATCTACCTGGTGCCGATTGCCCTCAAATATACTTACACAGGCGACATCAAACCGGCTTTGACTGAGACTCTCACAAGGCTGGAAGCAAAAATGTCAGTCGCCAGACCTTCAGGCTCGAAACTCTATCCGCGTCTTATGGCAGTGGCGGAGCGGCTTATTAAGGCTCTCGAATCGGAATACAATCAAGAACCGTCGAAAGACGCCACTCTCAACGACCGGATTACAGCTCTTCGCATGGCGATCCTCACTCACATGTCGAGCTATCTCAATATCGAGTTGCCGAAAAGCGAGCGTACACTGGATGCAGTGCGCATGCTGCGCAACCGTATCGACGACTTTGTCTATGCGGATGAAGAGGGGCTCTCTGAGTACGAAAGGCAACTTCACGCCGAGAAAGCAACCGAGATCAAGGGCTTCTACAAAGATCTCGACCGCGTGGTCAATTTCGTTTCGATATACGACGGCTACATCAAAGAGCACATGACCCAGGAGCGTTTTGCCGATGTACTCGAGCGCATCGAGCATGAGGTGTTCGGCAAAACGACCATCAAAGGACCACGCTGCATCATCATCGATGTGGGCCATCCCATTGACTTGCGCAATTATCAGCAAGAATACAAAACCAGCAAGAAAGTGGCTTTGCAAAAGATCACCGACGATTTATCCAGCCAGATGAACGGCATGCTCGAAACCCTAGAGCACGAGCGGATGAAGAAGTTCGTCGAGTAGATTCTGAAGTGCCGCTTGACCGACTTTAGTTGATTTCGCGTTAAGGTAGTCAAGAATTCCGTTGCGCCCGATGATTCCGGTGGTAGAATCGGGTGTTAGCCAGGCCAGGCAGGCGGCATAAATACCCGGAAACGGGTGAAACCGCTGGCGCTTGGGGGATTGCAGGGGTTACAGCACAACAAAAATGCAAAAGCTTGCACTAGTGGGATTGGGTGCCTCCGGTTTGTTCGCTCTCAAAGAGCTGGCCGGCGCAGATGTAGAAGTCCACGTTTTCGACGTCGGTCCCGTTTATGACAAGCGATATGCATGCCCGATCGACCAGGGCGTGCTCACCGTTTGTCCGCCAAAGGCTTGCAGTTATTGCGCGCCCGGCCAGTCGGCCGGAAGCTGGAATGACTTCAAAGTCATCCTTTCCGCATCGCCGGTTATCGGCGGCAGGTTGTATGACCTGGTCGGCGGCGATGAATTGCAGAAGAAACTGAATATCGTCCGCGAGACGATCTTGAAACATGCTCCCTGTGAGATACCGGTCGTAAAACCGAACGAAGAAGATCTCGAGTGGATAAAGAAGAAAGCAACCTTGGCAGGTATGACTTATCACTACCAGGAATTGCTTCATTGCGGCTCTGACAATGCTCCGGCCATCAACACAAGCATTCTGGAAGAAATCAAAGCGATTGGCACGAATATCGTCTTTCACTGGGACATGAAAGTGCAGTCGGTCTCTCGCCGCGCTGAAAAATTCCTTCTCCAATATGACGGTTACCGTAAGCAGGGCAACGAGCAAGAGATGCTCTTCGACATGTGCATTCTCTCGGTCGGCCGTGGCGGCGCGCACTGGCTCACCCAGCAAGAATTCTACAAATCGCTGGACATTTATCCAGGTCAAGTCGATGTCGGTATTCGCGTCGAGACCAGTTGCTTCTTCACAGAAGAAGTCGATAGGCGCTTCTACGAACCAAAATTGTATTACCGCAGCAGACATTCCAATGATGTCGTTCGCAATTTCTGCTCCAACCCGAAAGGCTTTGTCACGCCCGAGAATCACCGAGACTACGTGCTCGTGAACGGACACTCGAAGATGTACGAGAAGAGCGAGAACAATAATTTCGCCGTTCTTGTTTCCAAAACTTTCACACGCCCGTTCAAAGACCCTCAGCTCTACTCGCAAACCATTGCAAAAGTAGTAAACATGCTTGCCGGCGGCGGACCTCTCGTGCAAAGACTGGGCGACCTGCGGGCCGGGCGCCGCACGAAGTCTCTCACCAACAATCTTGTCAAACCGACACTGGAAGCGGAATGCGGAGATGTTTCGCTGGCTTACCCGCACAGAATTCTGGAAGGCATTGTTGAATATCTTGATGCTTTGAACAAAATCTGCCCCGGCGTGGCCGATGACTCGACGCTGCTCTTCGCGCCGGAATGCAAGAGCTATCCTGATTCCATAACTGTTTCCAAAAACATGGAAACAAATATTCCCAATCTGTTCATCATCGGTGACTCATCAAGCTGGACACGCGGGGTTGGACAAGCCGCATCTTCAGGGCTTCTTGCAGGCGAAGGCGTGCGCAAGAAGCTGGTCAAAGAAAAGACTACAGTATCAGTACCCTAGCAAGCTCATCGAGTTCTGTCAGTCCTGCCAGCTCGTCGACGGAGTATCGTCGTCGCTTTCCGAAATTCGCTTCTGCAAATTGGCATATCGAGCCATCAACTCTGTAACTTCAGGGTGTTCGCTACCCAGCGCCTTTTCACCTACACCAAGCCCCCAGCGAAATAAACGATCCGCTTCGTCATAATTCTCCTGCTCTTCATAGAGCTCGGCCAGATTTCTCAAAGCCTTAGTCACACTGGGATGCTCAGGTCCTTGCGCCTCTTGCGTGATCGATAAAGCCCGCCAGTAGAGGGGCTCGGCTTCACTGTATTTTCCCTGGTCCTGATAGACTTCGGCAAGATTATTGAGCATTTCCGCGACATGAGGGTGTTTCGGACCCCAATCTTTAGTGCGCAAATCGACAAGAGTTTTGTAGAGTGGCTCAGCCTGGTCGTATTTGCATTGAAGATGAAAGAGTAGAGCCAAACTGGCAAGACTCTGGGCTGTGCTCGGGTGTTCAACCCCAAGCGCGGTCTGACGGATTCGCAAGGCACGCCAGAAAGTTTTCTCCGCATTGGGAAAATCGCCTTTCATGCGATAAAGCTCGCCTTGCTGATTCAAAATTGTTGCGCAGGAGGGGTGTTCCGCCCCCCAGGTAGCCTCAGCTATCTTCAAAGCTCGCTCGTAGAGCGGCATTGCCAGATCATATTTTCCAGAGGCATGATTGAGCAGAGCGAGATTTTGCAGGGCCGGACCGATTG